>NZ_JPHT01000011.1:0-78200 GCF_000733325.1 Frankia sp. Allo2
TTGCCGTCGCGACGGCCGCTCGGGAACGTCGCGGTCGACCTCGACGGTGAACGACACGAACCAGCGGTCAGCAGTCCGGGACACGGTCACGCCGAACAGTCGGGCACGTCCGTCGGCCAGCCGGCCGGTCAGGGCGCCCATCGGCTCGTGGACCTTCACCCGCCCGATCCGGGGCAGCTTCACGTAGGTCTCGTCAGCCGGGCCGTAGGCGCCGGTGGTGTACCGGAACGAGTCACGGGCCTTTCCCCGCTTCTTGAACCTGGGAAAGCCGACCCGCCGGCCCTTCCGCTTCCCTTGCCGGGAGTCGGTGAAGTTCTTCAACCCGCGGGCAAGCTGGTCGAGCCCGGCGCGGAACGCCTCCTTCGAGCACTCGTCCCACCATGGGGCGATGTCCCGCTTGACCGCGTTCCACGCGAGGCGCAGCGCGGGGAGCGTCCACGGGACGGGGGTGAGCAGGTCGCCCGTCAGCCCGTAGGACTGCTCGGCGTCACGCTGGGCGTGCGCGGCCTTCACCCGGGCCAGGCCCCAGTTGTAGGCGAACCTCGACGCCCCGGCGTGGCGGCGGATACCGGCGAGCTGGGCCTGGTTCGGGTCGAGGGCGAAGCGGTACGCCTGGAGCGTCGTCACTCGCCAGCCTCGGTGGCGGCGGCGACGGCGCGGGCGGCCCGGTTCGCCGCGGCCCGACGACCGTACAGCCGGGCGCACAGCGACGTCAGGATCTCGGTGACGTCGCCCACCAGGTCGTCGTCGACCTCGCCCGGGTCGACGACCAGCAGCCGCCGGCCCTGCGCCGACAGCGCCGCCTCGACATACTCGGCGCCGAACCGGGCAAACCGGTCCCGGTGCTCGACGACGATCGTCGCCACGGCCGGGTCGCGCAGCAGGCCGAGGAACTTCCGCCGATGACCGTTGAGCGCCGACCCGACCTCGGTCACGACCCTGCCGACAGCCAGGTTCTGGCTGGCCGCCCAGGTGACGATCCTGGCGACCTGCCGGTCAAGGTCCGGCTTCTGGTCAGCGGACGACACCCGGGCGTACACCACCGCGACGGGGCGCCCGGCCGGCACGGTGGGTTCGTCGACGAGTACCAGCCCACCGACCTTGCGGGCAGGGACCGGGAGCAGGCCGTCGCGGTACCAGCGCCGCGCCGTGGTGTACCCGACGCCGTTCGCGGCGGCCCACTCCTTAAGGTTCACACGAACATCATACGACGCCATCAGAGGCCATCAGACGCCATCGGACGCTGATTCGGCAGCAGCTTTCATCCCCCAGGCTCTGCGCGGTGAAGAACCCGAAGATCGGTACGACGAGGCCGAGCGCGGAGTAGACGCCACAGATCCGGTGCAGCACGCGGACGATCCCGGCAGCACGCTCGTCGCCCGGGGAGGTCAGCGCCAGGCGCGCAGCCGGGGCGAACATGCTGGCGGCCACGGTGACCGGTCCGATCGCGAGGATCGCGGCCAGGACATGCACGCTGAGCAGAAACTTGGTCACGGTATGCCTCTCAGGATCGGCCTAGGATCGGGCGCGGACGGTCTGGATACGGATCCGGTGGCGCCGCGCCCACGCCTCGGCGCTAAGGTCCGGACGGCTCGACGTCCTAGCCGCCACAGACACCATCATCCTTCCGAGACTGGCCGATCCCACCCCACCACTGGCCGCGGACCTGCGCGACGCCCGGCGGTCTACGGCGGCACGCGGCACCCGGACCGAGCGGTCACGCCGGCAGCGCAGATGAGTAGTTCCGGACCGCCGCGTCCACTCGCTCCGCCATCTGGTGGATGATGGTGCCTGCGCGTAACCCGCCTTGTGCCGTGCGTCTTCAGGAGGCTTTCGGTATGCCTTTGCAGGCTGCTATTCGGCTTGATGTTCGGCTTCTCGTACGGATTGACGACCGCATTCTCCTCGCTCGCCCGCCGGGAGAAGCCTGGCATGTCCTTCCGGGCGGTCCGGTGGCGGCGGGAGAGAGCACGGACGACGCTCTCGAACGGCAGGTAGGCCGCCTCGCCGGCCCTCGGACGATCTCCCGGCAGTTCATCGGGGCGGTCGAGCACGACGGAACCATCACCGGCCACTCACCTGAATCCGCAACCGATCACGTGCTCAGTATCATGTTCGCCGGCTTCTGGCCGTCCGACATCCCGACGCCGTCACGCTGGGGGGAGCACACGCTGGTTCCGGTTAACATCAACGTGCTCCTCGCGACACGCCTGCGCCCGCTATCGATGGCCGAGGTGGTACGTCGCTGGCTCGCCGAAGGCTGGCCGCTCTGGCGCGGCCTCGATCCCGCCGTCGGCAACCGGCGGCTGCCCTCCCTGGCCTCACTGCGCGCGCAGCTGTTCGCCCGTCGGGAGGAGCTGCGCAGCCTCACTTTCCGGGACGCCGCCGTGGCGATCTGTGCCCTCGTCACCGCGGCCGATGGTCGCATCGATCCGGCGGAACGCGAGGGACTACTCGGCTTCATCGCCACGGATCCGGTGATGTCCCAGTTTCCCGAACAGGACGTGGAACGGCTCTTCGATGAACATCTGAGCCGTCTCACCGCAGACTTCGCCGCCGGCAAACAGGCCGCGCTGGCCGACATCGCCAAGGTGCGGGGGCGGGCGACGGAAGCCGCCGCCGTGGTGCGCATCGGGCAGGTGATCGGCCTGGTTGACGGCGAGTTCGTCGCCAGCGAGCGGGCCGTGGTGCGGGAGGCCGCCCTCGCCCTCGGCCTGAACACCGCCGAGTTCGCCCTGTGAGGGGCGAGCCGGCGCCGGTTGAACGACGTCGCCGACCCGTCCGCTCATGGCCTCCTCGGCTGGCCTTCCCAGCTGACCTCCTCGGCGCGACGGCACAGAGCGGCCATGTCGGCCCCGGCGGGCAACTCGTACTCCCGAACGTCCAGCACCGGCCGCACCAGCCGGCACCTCATCGTGGCGGCACCGGTGGGGACCGCCGCCGGTCAGCTCTCCTTCTTGATCTCAAACCAAGACAGGATCCTGCCTCCGAACTTCAGGTCACCATCAATCTTGATCTTTCTGGTGAGGAAGAGCTTGGCCCCGCTGGCCTGACCGGAGACCACCCGAACGAAGCGGACACGATCCGTGATAATGGTCAGCGTCTGCTCCCCCGCGGATTCACTCGGGGTCCCGGTGGCGGGCGGTGTCGCCAGAGTGCAGACACCGTCGGCGACCCGCAGCTCGTAGGTGCGCACGGCGCCGCCCGGTCCACCGTTGAGCACGAATCGGACCAGAGCGTTCTCTTCTTGTGCCTGCTCTGGGCGGAAGGTGTCGCGCATCTGCCGGAAGACCTCGTCCAGCACCGCGTCACCGGCCGGCCCACCCAGCAGGTCGGAGACCTCACGCTCCGACATAGCGGGCAGACCGCTGACGAGTTTCGCCGGGTCGGCCGTGGAATCGACGGCAAGATCGGACATAGCCACACTCCTTTGCGTTCGTGTTGGCGTTCGTGGGCGGCAGCCTGTCGGCAGCACGCACGAGCACGCTAGCGAAGACGACACGGCGGCGGTTCCGTGGGCGACGCAACCGGAACATCGCGCGTGACGGCCCAGCCACGGACGGCCCAGCCCACGNANCCGCCGCCCGCCGGCGGGTCACTATCGTGGCCAAGGTGGTCACTCCCACACTTCGACGCGTCGAAATCGACGGGCACCCCGTTCCCCTCGATGAGCCACACCGCCTAGCCCTGCTCCCCCACGGCCACTTCACAGTGCTGCAGGTGCGAGCCGGTCGGGCCCGGGGCCTGCGGTGGCATCTCGCCCGGCTGAATGAGGCGAACCAGGAGCTCTACGGCGAGCCTCTGGACGGCGAGCTGGTTCGCCACCGCATCCGGCAGGCACTGTACGCCACCGAGACGGCCGCCGCCGGCTCCGAGGCCACGGCGACAGCCGCCACCACGCTGGATGCCACGGTCCGGATTGTCGTCACCGAGCAGCCGGACGGCGCAGGGGTGCGCGTCATTGTCGCGATCGGCGAACCGGCAACCATGCCGACCACCCCACAACGGCTGCGGTCAGTGCCGTACCTGCGCCCGTTCGCCCACCTCAAGCATCTCGGGACGTTCNCGCAGATCCAGCACGGCCGGCTCGTCCGCCGTGACGGCTACGACGACGCCCTGTTGACCGCCCCCGGCGGGCTCGTCGCGGAGGGCGCAATGACCAACATCGGTTTCTTCGATGGCAACATGATCGTCTGGCCGGACGCTCCCGCCCTGCGCGGAGTCACCATGACGCTGTTGGAGCAGGCACCGGCGGACGGCGGCCCGCCCAGCGTACGGGCCCCCGTGCGACTGGCGGATCTGGCGGGCCGAGGCCGCCTTCGTCACCAACTCACGCGGGATCGCGCCCGTCCGGCCATCGACGGCCACCTCTTCGCGGGATCCGAATGGCTCATGACGACGCTTACCCGCCGCTACGACGCGGTGCCATGGGATCCGAATGGCTCATGACGACGCTTACCCGCCGCTACGACGCGGTGCCATGGGATCCGATCTGAGCCAGGTCGACGGCGTCCCACATGCCCGGATGCTCCTGCGGAGGCCTGAGGACCGCGTCCACCCCGACCATACGTCCACCCCGGTCTTCGTATTTCCCGAGAGACAATGAATAGCATTTTTCAGAATTATAAAAATATAGCGAGATACCAGAGATACCACGACCTGGCCGCGGCGAGAGCGCCGGAATGGATTTCCGCGCGGCGGGTCGCCGGATACTGTCGGCATGCCCCGCTATTTTTCCTTTCTTCCGATGAAATCTGGCTCCGGACCCATCCCGCTGTCCGTGAAGGAACACCGCAACGATGCCGCTTGCCTCAGCCCGGCTCCTGGTAGCGCTCCTGCTGCACGAACAGCACCGCGTCGAGCCCGCGGGTGTGCCTCTCCGTTACCCCTCCCCGCCTCCCGCGGAACGCCATCTCATCGGCGCGGCGACGGCGCTCGCCGCCNGCCGGGCGAAAGGAGCACTGCGGGAGTTGCGGCAGAGCGAACACGACCCGACCGACCCCGATCACATGGCGGCGCACGAGGCGCTCTACCTCGCCGCGCTGGCTCTCGACCTCAACTGGTCCCCTGATGACGTCGGCGTCGTCCGAGCCTGGGCCACGAGGACGTTCGCTCCGCCTCCGGCCGGCTTGGCCAAACCAGCCGGGCCGTCGCGAACCATGACGGACGCCCCGCTGATCGCCTGGACGACGCAGGTCATCTCCCGTCAACGGCACGCGCTGCTCGAACCGACGACCGCGGTCATCTGCGTGCTCGGCGCCGCGATCATCCCCGGCATTCGGGTGGCGCGGGCACAACTGGCCCTGACCGGTCTCCGCGTCGACCACCGCGAAACCGGCCGGAGGCACGAGCCCGGCCCCCATCACATCCCCCATCGCATGTCCTATCGCCTGCCCCGTCACGTGGTCGTGCACGGTCACGGCGCCGATCCGCCGCGCGCCGCACGGACCGCCGACCCTGCCGGAACACTCGTAATGCAGGCCCTGGCCACGGCTGATCTCTTCGTCACCCATCTCGACGAGCTTCCGGTGCCACAGGCGGCGGCGTACGCGCGGATCCTGCGGGCGGATCTGCTGTTCCGGGCGAACCAGGAGGCCGAGGCCGGCATGGCGTTGGACGCGGTCGAGGCCGGCGCCGGGTCCGACCACGCGACACTGGCCCATGCGGCGCTGGTGCGCGGCGACTGGGCCGGCTTCCCGGACGGCGGGGCGCAGACGCTCGGCCGTCGGCCCGGCGGGAGCCGGGTCATCCGGTCGCGAACGGCCTATCCGGAACGCGCGGAGGAACTGTGGCAGCGGGCCCTGACCGCCTACGGGCGCGCCGGGTCGGAGGGCGGGCGCGCCGCCGGACTGCTCCGGCTGGCCGGGGCGCCGACGGCGGCAGGCCGGCCGATCCTGCGCAGGGCCCGGATCGACGAGGCGGCCCGGCGCGCCCGGACAGCCGGCAACGAGGCGCTGACCTGGCTGGCGAGAGTGCAGAGCCAGGCCGAGCAGGCGGTTGCCGGAGAACCGTCCGCAGCGGGACTGCGGGCCATGATGACGGCGCTGGCCGACTGGTCCAGGCTGGAGGGAAGCACGAGTTACGGCCGCGGGCTCGGCCGACTGCTGATCGACGCCGGCACCGCTGGTGACCCCGATACCGGCACCGCTGGTGACTCCGACGACGTCGAGGCGGCGGACCGCGAGGATCCCNGCCGGCGGCCGGTCAGGATCGCTGCCCGGGGAAGGGTGGCGGAGTCGACGGCCGGGAACCGCGGCCGTTCAGGGACCGGACGATCTGCCTGACCAGTTCAAGCTCCGCCGCCGCACCGTCCTTCTTGTCGACGAGATCGATGTAGCTGATGCCGCGCAACAGCCCGGCCGGGTCACAGGTCTCGACGCGGATCGGAATCAGCGTGCGCTTCACGCCGTTGGGATCCGCCTGCCAGGCCGCCTGCCAGGCCGCCTGCATCTTCTCCGAGGCCAGGTAGCTCTTCGACAGCACGGCGAGGGTACGCCGGGACTGCGAGATCCCTTCATGCAGCAGACCGATCTCGTGCTCACCGGGCAGCGCGTCGAGGGCCGCCAGATGCACCGAATGACCACGGCCTTCCAACACGCGGGCAATCCAGGAGCCCCAGGCCTCATCGGACGGATCCGCGGAGATGAGGAAGTCCCACTTCCCGTCCGCGACCGGCCCCTGATCGGAGCCGTTCGACGGGGTCCGCACCACCGGAAACGGGCGCCCCGGCAGCGTGATCCACGCGAGGCCCTCGTACTTGCCCGCCACCGACACCTCGACTCGGCGGTACTGCGCCGGGTCGAGATCCCGCAGCCGCCCGGCCACCGTACTGTGGTAGAACTCGGACGACAGGACGAGTGCCAGTTCCGCGTCCCTGTCCTGTTCCAGCAACTGCCGGACGGGGTCCGCGTCGACCAGCCGGGCTGCGACCACCGCCGCGTCGCCGACGAAACCACTGCCGCCGATACCCACCTCGCCTTGGTGCAGGGCCAACCGCAACCGGATTCGGCCGGTCTCGTCACGCCCCCGGTTGTAGGTCCGCAGCGCGATCCGCAGTTCCCGGACGAACTCGGTCGCGAGGACAGCCTTGGGAGCGTCGGCGGCCACGGCCGCAAGAAAGCCGTCGCCGCGATCCTGGCGCAGCCGGATCGACCGGGGAGGCAGGCCGGCGCCTCCGACCGCCTCATCGACGATCCGGCGCAGCCCCTCCCGCCAGCTCGCCTGCGTCGCGATGTCCTGACGGCTGTAGTGCCTGGCATCCAGGCAGAAGACGCTGACATGCCGCGGGACGCCGTCCTCCCACGGGGCGCCCTCGCCACGGGAAACACCGTCCTCCCGGACGGCGTCGGCGAAGATCCGGTTGCCCCGATAGTCCCGATGCGCCTCGGTGAGGATGCGCCTCCGGCCGTCCGGCAACAGGCCGTTCTCCAACAGCGACGCGAGTTCGGACCAGAACTCGAACGACGACTCACCCGGGTAGAACTGCGGATGGTGCCGACGCGCCAGCCCGGCACGTTCCAACAGATGAGTCGCCTTCATCTGGTTGGTAAAAGTGGCGGAAAGCGCCTCGATCTCCGCCTCGGTCAGCCGGTCCGTCACGAGTCCCCCGTAGGCATGCCCGCAGAAATCCGGCGACGCGACGGTAGGTGGTCCGTCAGCCGGCGGATTCGTCCTCGAATTCTAACCCGTCCCTACCCGTTGTATTGGATGGGTTCACCGACCTTCGGTATCGTGCGCGGGACCGAGCCGCGGGGAGCGTCCGGGTCTCGCGACGGGTGATGACACCCGCCTCCGCGGCACCGACGCCACCGGCACCGCTCGCATGGTGACCGTCCAGCACAAGGCGACGCTGTTCCTCGGCCGCGGTCTGCTCGACCTGTCGCATGGCGCGGCGCAGGATCGGCGGAGCCATGACCGACGTGACGATCGCGACCAGAACGATGATCGTGTACGTCTCGGTGGAGAGCACCCCCAGCCGCACGCCGACGCTGGCCACCACGATCTCGATGACTCCCCGCGCGTTCATGCCGGCGCCCAGAGCGAGACCCTCCCAGGGGGTCAGCCGACTGGCCCGGGCCCCCGCGTACACACCGGCAAACTTGCCGAAGACCGCGACCGCGAGCACGATCACCGCCGCGAGCAGAACCCGGGTTTCACTCAGAGCAGTGAGATCGACACGCAGGCCCGCCGTCGCGAAGAAGATGGGCGCAAGCACCGCCATCACCACGATTCGCAACGGGGCGACACTGGCATGATCCACCAGGCCGGACGACCCGAGGACGACCCCGCCCAGGAAGGCGCCGAACACCGCCTCCAGCTCCAACGCCTGCGTCCCGGCCGCCGACGCGAGCACCAGCACGGCCACGAAGGCCACGACCGACCCGCTCCTGGCGCCGGGATCGGCGCCAGCCCCGGCCCCGGCACCACTCGTGGCAATGATCCGTCCCAGCACGGCCCGGACGACGACCCGGCCGATCGTCAACGCGAAGATCCCCACCCCGAGGACGTAAAGCACCGACAACGCCGTGTCGCCCGCCCGGACACCGGTGGTCGCCATCGCGGACACGACCGCCAGCATCAGCCAGCCAACGGCGTCATCGATGACCCCGCCGGCCAGCGCGAGCTGCCCGACCTCCCGATGGGTCAGACGCATCTCCATGAGCGTCTTCGCCATCACCGGGATGGCGCTCACGCACATCGCCACCCCGAGGAACAGCGCGAAGACCGTCCGGTCGCCGTCGGGGCCCAGCAGGGAGGACGGCATCAGCACGCCGGTGACGATCCCGAAACCCAACGGCAGGAGCAACCCACCGAGGCTGATCCGGGCGACGGTGAGACTGCGCCGGCGGATGATCCGCGTATCAATCTCGAACCCGCTGAGCGCGACCAGGAAGAGGACACCGAGCTGTCCCACCGCGTCGAGCAGGTGGAACTGCGCGGCGTCACGCGGAAGAAACCAGTCCGAGAAGGTCGGCCACAGCGTTCCGAGCAACGACGGGCCGAGGAGCACGCCGACGCAGAGCTCACCGACGATGGCAGGCATCCGCAGGCGCACGGCGACACGTCCGAGCAGAATTGCCAGACTGAGCAGCATGGCGAGCTGAAGCAGGAACAGCAACAGGGAATGCGGCGGGATCGAGGGGACGGGCCGAGTGGACGTGAGGGACAATGTCTCTCCTCGGACGTCTCGCCACCATTGACGGCGGCGAGGGCTCCAGGCCGACGTCCGACGACCGGCAGGCGCATCGGCGACAGGCCAGCCGAGAGCCGGAATCACGGATACCGGATACCGGATACCGGATTCCTCGTCATCCCCCGTCGCCCCCGTCGCCCGCGCGCCTGCGATTCGGTCGGCTGACGCCGCGGGCACCGGCACTGGTACCGGCGTCCCTCAAGAAGAAACCACAACGGACGCCGGAAAGTCCGCCGTTCGTGTCATCTCCCGCCGCATCCGCCGCCTGACACGGAGCCGTGGAGGGATAATCACGTTTCCGGGCCGGCAACCGTGACCGACCCTCCACACGTCCCTCCGCTCCGCCGGCCTGCGCAGGCTTCACCGGCCTGNGCAGGCGGGGAGAAATCGGCTCAGATGAGGCCGAGCGCGCGGACCGCCTCCCGCTCCTCGGCCAGCTCACGCACCGAGGCGTCGATCTTCTCCCGGGAGAAGGCGTCGAGCTCCAGACCCTGCACGATCTCGAACCGGCCGCCGGACGCGGTGACCGGGAACGAGGAGATGAGCCCCTCGGGCACCCCGTAGGAGCCGTCGGACGGGATCGCCGCCGAGGTCCAGTCGCCCGCCGGGGTGCCGTTGACCCAGGTGAAGATGTGGTCGATGGCCGCGGAGGCGGCCGACGCCGCGGACGAGGCGCCGCGGACCTCAATGATCTCGGCGCCCCGCTTGGCGACCCGCGGGATGAACTCGTCGGCAATCCATGCCTGGTCGCCGACCGCCTCGGCGCCGCTGCGCCCGCCCACCTCGGCGTGGAAGATGTCCGGGTACTGGGTAGCCGAGTGGTTACCCCAGATCGTGATCTTCTTGATCTCGGCGCTGGGCACGCCGAGTTTCTTGGCGAGCTGCGCGATCGCGCGGTTGTGGTCAAGCCGAGTCATCGCGGTGAACCGCTCGGCGGGCACGTCCGGAGCGTGCGTCTGGGCGATGAGCGCATTGGTGTTGGCCGGGTTCCCGACGACGAGGACCCTGATGTCCTCGGCGGCACCACTGTTGATCGCCTCGCCCTGCGGCTTGAAGATCCCGCCGTTGGCGGACAGCAGGTCGCCACGCTCCATGCCCTTGGTCCGCGGGCGTGCGCCGACGAGGAGGGCCACATTAGTGCCCTCGAAGGCCCGCTTGGCGTCGTCNAACNCGNCCNCCCCCGCCAGTAGCGGGAAGGCGCTGTCCTCGAGCTCCAGCGCCGTGCCCTCCGCCGCCCGCACGGCCTGCGGGATCTCCAACAGACGCAACTTCACCGGCGTGTCCGCACCCAGCAGCTGGCCCGACGCGATGCGGAACAGCAGCGCGTAGCCGATCTGACCGGCAGCGCCGGTTACGGTGACGTTGACGGGCGTTGAGCTCACTGGCTTCTCCTGGTGCAGATCACGGAAGATCGGGGTGCGGCCCGTGTCGTCCTCGTAACGATCCCGAGCCGGCCGGGTAACCGGTCCTGGAGCTGGAACGTCTTCTGCCGCCCCAGCGATGCTAGTCCGAGGCTAGTCCGAAGTTCTTGGTCAGGAGGCACGGGCGGCGCGGACGCGGCTCACATCGCGGCGCCACGATGGGGCACGTGCTACCGGCCGATCTCGGTCCCGCACCGTGGTACGGGCGGGACCAGCGCGAAACGTTTCGCGTCCGCGGTGACCTGAAGGAAGGTGTAGCAACGGTTGATCTGCCCGAAATGGGTGGCGAAGTTGACGGGGACGGGCAGCAACCCGTCCGCGTCATAGCCGCGCACCGCCCGCAGGCCCCTGATGAACGTCTCCCGGCTGGGGCATGGCCCGGCGGCCACCAGACCGCGCAGGAACATGTCCGCCGAGATCCACCCGGACAGGGCCGCCTGCTGGGCCGGCGGGGACACCTGGGGCGCGTACTCCAGCATGGCCTGCAGGAACCGCTGGTGAGCGGGAGTCTCCTGCTCGAACGGCAGGTAGTCGACGAAGCTGTAGACCCCGGCCAGCACTCCGCCGAACAATTGCAGGAGACGCTGGTCGTAGCCGGTGGGCGACAGGATGACCCGCAGATCCGCCCGGGCCGCCCGGGCGCCCAGGACCACCTGGCCGAAGGCGGCGCCGGTGACGGCGCCGACCAGGACGTCCGCGCCGCTGTCGCGCACCTTCCGGCCGATGCCCGGGATGTCGATCGGCCCGGTCGCGTCGATCCGGCCGAGCACCCGCACCCCGGCCGCGGCGAGGCTCAACGCCATCTTGTCGGCGAGGGTCACGGAGGTCGCCGAGAACCCGGACTGGGCGATGATCGCCCGGTGGCCGCCGCGCTCGGCGACGAACTCACCCCAGGTCGTGACGGACGGCCCGTCGAAGATCATATTTGAGTAGCTGAACATGTTGTCGTTATGGGTCCAGGCCGCCTCCAGCGAGGTACCGGTCACCGGTATTCGCCGGCTATTGAGATAACCGGCGGAACCACTGGCCACGGAGGTCGACTCGATGATTCCGAACACCTGGTCGTTCTCCACGAGCCCCCGGGCGGCGGCCTGGTTTCCGGCGGGATTCGAGGCGTCATCCCGCCAGACATAGACCACTTTTCGGCCATACACACCGCCCGCCTTGTCGGCCACCCCGAGCCGGGCGTCCACCCCGGCCCGGAAGGAGCGGAACAGTGACGCCGCGTTTCCGGTGTCCGGATAGAGCAGGCCGAATCTGATCGCGTCCGGAGCGACGCCCGGCGCCGCGCAGGCCGGGGACGCGGTCGGCCCGTCGGTGGAGACCCGGCAGCCGACCGCTCCCAAGCCGATCAGGAGGCTCACGAGCCCGAGCAGCGCGGCCCGGCGGTCCGCACGACGGCGCCGAGGCCGGTGCGGCCCGACTCCCAGAGCCGTGACGCTCCCCACTCCATCAAGCCTGAACCAGAAGAACCACCCTTCGATGCCATTCCGTTGATTTTGTGAGATTCACCGAAGATCGATCGCTCCCGGTTTCAGGATCCGATCCCGCTTCGGGCTCCCCACGCGGTGCCGCGTGGGGAGCGATACCGCGTGGGGGTGGGGCCCGGTCGGCCCGGTCAGTCCGGTCGGCCCGGTCAGAACGCCGCCGCGGCGGCCCGGGCGATGGCCTGGTCAAGGGGGGCGGGACCACCGCTCACCCCGACGGCCCCCACGATCACCCCGTTCCGCCACAGCGGCAGCGCACCGGGCAGACCGGTGACGACCGGTTCCGCCGGCGACGGACGCTCCCGTCCGACGCGGCCGTCACCCGTGGCAGGTGCCTCGCCGCCGGCATGCGCCTCGCCGCCGGCATGCGCCTCGCCGCCAGCGTGTCCCTCGCCACCGGTATGACTGACCAGATGGGCCGGCGGAGCCCAGGCCCGAGCCGCGCACGCCTTGTCGACGGAGATATCCGCGGTCTCGAGCCGGGCATTGTCCATCCGGACGTGGGCAACCAGAATTCCGGCGTGGTCAACGACAGCAATGTTAACCGGTTGACCGAGGTGAACCGCATATTTCTCCCCGGCGGCGATGATCCGACGGGCGTCCTCGAGCGATACGGTCATCCGCGACTCTCCCCATAAAGCGGCGTTCCGGTGCGCTTGACCATAGGCCCTGGCTGACCGTCAGGTGGTGGAAGGCGCGCCGCGTAACCACCGTCGCGCATGGCACTCCCGAGCGGCGAACGGCAGGATAACGGCAGGATACAGGTGGACACCGGGTATCCCCGGGCCCCCGGCCGGGGAACCGGAGGGTCAGGTCGCGGCGACGAGCGGGAGGACGGCCCGGGGGCAGCGGTGGATCAACCTGCTGGAGAGATAGCCGCCGCCCAGCAGGTCCAGCAGAGCACCGGCGCCCGGATGATCCAGCCGGCCGACCCGGTGCAGGCCGCGCAGACGCAACAGACCGGGCAGGTGCGCCTCGATGGCTCGTTGGTCGGGCCGGGGAGCTCCATCGAGCCAGGTGTCGAACCGCGCGCCGGTCATGATTTCCCACACGACCGTGTCCGCGACGGCACCGGTGCCGTCGGTGACGGTCACCAGATGGGGTACCCGGATCAGATCGGCGAAGCCGCTGAGATCCGGCCGCACCCCGGCGGTGACGACGTTGTCACCGACCTCCGGCTCGCTGCCGGACCCGGGGGGGCCGCCGGGGGCGGGCGTACCGCCTGCTCCCGGCCGTCTCAGGGCATTGCGCAGATGAGAGGCGAACGCCAAGGCCAGCGCGCTGCGACCTGGCGGGCTGGCCTGAGCGTGCAGGACGATGGCGTCGACTCCCGGCGCGCGGAGCCGCTCGGCCGCCGCGCGAACCAGCCAGGCCGGCTCGACCAGGACGAAACCGACCTGCGCGCGCCGCCGCTCCTCGATGGCGTCACAGCCGCGGATGGCGTCACAGCCGCGTCCTGACGGGGTCCGCACCCTCATGGACTCGTGAATCCACTGGCAGGTGATGAGCCCGTCGGCACCGGGAAGTGAGAGGAGCGGCAGATCCTCCGAGCTGAAGATCCGTTCAGGGATCGACGTGGGCATACTGTCTCCGTCTCGCCACGCGCCCGCCCGGTCCGGCCGGGCACCGCCCCCCAGGCCACAATCGGCCGCGGTGCCCACACCGTCCACGACCCGGTGTGGGCTCCCTGCATAGGGAGCCCACACGGCGATGGAACGTACCCGCCTCGTCGAGGCTGCCGGAACCGGGAAGGCCATGACGGGCGCGACTACTGGAGCAGGTTGTCGAAGTCGCCGTCTTTGGCCCCGAGTATCAGAGCCTCGATTTCAGCTCGGGTATACACCAGAGCGGGTCCGTTTGGATGCCGAGAGTTACGGACGGCAACTTCGTCACCCGGAAGCTTCGCCATTTCGACGCAGTTTCCCTGCGAGTTGCTCCGACGACTCTTCTGCCATGTCACGCGCTGCAGTGCCGCGGCGGACATACCGCTGTAGATCTTGGTCATGTCGATCTCCTGAAGCCCCGGGAAGCCATGCCGCCACGGCCCCGACCCACGCCGTCCGCTCGCCATACCACCGACGGGCCAACCACCGACCGCCGGCCGACCGCCAGCCAAACCCACGATGGAACACCCCCCCGGAAGACCGTCCCATCATGCCAGCGTGTGCGGCTGCACGAACTTTGGCTCACGATACAGCACGGTCGGGTGCACGTGCATCAAGCGGGTGACAGATGCCCGGCCCGACGCCTCGCGCCGCCGCGGCCTCCACGCCGAACCAGTCCCGGGGCGGCCCCAGGGAAGCCCAAAGAAAGATCAAGAGAAGATCAAGGGAGCATCGACAGCTTCCGACGAAGGCGCCGAGAATGTTGATATAACTACCAAAAGCACTAAAAATCCCATCACAAGAACCATGCAGGCACCACGAATCTGCGCCCAGTCCGCCCGTGAGGCTCCGCAGAAGGACCATGGACGGGCCTCGACCCCACTAGGCGAAACGTCCGAAAAATCCGAAGAGTGACGAATCCGACCCATGCGCCAGGCACCCGTACAAGGCGGCCGCGGACCGAGCCGGGAGAAAAAGATCCCCGGTCTGGGGCGAGACGCGCGCTCACGACGGGGCACTCCGGCTCCCCGGACGACGGGAGGCCGGCCGCGCGCGACCTGACTGTGCACAAGGTCATAGCCTCGGCGTAGCGAAAACCGTGGCCCTTCCGGTCCACTCGTGGTCCCGGGGCCCGCGACATAGCTGTAAAACAACGGGGGACACCTCGACAGCACTCGACGGAGATCGTGCACCAGAACCAGCGCGGCGGCGAAGAGCGCCGGCGTGAACCCGGAGAGATCCGCGGAGGGACCGGACGGCGGAGGGACCGGACGGCGGAGGGACCGGACGGCGGAGGGGAACCCGATGGGGAGAGTGGGGGGAGGAGCGAAGAGGGGTGCAGCCGTGGAGAGTAACACTAGGAAGCACACGATCGCCGTCCGGGGGCCCGAAGTCCTCACGCCCCTGGAATCTGGCACCGTGAGAGTGGAATGTCCGGACATGTCATCGTCCACACCATTGCGCCTGCACCCGACAGCCGGGGGCACCCCTACCCCCCGTTAAACGGAGACCCGTCGTCGGCGCTCCCCGTAAGCGTGTATACAAATAATCCTCACCACGCTAAACACGCGCGTGTCACCCAGACGAGAGAACCAGCCACCCATCCGGAACCAGAAGATCGAGTATCTTACTCTTGCGTTGACCATGGCGAGGGGGCCGACCGTGACGACAGCTCAGCCGGGAAGTGGACCGACCGTACGTCGGATCCTGCTCGGCTCTCAGCTCCGTCGACTTCGCGAGGAGAAGGGCATCAGCCGGGAGACCGCCGGCTACCACATCCGCGCATCAGAGTCGAAGATCAGCCGGATGGAGCTTGGCCGCGTCAGCTTCAAAGAACGCGACGTCGCCGACCTGCTGACCTTCTATCAGGTCACGGACGATGCAGAGCGCGCCCCATTGCTGGCCCTTGTCCGGGAGGCGAACGCCGCTGGCTGGTGGCAGAACTTCAACGACGTTCTCCCGTCCTGGTTCCAGCCGTACATCGGCTTGGAGGAGGCGGCCCAGCTCATCCGGACCTACGAACTCCAGTTCATTCCGGGCCTGTTGCAGACCGAGGACTACGCCCGAGCGATCATCACGCAAGGTAGTGGTGGCCTACCAGTCGACGTCATCGAGCGCCGGGTCAGCGTGCGGCTCAACCGGCAGAAGCTGCTGTGCCGTAAGGACCCGCCACGGCTCTGGATAGTCATCGACGAGGCGGCGCTGCGTCGGCCGATCGGCGGACCGAAGGTGATGCGGGCCCAGCTCGAGCACCTCATCGCCGTGTCCGAGCTGCCGAACCTCACCCTGCAGGTGATGCCGTTCGCCTTTGGCGGCCACGCGGCGGAGGGTGGGGCCTTTACGATCCTCCGCTTCCCCGAAATGGACCTGCCGGACGTGGTCTACCTGGAGCAGCTCACCGGTTCCGCCTACCTCGACAAGCGCGAGGACGTCGACCGGTACATGGAGGTGTATAACCGGCTCAGTGTCGACAGCACGACCCCGGGTGACACTGCCGAGCTGCTACGGCGCATCATCACCGAGCTCTGAACGCGGTTCGCTCCCAGCCCGCCGACCGGCTGCCCCGCCGGCCCGCCGGCCTAACTACTCGGCCAGCCCACCGGCCCGCCGTTCTGCTGGCCTGCCGTCCTACTGCTCCGCCATCCCGCCGTTCCGCCGGCCTACTACTCCGCCAGCCCACCGATCGACTCGACCCGCCCGGTCGGGTCCGTGACCGCGCTCGCCGCCGGCCAGGTCAGCTCCAGGCTGAGACACCGATCGTCCAGCTCCACCGCGACCTCGATCCCGCCCGCGTCCTCTCCCCCGCGGCCGAGCTGCGGGGGCGGCAGGCCCTGCGGCCAGGGCAGCGAGACGAAAACACTGCCGCCGGCCGGCGTCCACAGGACCGTCACAATCGCCCGGCCGCCGGGGACGGCGGCGAGCACCTCCCGCACCTGATCGGCCACCATGGCCCGCACAGGAGCTGGCGCGAGCCGCAGATCGCCGGACAGCTGGATCTGGACGGTCATTCCCGCGGCCTCGGCGTCGGCGACGACCACGTCGAGGTCCGCCAGCGCCGACGACGGACCACCCCCGGTGATCATGCGACGGACAGCGGCCGCCCGCATCGCGCACCTGCTCCGAACGGCGGCTTCCCGCGGGTCCAACCAACCGCCCGCGACCCCGTCGAGTAACGGCAGCACCTCCCACCCCACGGTGCGCAACCACTGCGCCCGCTCCCACCTGATCATGGTGGACGCATCCACCTGGGCGGCGACCTCAGCCTCGGCGGCCAAGGCGCGGGCGGTCGTCTCCGCGGTGCCGCGCAGCAGGGGACCCAGCATCGCGGTCACGATCTGCACCCCGCACGCACCGTAGATCAGTACCCCCAGCCGCGCCAGCACCAGCGATTCGGTGCTACCGCGCAGGAACACCGCAACGATCATCATGGCAATCGCGACCAGCAGCGCACCCACCCATTCCCAGAGTGGCCGGGAGGCGGTGATGAACGCTAGGAGCAGGGGAAGCACGAGCAACGGCCAGTCCGCAATCCGGACGATGTCCGCGCCGACGGTGTTCGCTATGCCGGCGACGGCGACGGCGACGGCCAGGAACAGCAGCACGGCCGCCTCGGGACCGCTGATCGGCCGACTCCGTCCGCGCCGGACGAAGACGACGGTGAGCACGGCCACCAGCAGCCACAGCGCTCCCGCTCCGGCCATCGTCCGCACCCACCCACCCGTGCCGACCAACGGCACGAGCATGATGATCAGCCACAGCCCGGCGATCTGCCCGAGCGCCCGGCGCAGCCCGGCGGCATAGGCGTCGCGTAGCTCGGCGGCGATCGCGGCGACGTCCCGACGATCGGCGACCCGCCCGCCGGCCCTTCCGGCTCCGTGATCATCCCGATCGCCACGATCATCGCGATCATCGCTTGGATGTGGTCGCGTCACGTGCCCCGTCGTCGCGTCCGGGGCGCGCCACTGCAGTTCCACAACGGTGCCCTGCCCCGGGCGCGCGTCGATGCGGGCGGTCCCGGCAACATCCACCAGCCGTCCGACGATGGACTCGCGCAGCCCGAGCCGGGCGGAGTCGACCCGCCGCGGGTCGAAGCCGCACCCGGCGTCGGACACCGTCACGATGAGCAGGCCCGGGCCACCGCCGAGGAGCAGCGAGGCACGCCGGGTGCCGGCGTGCCGTTCCACGTTGACCAGCGCCTCGCCGACCGCTCCGACGAAGGCCTCCACGACCACCGCCGGGGGCTCACCGGGAGGTTCCCCCGCGATGGCTGGGAGACGCTGGTCGTCGAGGCTGACCTGCAGCCCCCGTCGAGTGGCGTCGCGGACGACCTCGGCCAGCCGCTCGCCGATCGGNGGACCGACCTCGTCGTCCCGGTCGAGCAGGCCGCGCACGGCGGTGAGGCTCTGCGCACATCGACGCCGGGTGAGTTCCACGTCCCGTCCCCCGCCCCAGGCGATGCCGGTCAGGGTGTTCAGCACCGTGTCGTGGATGACTCGCTCCCGTTCCCGGCGGTCGCGGGCGACGGCGAGGACGACCGCCTCGCTGCGGTGCCGGGCCGCGACGTTCGCCCAGCGCTGGTCGGCCGTGCGGGCGATCCGGCGCAGTCGACCGATCGCCAGCCCGAGTAGACCGGGAATGATCAGCAGCATGGCGGTCTGAGAGAAGACCTGGGGATTGTGGCCCCAGCCGCCTACGAGAGTGGCGCCGCACAGCGTCAGGAGCAGGACCGACGCGACGGCCGTCGGAAATGTCCAGACCGTCACGATCCCGGCGTTGATGGCGGTCAGGAAGACGAAGTTCCCGCTGTCCCCCACCGAAGCGGGCGGCAACCAGGACGAGGCCGTCAGGGCGAGGACCGCCGACATCGCGACCGTGACGGTGGTCATCGATCGACGGATCCCGCGTCGCAGGCCGACGACGNANAAGACGAGNCCGCCGATGGCCGTCAGCCCCGCGACGGCCATCGCCGCCGGCCTGTGGTCGTACCAGCGCCAGACCGCGACGTAGCACACCGTCAGCAGAACCGCGACCGCCCGCAGGGTGACGAGGACGCGCCCCATGACCTGTTCCAGCGCCTGGTAAGCCCGGCCCAGCTCGACGGAGGCTCGGCCCAGCTCGAGCGCGCCCTCCCCGAAGGCGGTCACCGTGCCCGCGGAGGCGGAGGCGGAGGCGGAGGCGACCGTGGGCACGGTGGCCGGCGCCACGGACGGGACCGCCTCGCGCACCCCGGACGAGGCCGCCTCCCGCCCGTCGGCGGTCACGCCCTGCCCGGCCCGAGGAGGTCGCCCGGACCAGGGTGGGGGCCGACTTCGCACCTCATCATCATGAGGGCTCAGCCCCCTCAACATCGAGGTTCCTGTCGACGACAAGGTTGCGACGGCACAGAGGTTGCGACGGCACAGAGGTTGCGACGGCACAGAGGTTGCGACGGCATAAAGGCCGCGACGGCGTCGAGCGGCGGCCCCCCGCCGACCGGGTGGGCTGTTGGCAGGCTACCGGCCGCACCTCGCCTTGGTCGGCAAAGGACCGCCTCGCCTCTCATCCGTCGAACCTCTCATCCGTCGAAGAGGTAACGGGATGGCCCGACCTCCAGTTCAGGGGAGCAAGACACGGTCCAGGGACCGCAGACCGTGCTCAGGTCCCCAAAATTCGCCGGCCGAAGAGTCGTCGCCGCCGCCCGACGGGCCGGAGGAACGCAACGCCGCCGGGACAGCTGTGCCCTAGGCTTAACGACGTGTGGAAAGGCAGCTCTTGAACCCTCCCGCCACGCCGCCGCCCACGCCGCCGCAGCAGCCGTCACCACCGGCAGGCCCAGTGCCACCGGCAGGCCCAGTGCCACCGGCAGGCCCAGTGCCACCGGCAGGCCCAGTGCCACCGGCGGAGCTGTCCGCGCGGCTGACCGGGTTGTCTCCTCGCGACGCCCATCGGCTGGGCCGACGGCTCGCCGAGAGCCGGCGCACCCGCGAGCCCGCCGCGCGCCAGCGGGCCCTACAGGCCATCGCCGCCGAGGTGGACCGGGCATCGCTACGGCTGGAGCGGCGCCGGGCCAGCGTTCCGACGCTCGACTACCCCGACATCCTTCCGGTCACCCAGCGCAAGGACGAGATTCTCGCCGCGATCCGGGATCATCAGGTGGTCGTCGTCGCCGGGGAGACCGGGTCCGGCAAGACCACCCAGCTACCGAAGATCTGCCTGGAGCTCGGCCGCGGGGTCCGGGCGATGATCGGGCACACCCAGCCGCGCCGAATCGCCGCGCGTACCGTCGCCGACCGCATCGCGGAGGAACTGCGCACCCCGGCTCCCCAGATGGGCGGCGTCGTCGGCTACCAGACCCGGTTCACCGACCAGGTGCACGAGAACACGCTGGTCAAGCTCATGACGGACGGCATCCTGCTGGCCGAGATCTCCTCCGATCGCCAGCTGCGCCGCTACGACACGCTCATCATCGACGAGGCGCACGAGCGCAGCCTCAACATCGACTTTATCCTCGGCTACCTGCGGTCGCTGCTCCCCCGCCGGCCGGATCTCAAGATTGTCATCACCTCCGCGACGATCGAGACGGCCCGGTTCTCCGCCCACTTCGCGGGTGCCCCGGTCATCGAGGTGTCCGGGCGCACCTATCCGGTCGAGGTCCGCTACCGCCCGCTCGTCCCGGCGGCCAGCGGCCCAGCCGGCGGCCCAGCCGGCGGACCAGCCAGCGGCCCGGCCGACGCGCGGAGGACCGGCAGGGAGAACGGCGAGGCCGAGCGCGACCAGACCCAGGCCATCAGCGAGGCGGTCGACGAGCTGTGCGCGGAGGGCCCGGGCGACATCCTGGTGTTCCTCAGCGGCGAACGGGAGATCCGCGACACCGCCGAGGCACTCACCCGCGAGCAGCGGCCGAACACCGAGATCGTGCCGCTCTACGCCCGCCTGTCCGCCGGCGAGCAGCACCGGGTGTTCCAGCCGCACACCGGACGGCGGGTGGTCCTGGCCACCAACGTCGCCGAGACCTCGCTGACCGTGCCGGGGATCCATTATGTGATCGACCCGGGCACCGCCCGGATCTCCCGCTACAGCCACCGCACCAAGGTGCAGCGGCTGCCCATCGAACCGATCTCGCAGGCCTCCGCCAACCAGCGCAAGGGGCGCTGCGGGCGGACCGCCGACGGCATCTGCATCCGCCTCTACAGCGAGGAGGACTTCGCCGGCCGGCCGGAGTTCACCGATCCGGAGATCCTGCGGACGAACCTGGCCTCGGTCATCCTGCGGATGGCCGACCTTGGCCTCGGCGAGATGGCCACGTTCGGGTTCCTCGATCCGCCCGACCCCCGCCAGATCAGCGACGGCGAACTGCTCCTCGCCGAGTTGGGGGCGTTCGACGCCACCGCGTCCGATCCCCGTCACCGGATCACTCCCCTCGGCCGGCGGCTGGCGCAGATCCCGGTGGATCCCCGGCTGGCCCGCATGGTGCTCGCCGCCGACGAGCAGGGCTGCCTGCGCGAGGTGCTCGTCATCGCCGCCGCGCTCGCGATCCAGGATCCCCGGGAGCGCCCGGTCGAGCACCAGCAGGCGGCCGACGCCCGCCACGCCCGGTTCGCGGACCCGACCTCGGACTTCCTGGCGTACCTGAACCTGTGGAACTACCTGCGCGACGCCCGCGGCGAGCTGTCGGCCAACCAGTTCCGGCGGATGTGCCGCACGGAGTTCCTCAACTACCTGCGCATCCGGGAATGGCAGGACGTGCACGGCCAGCTCGCCGCGGTGGTCCGCGGCCTGGGGCTCACCCCCCGGGACGACAGCTCCGGCGCGGCCGATCCACGAACCGTGCACCGGGCCCTGCTGACCGGGCTGCTGTCGCACATCGGTCGTTACGACCCGGAGCGCCGGGAGTACGCCGGCGCCCGCGGCGGCCGCTTCGCGCTCTGGCCGGGCTCCGTCCTGGCCCGGCGGTCGAACCGTGCCGAGCGCACCGGGCCGACAGCCACGTCGGCGAACCCGGGGGACCCGGCGGGCGAGGACGCGCCGAAGCGGCCGTCCGGACCACCCGCCTGGGTGATGGCCGCCGAGCTGGTGGAGACCTCCCG
Source organism: Frankia sp. Allo2 (assembly GCF_000733325.1). Classification (NCBI taxonomy): domain Bacteria; kingdom Bacillati; phylum Actinomycetota; class Actinomycetes; order Frankiales; family Frankiaceae; genus Frankia; species Frankia sp. Allo2. The sequence goes on from NZ_JPHT01000011.1 coordinate 21,772, forward strand.
GCTGTGGGGCCGCACCGCCGCGCGGATCGACCCGGACTGGATCGAGCCGCTCGCCGCCCACCTGGTGCATCGCACGTACAGCGAACCGCGCTGGTCGCGCCGGCAGGGCGCGGTGCTCGCCGACGAGAAGGTGACTCTGTACGGGGTGACGATCGTCGCCTCCCGGCCGGTCCAGTACAGCCGGATCGACCCGGTCCTGTGCCGGGAGCTGTTTCTCCGGCACGCACTGGTCGAGGGTGACTGGCAGACCCGCCACACTTTCTTCCACGCCAACCGGGAGCTGCTCGCCGACGTCGAGGAGCTGGAGCACCGGGCCCGGCGGCGCGACATCGTCGTCGACGACGAGACGCTGTTCCATTTCTACGACGAGCGCGTCCCCGCGGACATCGTGTCCGCCCGGCACTTCGACGCCTGGTGGCGCAAGGCGCGCCGGACGACCCCGGACCTGCTCGACTTCCCGCGCTCGATGCTCGTCACCGCGGACGCCACGGGAATCACCGAGGCCGACTACCCCGACGTCTGGCAGGCGGGCGACCTCGCGCTGCCGCTGAGCTACCAGTTCGAACCGGGCTCGGCGGCCGACGGGGTCACCGTGCACATCCCGCTGGCCGTGCTGAACCAGGTCGGCGCCGAGGGCTTTGAATGGCAGGTGCCGGGGCTGCGCGAGGAGCTCGTCACCGCCCTCATCCGGGCGCTGCCGAAGGCGGTGCGGCGCAGCTTCGTCCCGGCGCCGAACTACGCCAAGGCGGTCCTGGCGAACATCACGCCACGCCAGGCGCCCCTGCTCACCGCGGTGGAACACGAGCTGCGCCGGATGGGCGGGCCGGAGATCCCGCGCGATTCCTGGTCGCTGGCGGGTGTGCCGGATCACCTGCGGTTCACCTTCCGGGTGGAGGACGCCGGCGGGCGGGTACTGGCCGAGGGCAAGGACCTCGACGCCATCAAGGAGCGGCTGCGCCCGAGGACCCGGGAGGCCGTCGCTGCCGCGGCGGACGGCCTCGAGCGGGCCGGCCTGCGGGCGTGGGGGGACCTCGGCACCCTGCCGAAGGTCGTCGAGCTGCGCCGCGGCGGCAACGTGGCGGGCGGCCACGTGGTGAAGGCGTTCCCGGCGCTGGTCGACGAGGGCGGTTCGGTCGCGGTGCGAGCCGCCGACACCGAGGCCGAACAGCGCCAGCTGATGTGGGCCGGCACCCGGCGCCTGGTGCTGCTGGGCGTCCCCTCCCCGGTGCGCGGCCTCAACGCCCGGCTGTCGAACGCCGCGAAGCTGGCCCTGAGCCACAACCCGCACCGCGACGCCGCCGACCTGCTGGACGACTGTGTGCGGGCCGCCGCCGACCGGTTGATCGCCGCGGCCGGCGGGCCCGCCTGGGACGAAGCGGGCTTCACCGCGCTGCTCGCCGCGGTACGCGCGGGACTGCCCGAGGCCGCCTTCGAGGTGGTCCGCGAGGTTCAGCAGGTGCTCGGCCTCGCCCACGCGGTCGATCTGGCGCTGCGCGAGCTGCGTGCCCCGGCGGTGGCGGCGTCGGTGGCCGACGCGCGTGACCAGCTCATCTCGTTGATCTACCGGGGATTCGTCACCGACACCGGGGCCGACCGGCTGGCGGACCTCGTCCGCTACCTGACCGCGCTGGAACGGCGACTGGAGCGGCTGCCCCGCGATCCCGGGCGGGACAGGCTCAACACCGCGACCGTCGGGCGCGTCCAGGACGCCTATCGGGAGCTGCTCGCCACCGNCCCCGCCGGCCGGGAGCCGGCGCCCGAGATCCGGCGCCTCCGCTGGATGATCGAGGAGCTGCGGGTGAGCCTGTTCGCGCAGAGCCTGCGCACCCCGTACCCGGTTTCCGAGGAACGCGTCTACCGGGCGATCGACGCCATCCTCGGTTAATCCGTTTCGGTGACTATGCCATGCTGGGACGGTGACCGGCGGGGGCGATGGGCACGGCGCTCCCGACTGTTTCGTGTCGTACGCGGACGACGGGCGGGCCTGGGCCGAATGGATCGCCGGGACGTTGGAGGATGCCGGCTACCAGGTCCTGCTTGAGTCCTGGGCGCCGGCGGGGACGCATCGGGTGGGGTGGCTGGACCGGGCGGTGAGCCAGGCCCGGCACACGATCGCGGTGGTCTCCGACGGCTACCTGCGCTCCTCGCCCGCGGTCGCCGAATGGGCGGCGGCGTGGTCGGCCGACCCGACCGGAGGCGAACGCCGGCTGCTGGTGACCAGGGTGGCGGACCGGCCGCTGCCCGGTCTGCTAGGCCAACTCGTCCCGGTCGACCTGTTCGACCGCAGCGAGATCGCCGTCCGGGCCAGCCTGCTCGCGGCCCTGCGCGGCGACCGGCCACAACCGGAACAGCCGCCGGGCTTCCCGGGCCGGCGGGGGATCTTCCCGCCGGAGCTGCCGGCGGTGTGGAACGTGCCGGATCAGCCGGCCCGGTTCGTCGGCCGGACGGCCGCGCTCGCCCGGCTCGACGAGGCGCTGTCCCGCTCGCCGCTGGTCACCGTGACGGGAATCGCGGGGATCGGGAAGACCAGCCTGGTCACCGAGTACGTCCGCCAGCACCGGGCGGATCTCGACGCCGTGTGGTGGGTGCCGGCGAAACGCCCCGAGCTGATCGGCGAGCGGGTGCGCGAGCTCGCCCCGGCGGTGGGCCTGCCCGGCCACGCGGAACCGGCCGCCGTGATCGCGAACCTCGGCCGGGCCGACGGCCGCTGGCTGATCGTCCTCGACGACACCGCCGACGCCGACACGCTGCCGGACTGGCTGCGGCCCACCGAACCCGGCCGGCTGCTACTGACCTCCCGCAACCCCGGCTGGGACCATCTCGGCCCGGTCGTGCCGGTCGGACCGATGGACCGGGCCGAGTCCGTCACCCTGCTCGCCGGCCGGCTGCCCGCCGTCGAACGGACGGTCGCCGACCGGATCGCCGAGCGGCTCGGGGACCACCCGCTCGCCCTCGACCAGGCCGCCCNCCGCATCAGCNCCGGCCGCNCCCCCGCCGAGACCTACCTTCAGGTGTTAATCGACCGGCCGGAGGTCCTCCTGGCGCAGGGGGAGGTGAGCGGGCGGCCCGGGGCCACCGCCGCCNCCCTCTGGGACGAGCCGATCCGCCGGCTCGACGCCGAGGCACCGGCCGCCGGCCACCTGCTGCGGATCGTCGCGCACGGCGACAACGAACCGATCCCGATCCGGCTGTTCACCGCCGAGCCGGACGTGATCCCCGATTCCGGGCTGCGGGCGGCGGCCGGCGACCCGCTCGCCCTCGCCGACACCGTCGGCGTCCTGGAGCGGTACGGCCTGGCCCACCGCGACGCGGACACCGTGACGATGCACCGGCTGGTGCGGGCCGCCGTGCACACCCACACCGGCCCCGACCAGGCCGACGAGATCGTCGCGACCATGGCCCGGATGCTGCGCGCGGCCCTGCCCGACGCCGTCACGGCCAACCCGGAAGCCTGGCCCGCCTGGCGGGAGCTGCTCCCGCACACGCTCGCCGTGCTCGACGCCACCGACGCCGACTCCACCGACGCCGACTCCACCGACGCCGACGGGCCGGAGGCCGACGGGCCGGAGGCCGCCTGGCTGGCGGAACGCTCGGCGGCCTACCTGCTCGGGCAGGGCCGAGCCGATCAGGCCCTCCCCCTCGCGGCCCGCGCCCTGGCCGCCCGCGAGCGGCTCGACGGCCCGGTGCACGTCGACACCCTGGCCTGCCGGGAGACCCTCGCGCGGGTCGCCCTCGGCGCCGGACGGATCGACGCCGCCGGCCGCCTGGCCGAACACACCGTCGCCGACCGCGAACGCATCCTCGGCCCCGAGCACCCCGACACCCTGGTCAGCCGGGACACCCTAGCCCAGCTATTCCAGAAGGTCGGCCAGACCGACCGCGCGGTCGAGATGTTCCAGCGCACCCTCGCCACCCGGGAACGCATCCTCGGCCCCGAGCACCCCGACACCCTGGAAGGCCGGCACAGCCTCGGCCGCGCCTACGACGCCGCCGGCCGCGGCGACGAGGCGGCCCGGCTGCTGCGGGACACCCTCGCCGACCAGCGGCGGATCCTCGGCCCGGAGCACCCCGCCACCCTCGACACCCGCCACAGCCTCGCCGTCGCCTACCGCCGGATCGGCGCGGTGGGCGACGCCGTGCCGCTGTTCGAGCAGACCCTCGCCGCCCGCGAACGGGTCCTCGGCCCCGAGCATCCCGCCGCCCTCGGCACCCGCCACCAGCTCGCCGTCACCCATCACCAGGCCGGACGGCTCGACGACGCCACGCGCGAGTTCGGCCGCGCGCTGACCGGCCGCGAGCGCACCCTCGGCCCCGACCACCCCGACACCCTCGAAACGGTCGACGGACTCGCCCGCGCCCACCTGTACGCCGGACGGCTCGACGACGCCGCACGCGAGTTCGGCCGCGCGCTGACCGGCCGGGAACGCGCCCTCGGCCCCGACCACCCCGAGACCACCGAGACCCGCGAGAGCCTCGCCACCGCCCACCTCAGGCTGGGCCGGCCCGGCGAGGCCGTCCCCCATCTCGAACGCGCCCTCGACCGCCACGAGCACGTCCTCGGCCGCGCGCACCCTTACACTGTCGAGGCCCGGAACGCCCTCGCGACGACCTACCGGCGCACCGGGCAGCTTGAGGCGGCCGTGCCGCTGCTCGAACGGCTGCTCGCCGACCGGAGCCGGGCGCACGGCGTCGGCGACGCGCGCACCCTGCGCACCGCCGACGGGCTCGCCGAGGTCTACCGGACCACCGGCCGGCTTCCGCAGGCCGTCGGCCTGAACGAACGTGTCCTCGCCGTCCGCGAGCGGCTCCTCGGCCCCGGCCNCCCCGACNCCCGCGCCNCCCGGGGCGCCCTCGCCGACACCTACCGCCAGGCCGGCCGGCCCGCCGACGCCGTCCCCCTCTACCGCGCCGCGCTCACCGACGCGCTGCGCGAGCACGGCCCGTTCTATCCGGACAGCACCCGGGCCCGTCGCACCCTCGCCGACACTGTCGGCGAGACCCGCCACGATCAGCCGCCGCCCCTCGAACGGCCGATCCCGGTGGAGCCGAGATTCCGCCACCGCGACCCCTGACTGGCGCCGGCACGCCGGTCACCGCGGGTCGGCTGGCTCGTCGGATGCGGCCGGCTCGTCGGGGTCGACGGGGTCGACGGGCGGAAATCGATCAAGCAGCTCCAGCTTGCGGAGCAGCGCCTCGTCCGCCGCCCCCCGCGCCGGCCGCCCGCCCTCCGCCACCGCCCGCTCGCGGTCCTCCGCCCGGCGCCGTGCCGCCTCCCGGGCGGACTCCGCATCCATCCGGTCCAGCAGCTCCTGCCTATACCGCTCGAACCACTTCCGGTTCTCCCGCCGCTCCTGTTCGGCGGCAAGCTCATTCGTCAGCTCCTGGCCATGCCGCGCCCTCCACACCCTGCTGAACGAGCCGTCCCAGTCGACCGGACGGAAGTCGAACCTGCCCGCAAACGTCGCCCCAGCCTCATCCGCCCCCGCGTCGGCGTCCGGCCCCGGCTCGGCATCGGGCGCCGGCTGCCCGGACGGTTCCCGACCGGCTGGCGACCGCGCCCCCGGTTCACGCTCGGCCGCGGGCTCACCTGACGGATCGGCGGTTTCCTCGGACATCACAGTCTTCTCCCGTCCCTGAGGCTCACCGTCATGATCCCACCATCACCGGCCCGCCGTGCCCCCCACCACGGTCCCTCCAGGGATGATCAGCGACATCTTGATGTGCCGGACCGGCCGCGGTGGTACCGGTGTTGCGATCCCTCCAGGGATGATCAGCGACCCGCTGGTAAAGCTGCAGGTCAACGCCATGATCTACGATGGTCCAGGGGCTACTTTTGCAGCGGTCCGGCGGTAGTGCAACAGCCCAGGCCAGAGCCATGATCGACAGCCATGAGCATCGAGCTCCGGCTGCCCATTGCGACGCCGAGCCACTCCGTCTCGACAAAATCCGGGATGCGGCAGACGTGGACGCTGTCAACGGCCTGAGGATCGGGTGGGACTTGGGGATCGGACGGGACTTGGGGATCGGACGGGACGAGTGGCCCGCGGGACATGAGAAGGGCCGCACGAGTGCGACCAGGTGTGACGCGGGCCTGGGCCGTGCGGCCTGCTGTTCCCATCCCGCCCTGACCATGATCTTCCGTGCGCCCCTCGCCGATCTGGCCGCGGAGCTCGCCCCCACCATGGGCCGCCGACTTCCGCCCCCCGGTCGCTACCCGAGGTCCAGGACGGACGTGCCGGCGACCGCCGAGCAGACGTGCAGCACGGCCCGCCGGTCGGTGAGCGCGGTATACGCCGGCTCGAACGCGTCGGTGAAGGCGGTCAGCCGGGACCGGTCGACGAGGGCCACCGCACAGCCCGCGAAACCACCGCCGGTCATCCGGGCGCCGAAGCACCCCGGAGCCGCCGAAGCCGCCTGGACCGCCGCGTCGAGTTCCGGACCCGACACCTCGAAGTCCTCCCGGATCCCGCGATGCCCCGCCAGCAACAGCCGCCCGGCCGTTGGGGCGTCGCCCGCGCGCAGTGCCGCGGCGACGGCGTCGACCCGGGCGTTCTCGGCGACGACGAACCGGGCCCGGCGCAGCGCGGCCGGATCCAGCGCGACCGGATCCAGCGCGACCGGATCCGGCCCGGTCCCGCCGGCCGCTCCGCCCGGCCGGGTTGTCCCATCCGACCGGGCGGACCTGCCGAGCCGGGCCACCGCCTCGTCCATCGACCGGGGCGTGAGGTCCCGCAGCGCGGCGACGCCCAGCGCCCGCGCCGCCCGCTCACACTCCGCCCGGCGGGTGGCGTACTCGCTGGTCACCACCTGTCGGCGCGAGCCGGTGTCGATGACCACCACGGCCAGCCCGCCCGGCAGCGGCACCGGCTCGGTTGTCAGCGTGCGGCAGTCGATCCGCAGCGCGTGGCCGGCCACGCCTGCGGCGCAGGCGAACTGGTCGAGCAGGCCCGTCGCCGCCCCCACCCAGAGGTTCTCCGCCCGCTGGGCGAGCAGCGCGAGCTCCGTCGGCGATGGCGTCAACCCGGCGAGATGCGCACCGGCCAGGGCGACGGCCAGCTCCAGCGCGGCCGAGGAGGACAGTCCCGCGCCGACGGGGATGTCGCTGGCCAGCGTGCCACGCCAGGGCACCAAGCCCCCTCCGGCGGGGAAGCCCGACCCGGCGGCGGCACGGGAGCCCCCCGATCCGGCGGCGGCGCGGGAGGCCGACTCGGCGGCCAGCATCACCGCGACGCCTTCGACATACCGGACCCATCCGGGTGCCCGGGCGGACACCGGCGTGTCGAGGCCCGGCGGCGGCAGCGGGATCACGGCGGGCACCGCGTCCTGCTCGGACACCAGCCGGAGCTCGGGTGCCTCGTTACGGCGCAGGGCGATGCACAGCTCCCGGTCGATGGCCACCGGAAGACAGAAGCCGTCGTTGTAGTCGGTGTGCTCGCCGATGAGGTTCACCCGGGCGGGCGCGCGGACGAGGTGGGTGGGCCGCTCTCCGTAGGTCTCGACGAACGCGCGCACCGCACGCTCGGTGGCCGGATGCTCGGTGGCCGGATACTCGGCGGCTCTCATGACGCCAGTGTCGGGGAGTCGCGGGCCCTGCGGCACGCGGAATGACCACGGCCGCGCGGGCTCGGCTCAGGTCCGGTTCGCGGCGACGGGAGCCATGACGGCGCGCAGCCGGTCCGCGGCTGCCTCCGGGGTGAGGTCGCGCTGCACGTCGGCGAGCATCTCGTAGCCGACCTGATGCTTGCGAATGGTCGGGGAGCGCAGCAACGGCGGATAGAAGTGGGCGTGCAGCTGCCAGAACGCCGCGGGTGGATCGCCGGGTCCCCAACCAGGATCAAGGTCCGGCCCCAGCCCCCACTCCGGCCCCAGCCCCGACTCCGGCTCCGGCTCCGACCCCAGCTCCGGCCCCGGCCGGGGTCCGGGCGCGGGATGCGGCCCGGGAGCCCCGTGCCAGCCCATCGAGAACGGGAAAGGATGGTCGAACAGGGCGTCGTAGCCGGTGAGGAGGCGGNCGAGCAGGCGGGACAGCCCGTCCCGCTGGTCGTCGGAGAGCGCGGCGAGGCGGTCGACCGGATGCCGGGGCAGGAGCAGGGTCTCGAACGGCCACAGCGCCCAGAACGGCACGACGACGAGCCAGTGCTCCTCCGCCAGGATCACCCGCTCCCCCGCCGCCGTCTCGATCTCGGCGTAGTCCATCAGCAGGGAGCTGCCAGACCGGGCGAAGTGCTCCCGCTGCCGCGCGTCCTCGGCGGCTGGCTCGTCGGGCAACGCGTCGCAGGCCCAGATCTGACCGTGGGGGTGCGGGTTCGACGCGCCCATCGCGGTGCCGCGGTTCTCGAAGACCTGCACCCAGCGCCAGGTGCGGGAGAGTTCCTCCTCCTGCGCCGCCCAGGTGTCCACGACCGCCCGGACCTCGGCCGGAGTCATGTCGACGAGCCCGCGATCATGACGAGGGCCGAAGCACACGACCCGGCAGGTCCCCCGGGCCGGTTCGCTGCGCAGCAGGCCCGATCCGGGACCCGCCGGCCACACCGGGGCCGGGTCGGCGGACGGGGCGACAGGCGGGTCGGCGGGCGGGGCGACGAGCAGGGCTGCGGGCCGAACCGGGTCGGGACGCAGCGCCGGGAAGTCGTTGGTGAACACGTAGGTACCGGAGTAGGAGGGGTTACGTTCACCGCCGGCCCGGAGGTTACCCGGGCAGAGGTCGCATAGAGGATCATGGGCGACCGCGGCCGGCACCGGCGGTGGTTCCTGACCGCCGTGCCACGGTCGCCGCGTCCGCCCCGGCGAGACCAGAACCCAACGGCCGGTGAGCGGGTTGAACCGCCGATGCGTGATGTCGTCCATTGCGACGAAGCCTGCCATGGGCGGCGACCGCGGCAAACGCGCTGCCGGGACGGCCCGGGGTGATCCCCGTTACCACGAAGCCGAGGCGTGACGAGGGGCGACGCGGGGCAACGAGGGGCGGCGAAGCATGACGATGCGTGACGGGACATGACGGGACGAGGCGTGACGAGGCGTGACGACCAGCCCGTCGCGGCGCCGCCGGGTTCCGGGAACCTCATGTTGAGTTCAACTTCAACGCCATAGTCTGCGGGCATGCTTCCTACCGATATGATGACTGTGGGTGAGCTCTCGCAGCGAAGTGGCTTCGCCGCGTCGGCGCTGCGCTTCTACGAACAGCAGGGCCTGCTCACCGCCACCCGGACCTCGGGTGGGCAGCGCCGGTACGAGCGCCATGTCCTGCGGCGGCTGGCGTTCATCCGCGCCGCCACCGCGGTCGGGCTCAGTCTCGACGAGGTGCGGGAGACCCTGTCGACGCTGCCCGAGTCGCGCACGCCGACCAAGGCGGACTGGTCCGCGATCTCGCGGCGGTGGCGCGGCCGGCTGGACGACGAGATCGCGGCCCTGGTCGCTCTGCGTGACGGACTCAACTCGTGCATCGGCTGCGGCTGCTTGTCGCTGCGAAGCTGCCGCATCTCGAATCCGCACGACCGGATCGCCGAGCTGGGGCCGGGCGCTCGCGCGCTGCCGGCTGCGCTGCGCCGGACCCGCAACCCCCTCGATCGGTGTGGTCAGCCCGTCCGATAGGACATCGGACAGGACATCCGCGATAGGACAGACGCGACGGTACGCGGGTGGCGGTCCATCGCCGGACCGACATGAGCCAGATCCGGGACGCCGGACCGGGATGCCGGACCGGGATGCCGGATCCGGGACGAGGAGGGGTAGTGGGAGACACATTCGGCATGTTCCAACCGGGTGCCAGCNACGGCGAACCGAGGAGCGGGCGCAGCCAGACGGTCGGTACGGATCCCGTCTCCGGGCTGCCCAGCCGGGTCTCGGCGCACCGTTCGCCCGACATGCCGCCGGACGGTCCCGGTCCGGTGCGGGCCCGTCGCCGCCGCCCGTTAATCGTCGGCATCGGTGGCAGCAGCCGGGCGAACTCCACCACCCACCAGGCCCTGGCGACGGTGCTGGCGATGATGGGGCAGGCCGGCGCGGAGACGATGCTGCTCGGTGCGGCGGACCTGGACCTGCCGATGTACGCGCCGGAACGCCAGGAACGTCCCGCCGCCGCGCTGCGCCTCCTCGCCGCCGTCGAACGGGCCGACGGCCTCGTGATCGCGACTCCCGGCTACCACGGCGGGATATCGGGCCAGGTCAAGAACGCCCTGGACTATCTGGAGGACCTGCGCGGCGCGCCCCGGCCCTACCTGGACGGCCGGGCGGTCGCACTGATCGTCGGCGCCCGGGGCACGCAGGCGGCCGGGACGACGCTGACGGCCCTGCGCTCGACGGTGCACGCCCTGCGCGGCTGGCCGACCCCGCTGGGCGTCACCCTGAACACCGCGGTGCCGCTCTTCGACCCGCACGGGCGAGTGCTCGACCGGACCGTCGCGGCCCGCCTGGACACCCTCGCCGACCAGATCATGGGGTTCACCTACGCCTGGTCCCAGGTGCTCTGAGGTGACCTCAGGTGACCTCAGGTGCTCTGAGGTGCTCTGAGGTGCTCTGACGCCGGGACGCGATCCCACGCCGAGGCTCCCGCGGGTCCCAGCCAACCCGGGCGTATCCGTCCTGAGCAGGCAGGTCTACCGTGGCGGGGCCCGGCAGGGGACAGCGGGGCCCGGCAGGGGACCGGAACACGGAACGCGGACGAGGCACGCTCGACGAGGAGGCGGCACGGTGGGACGACGGTACGGGCTCCGGTGGCTCGCCGCGGCGGTTCTGGGCGCCGTGCTGGCGGGAACGCTCGCCGCGTGCGGTGGCGACTCGGACGGCGAAGCCACCGGCACGTCCTCGGCCGGATCAACGGTCAAACTGATGATCATCGCCCCGGTGGGCACGTCCGGAACGAACTACCCGGAGATGGTGGCCGCCGCCCGGGCCGCCGTGCGCGGGGTCAACGCCCGGGGTGGGATCGCCGGCCACCGGGTCGAGCTCGTGCACTGCAACGAGAAGAACGACGCCGCCGTGGCCAGGAAGTGCGCCCAGCAGGCGGTGGATCAGCACGTGCTCGCGGTCGTCGGCGAGGTCAGCGGCTCGGGTGGGATCATGCCCATCCTGGAGAACGCGGGGATCCCGTCCATCGGTTCGGCCGGGATCTCGGCCGACGGATCCGAGCTCAGCTCTCCGATCAGCTACGTCATCAGCCCGCTGGCGCTCTACCCCGCGGTCTGCCCGTCGTTGCTCGCCAAGGCGGGAGCCACCCGCCTCGGGCTGGTCGGCTACGACCTCAGCGCCAGCGACCGGCTCATCATCATGGCCGAGGGCGGCGCGAAGGCGGTGAACCGTCCGATCAATCCGAAGATCCGTATTCCGATCACGACGAGCGACTTCACCCCGGCGATCTCCCAGCTCACCCGGTCCGGTGCCGACGGAGCCGTGCTCGTCGTGTTCGACCAGGCCGCCTACGCGGTGATCTCCCAGGCCGGCCAGCGGGTCCGGACCTGCCACGCGGCCGGAACCCTCTCGCCGAAGTACCTGTCGACGCTCGGTCCGGCCGCGGACAACCTCGTGGTCGCGACCGCGTTCCCCGAGCTGAGCCAGGCCGGCCAGTTCCCCGAGGTGGCCCGGATGATCTCCGAACTGGACGCCGAGCAGGCCGGCGGGGACGCGGACGCGGCCCCCGCGCTACGCACCACGACGACCACCACCGGCGCGTGGCTGTCCGTGCAGATCGCCGAGAAGGTGGGCAACAAGGTGTCCGGCCCGCTCACCGCCCGCACCCTGCTCGACCAGCTCAACCGGACCACCGACCTGGACCTGGGCGGCATCGTCCCGCGGCTGAACCTCACGGCGACGACGCCGATCCCCGGGGCGGAACGGATCTTCAACACCACGCTGCGGGGAGCCCGCTGGGACAGCGCGTCGAAGAGCTTCGTGCCACTCGGCCCGGAGACCTACTCCGGCCTGGACATCCTGCGCCGGGCCGCCTCCTGACTCTGAGGCACGCGCTGACCCGGGTCAGGCACGCGGGCCGCTGAGGGCGCCATTGCCGGATGGGGCGCCATTGCCGGAGTCCGCCGGCCGTCCGGGTGACAGATAGGCGCCGAGCAGGGTCTCCCGGTCGGCACGGGCCTGGGCGGCGGTGCCCGACCAGGCGAGGGCCCCATGCCGCAGGACGTGCACCCGATCGGCGATCGACAGGGCGCTGCGGACGTGCTGCTCGACGAGGATCACGGCGAGCCCATCGTCCGCGGCGGCGCGCACCGCCGCCAGCAGACGGTCCACGACGCGCGGCGCGAGGCCCAGCGAGAGCTCGTCGGCGAGCAGAACCGTGGGCCGGCGCGCCAAGGCGCGCGCGAGGGTCACCATCTGCTGCTGCCCCCCGGAGAGCANCCCCGCCCGCCGATCGAGGTGCTCGGCAAGCTCGGGGAAGACCGCGAGGGCGAGGTCCGGGTCGCATCGACCGACCCGGAGATTCTCCCGGACGGTGAGGTCCATGATGACCGAGCGTTCCTCGGGAACCAGGCTCAGGCCACGTCGGCACCGTTCGTGCAGCGCGGCGGTCGTCACGGCCCCGGCGAGCAGGACCTCGCCTCCCGCCGACGGGATCGCGCCGGCCAGCGCCAGCAGTGTCGTCGTCTTGCCGGCGCCGTTCGGGCCGAGCAGGGTCACGACCTCGCCGGCGTGAACCTCCAGGTTGAGGTCGCGGACCACCGGGCCGTTGCCGTAGCCGGCGGACAGGCCCCGCGCCGCCAGCACCGCGGGGCCGGCCGCGAACCGGGCCGGGTCCGTCCTGTCGGCGACGCGGTCCCCGGTCCCGCCCGCGGACGGGCCGGCCGGCCGGGTCCAGGAGACGGCCCGCCGGGTCCAGGAGACGGCCGGCCGAGTCCAGGAGACGGCCGGCCGAGTCCAGGAGACGGCCGGCCGGGCCGGGACCGCCGCCTCCCCCAGGCAGGCGACCCGCACCCGGGGGTCGTCGCGCACCCGCTCCGGCGTCCCCTCGGCGATGCGCTCCCCGGCGTCCAGCACGACCACCCGGTCGCAGACCCCCATGACCACGTCCATGTCGTGTTCGTTGAGCAGGATGCCCAGTCCCCAGTCGTCGGCGAGCCGACGCAGCAGGCCCGCGACCTCCGCGCTCTCCGATTCGTCCAGCCCGGCGCACGGCTCGTCGAGCAGCAGCACGGCGGGGCGCGCCGCGACGGCCCGGGCGATGGCCAGCAGCCGACGACGACCGTAGGGAAGCTCCGCCACGGTGCGCAGGAGATCGTCGCGCAGCCCGAAGGCGTCGACCGCGGCGACCGCGGCCGGCTCAAGCGGACGTCCCCGGGGGAACAGCAGGTCGGTGAGATAGGCGCGGGTGTCCCGGCGGTCGCTGGCCGCCTGGATGTTCTCGATGACCGTCAGATCGTCGAACAGCTCCAGGTTCTGGAACGACCGGCTGATGCCGGCGCGGGCCCGCCGGTGCGCCGGCAGACGGTCCAGCCGGACGCCGCCCAACGTCATCGACGTGACCGACGTGACCGAGGACGGGGTGTAACCAGTGATCGCGTCGATGACCGTCGTCTTGCCCGCGCCGTTCGGGCCGATCATCCCGACGATCTGACCGGGTTCCACCCGCAGGTCGACCGAGCGCACCGCGGTGACCGCGCCGAACCGGACCGTCAGACCCCAGACCGACAGGACGGCGGGCACGGCGGGCAGCGCGGCGGGCGGCGCGCCGAGCAGGCGGGCCAGGCGGGCGGCATCGCGGCGACGGCGGCGGGCGGCCGCCGCCGGGACCCGGTCGTGGAGCAGCCTGGCGGTGCGGGCGTTCTCCGGCGCCATGCCCCCACCCGACCGGGACAGCACGACGACGAGGACGATCCCGCCGATCAGCGGCACGTAGCGGTCGAGCTCGGCCAGCCAGTCCCGCACCCAGCCGCCGAAGACCGCTGCGACCAGGGCGGCGACGGCGGCGACGGCCCAGGGGGCGTACCGGGCGGCGGCGCCGAGCCGGCGGCGCGGGCGCGGCGCGCTGACGAGCGAGGCACCGGCGGCGAGGCCGAGCAGCCCGGCGAGGGCCGCCACGACGACCCGCAGCAGCACGCCGAGCCGGGCGAGCAGGTCGCCGACCCAGCCGCCGAGCCGGGTCGCGAGCGCCCCGGCGGCCATCGTCGCCCCGGCGAACGCCCCGCTGACCCAGCCGACCCCGCCGAGCACCGCGTAGGCGATGAGCATGATCGACGAGAACGGCGCGAAGGCGCCACCGCCATAGTCGATGTTCCCGCGCTCCCCGTAGACGTAGAACGCATAGAGCACCCCGCCGAATCCGGCGATGGCCGCCGACAGCGCGAAGGCGTAGAGCTTCGCGCCGACCACGCTGATGCCGAGCGCGGCGGCGGCCCGCTCGTTGGTCCGCACCGCGATCAGTCGCCGGCCCGCGCGCCCGCGCCGCAGGTTGGCGACGGCCAGCGCGACGAGGACGAAGGCGAGGACGGAGACGGTCGCGAACCCGCGGGGGTTGGCAACCTTGTCCAACTCGATGCCGAGGAATGTCTGACGGCCGACGACCGTGCCCTCCGGGGAGGCCAGATCGCCGAACAGCGAACCGATGGAGCCCGCGCTCCTCGGTGCCGGGGAGTGGTAGCCGCGCTGGAACAGCAGAGCGTCGACGGCGGTGCCCAGGCCCAGGGTCACCACCGCGAGCTGCAGGCCCCGGGTCCGCAGCGCCGGCAGGGCGAACAACAGTCCGACCGCGGCCGTGCCGGCGACCCCGACGAGCATGGCCGCCTCCAACGGCCAGCCGCGGGTCGCGACGAGCCGTCCGGCGATCAACGCCGCGATGCCGGAAAAGGCGAGCTGCGCCAGGGACAACTGCCCGGTGAACCCGACGAGCACGACGACGGACAGGATGACCAGCGCCCACAGGGCGTTCGCGTCGATCGCGTCGACCCAGTCAACCGGCAGCAGCCACCAGATCGCCGCCAGGGTGGCCGCCACGGTGACCGCGAGGGCGCGCGGATGCACCCGGCCGCTACCGAGGGCAGGCTGACGTTCGGCGAGGTGGCCGCGTTCGGGTATTCCCTGCCCGCGGATCGCGAGGTAGAAGACGATGACCGCCAGCGGCACAGCCCGGTCGACCCCGCGCCACCAGGGGTGCTCGGCGACCAGCTGGAACTGGGTCTCCNCCTCGACGNCCCCGAGGGCGAGCCCGCCCGCCAGCACCATCGGGAAGGAGCGAAACCGCGCGACCAGCGCGACCGCCAGCGCCGGGACGATGAGCAGGAGCAGGTTCGCCGAGGACAACGGGTTCTGCAGCGGCGCGAGCAGGACCCCGCCGAGACCGGCCAGCGCGCTGCCGGCGCCCCAGGCAGCGGCGGCGACGGTGTCCGCCGACCAGCCGAAGGTCGCGGCGGCCCTGAGGTTCTCCGCCGCCACCGTCGCGGCGAGGCCCACCGTGGTGAACCGGAACACCGCCCAGAGCCCCGCGACCAGCACGGCGACCACAGCCAGCCGGACGAACACGGACACGCCGACGGGCTCGTCGAACAGCGTTATCCTGCCGGTCGGCAGCACCGTCGGGGAGGTACGCACGGCACCGGCGAACATCAGCGTCAGCAACGACTGCAAGATGATCAGCAGGCCGAGCGTCGCCATCAGCCGCAGCAGCGAGGTCGCCTCGCGCAGTGGCCGCATCACCAGCAGGTGGAACACGACCCCGATGACGGTCGTCGACAGCACGGCCAGCGGCGCCGCGAGGCCGAGCGGCAGCCCCCACCCGGCGTGCAGCCCATGGAAGGCATAGGCCGCCCAGGCCAGCAGCGCGCCCTGGGCCAGGTTGAGCACGCCGGCCCCGCGGGCGATGACCACCACACCCGAGGCCACGAGGGCGTAGAGCGCGCCCGTGCCCAGACTGAGCAGGGCGTAGCCCATGACGTCATTCAACGGCGGTCCACCCTGCTCCGGGCACCGCGGAACGGTGCCTCGATCATCCCTCAGCGGCCCCCCACCAATGGTCGCCGGCTCTCCTCGATCGCGATGAGCGGCGTGAGCCCACCGGAAAATCCGCAGGCCAGACCATTGATCATATGATCACGGCAACCGAGGTGACGGTACGACCGGACAGNCCGACAAGGCAATCAAACCAGCCACAACAGCCACCGAACCCCACGAGAGCCACCGAATAGCATAAGAGCCACAGAACCTCGCGAAAGCTACCTAACCCCACGGATTGGTCGGGGGTGACGGAACGTGGGCACACCGCGAAACGTCCGGGATGGCACCATCGGACGAACGCTCGATGGCGGACGACCACGGCTACAGGGGTGGAAACGGATGAGGGACCTGGTGCCTGGCGCGAACGGGCCGTTGCCTGCCGGCCCCGTCTCGGTCCGGCTCGCCGGTCCCTTCGACGTCTGTGCGCTCGTCACCGGCGCGAACGGCAAGGTCGCCGCGGACAGCGACTTCGTGTTCTACAACCAGCCCAGGGCGCCAGGCGTGGCACTCTCGGGCGGCGCGGTGACCGTCGATCCGGGCCGGCTGCGCCTGGGCGCCGAACGTGTCGTGATCGCCGCCAGCCCCGAGGACGGTACGACGCCCTTCGGACGGCTGCCAGCTCTCGCCGTCACCATCCATAATGATCATGATGACCTCATCGCCCGCTTCGCACCACCGCCGTTGTCCCGCGAGACCGTGGTCACGCTGGTGGAGATCTACCGGCGCGGCCCCGCGTGGAAGATCCGGGCGGTGGGGCAGGGCTACGCGGACGGCCTCGCCGGTCTCGCCCGGGACTTCGGAGTCGACATCGACGACGGCGACCAGGGCGACCAGGGCCACCAGGGCCACCAGGGCCACCAGGGCCAGGGTCAACGCCGTGACCCTCCCGGGTACCCCGATTCCACGGGTCGGGGTACCCGGGAGGGTGATCTGACCCTCGTGCTCGCGCGGGTCGTCACGCTCACCAATGCCGAGCGCGCCCGGGAGGGTCTCGCGCCGCTGACCGTCGACGACCGCTTGGCCGCCGCCGCGGAGGCGCACAGCGTGGACATGGCGACCCGTGGCTTCTTCGCGCACACCAGCCCGGAGGGACGCACGGTGTCCGACCGGGTGAGCGCTCTGGGCTACCGCTACGCCCAGGTCGCCGAGAACATCGCCGCCGGCCAGAGCAGCGCGGACGAGGTGGTGACGGGATGGATGAACAGCCCCGGCCACCGGGCGAACATCCTCATCCCGCGGCTGCGCCAGATCGGCGTCGGGCAGGCCACCGGCGGCGAGTATGGTCGCTACTGGACGCAGGTCTTCGGCACCCTGCTCTGACCGCTGGCACTCTGACCGCAGGCACTCAGACCGCAGGCACTCAGACCGCAGGCGTACCGGAGGTAGGTCGCACCTTCGGCTACAAAGGTATCGGCATTCCCGCGCGGGCGTTGACCGACCGGGCCGAACGGATCACGATTTTCCTGCGCCGACCCCAAGGAACCGCCAGAACCGGTGACACCGCCGCCGCGAGCGGAGAATCTGCGCAATCCGGCTGTGCACGTTCCACCCGAACCGCCGGGAAGGACGACGTCACAAGTCTTCGCCCACCCCTGGAGAAGTGCGCGTCGAATCTCCGGACAACGACGTTCGACCATGCCCGCGAACCATTGATCTAGCTTCCTTCCTGGTTGATGAGTCAGCTTTCATCGACAAGCTCGACACGCGTTCCACAACCCAGGACAGGACTGGAGAATGCGCACAGAGAACAAACGGGACGGGACAGCGTCCCAGCCCAGGAGATATTCGAACGGCCGTCACGCGCGGACTCGAGCACGTCGCCACCGGATCGGCGGGCTGCTACTCACCCTCACCGTGGCCCTGATGACCGGGGCATTGACCGGGCCTGCCCGCGCGCAGGCCCCGACGATCATCGAGGACAGCGCCATCGGCACCGGGCTCAACCAGGTCTCCTACACGGGGACGTGGACCCGGTGCACCGGGTGCATAGCCGGGCCCCTCGACGACGGCTTCCGGTACTCGTCGACCTACGGCAGCGTCGCCTCGTTCCAGTTCATCGGCACGCGGGTGACCATCTTCGGGGTCAAGGGGCCGTGGAGCGGCCAGGCCGCGATCAGCATCGACGGCAGCACCCCGCAGCTCGTCGACACCTTCGCTACGGTCGCGGTCGCGAGCTCGATCTTCACCTCGAACACGCTCACCGCGGGCACCCACACAGTGCAGATCACCAACCTGCACCAGCGCAATGCCGCGTCCCGGGGCTACGACGTCGCCTTCGACCGCGCCGAGGCGATCAACGAGGTGGCGCCNCCCCCGCCGACTCCGCCGGTGCCCACGGCGCTCACCATCGAGGACACGACGATCGGCACCGGCACCAACCAGGTCTCTTACTCGACCGGGTGGACGAAGTGCACCGGCTGCATTACCTCCCCGAACAACAGCTTCTACTACTCGGCGACCGCCGGCGCGGTCGCCACGATCCGTTTCAGCGGAACGCAGGTCAACATCTACGGCGCCAAGGGCCCGATCGGGGGATTCAGCACGATCCGCCTGGACGGCGGCCAGCCGGTCAACGTCGACACCTACGCGCCGACCTCGAGCATCACCCTGTTCTACAGCTCGGACAAGCTCGCCGCCGGCACGCACACCCTGACCCTGACGAATACCGGGCAGCGCAACACCTCCTCGCAGGGCAACAACGTCGGTTTCGACCGGGCGGAGGTCACCACCGGAGCGAACCCGCCGCCGGCCCCGCCGTCCTACGCCGGGCCCCGCTCGGGCAAAGGGTGGCTGACCGGAACCTATCCCGATCCGGTGATGAACCAGCAGAACCTGGAGGCGTTCTGCACCTGGCGCGGGGCGCCCTGTGACTTCACCCTGCTTTACACCACCCGGAACAGCTGGGCGAACGTCAGCCAGCCGGTGGATCTGCTGCGCACCTTCGCCAACTGGCCCGGCCGGTTGATCATCTCCATCCCCCCCTTCCCGGAGCACATCGGTGCCAGCAACGCGACCTGCGCCACCGGGGCCTACGACGAGTACTGGAAGACCTTCGGCCGCGTACTGAACGCCTACGGCCGGCAGAACTCCTACCTGCGAATCGCCTGGGAGGGCAACGGCGACTGGTACGAATGGTCCGCCACCAACCCCAAGGACTACGTCAACTGCTGGCGCCACGTCGCGGACGCCATCAACTCGACCGCGGAGCCGGACCCCACCCTGTGCTGGTGCCTCAACGCTCACTACTCGCAGAACCCGCCGAGCCACAACCCGATGGACATGTATCCGGGCGACGCCTGGGTGGACGGGGTCGGCCTCGACGCGTACGACCACTGGCCGCCGTCCCGGACAAAGGCCGAGTTCGACGCCCAGGCCAACGCCCCCGGTGGGCTGAACTACTGGTTCAACTTCGCCCGCGCGCACAACAAGCTCTTCGGCGTCGGCGAATGGGGGGTGGTGAGTACCAGCGGCAACAACGGTGGCGGTGACAACGCCAATTACATCCAGTGGATGTACGACTGGTTCGTGGCCCATGCCGGCAAGGGGCTGGCCTACGAGTATTACTTCAACAACTGCGACCCGAACAACGTCGGTTCGAACCTGTACCGACCGCTCAGCGCCACGTGTCTCTACCTGAACCGGCAGGCGGGCGCCCGCTATAAACAGCTCTACTCCGGGCAGTAGGCTCCGGAGGNGACGCCGGGTGCCGCCCGCCGGCAATGATTCAGTGGGCGGCACCCCTCCACCCGAGGGGGTCCTCAGCCGGGCCGCCGGTCGCGGCTGGGACGTAGCTCGACCGATTCATAGGCGGCCGGGATGTACCACGATTCGCGGCCGTCGTCCCACCGGACGATGAACGGCGCTCGGCCGCTCTCGCCGCGAATCTTGAGTATCACACCGTGGCGCTCGGTACGACCTGTTGCCGAATTACGCACGACGAGGCGGTCCCCGACCCTGGCGTACATGATGTTCCCAGTGTACATCAGGATTCCCTCCCGCGGTCCGTTCGCGGTCCGTTCCGGCATCAGCGCGTCGCCACTCCGTCGAACAGGTCGGTTTCCACGCCGGAACCCGAGCCCGGGCCCACCGCCCCCCGGGCCAGCACGAAGTTCTCGGTGGCCTTCGCCGACCGGCCGTTCCCGTCGACCAGAGCGAAGAAGAATCCGTCCACGGTCATCTGGCTGCGGTGGGCCCGCATTGCCGCGATCTTCGCGGCGAAGAAGCCCGGCGCCTCGATCGTCGTGGTGACCTTGGTATCGGGAACCGACAGCAGCATGTCCGAGGGCATCGTGATCCCCTCGGGGACCGTCTTCGCCAGGTCGGACCGCCAGATGCGGTCCACCGCGGACTCGACCGCGGAGTGGGACAGCGCCGTCTCGTACAACTTCGAGACCTGCCAGGTCGGACCCGCGTCGGGAGCGAAGTCCGGATCGGCCGCGTCGGCGAAGGCCCGGACGGTGACGTCGTGCGCCCTGATGTGATCGGGATGACCGTAGTCCCCGATCGCGTCGTAGGTCACGATCACCTGCGGCCGGACCTCCCGCACGATCCGCACGAGCGCCTCGGACGCGTCGTCCATGTTCGCCCGCCAGAAGCAGCGCGGGTCGTCGTTCGCGGGGCTGTCCAACATGCCGCTGTCCCGCCAACGACCGGCGCCCCCGAGGAAGCGGTAGTCGGTGACGCCGAGCTCGGTACACGCCTGTTCCAGCTCCCCGATCCGGTATCCGCCGAGCTGGTCCGCGCGGTCCGCCCGCAGGTTGGCCAGCTCGGGGACCAGCACCTCGCCCATCTCGCCCAGCGTGCACGTGACAAGGACCACCTGGGTGTCGGGATCGGCGGCGTAGCAGGCCATCGTCGCCCCGGTCGCGATCGTCTCGTCGTCGGGATGAGCATGGACGAACACGATCCGACGGGCCGGCAGCGCACCGGAACCTTGAGTAACCGGCATAGCTTGACGGTAGGGGCGACCCACGGACGGCGCATCTCGACCATCGAACCGGTAACTTGCGGATACAGAGCCCGCAACCGCATCGATAACCCATAAGAGACAAACAGCTCACAGATCAACGAATCGACGAAGGCGGGCGGAAAGAACAAAGATCTTCATCCAAGCATGATCCGGGGAACGGGAAGGGCATGAGTGATGCACCCACCAGACAGGACGTCCGATGGACTCGGGAGGCCATTCGCCGAGTCGAGGCCGACACCAACAGGTCGGCGGACACCCACCTGTTCCCCCTGCACCTGTGGCCGGCGGAACGGGGCGTGGACATCTATCTGAAGGACGAGTCGACGCATCCCACCGGCTCGTTGAAGCACCGCCTGGCCCGGTCGCTGTTCCTCTACGGACTGTGCAACGGCTGGATCCGGGAGGGGACGACGATCGTCGAGGCGTCCTCCGGGTCGACGGCGGTCTCGGAGGCCTACTTCGCCCGCATGCTCGGACTCCCCTTCATCGCCGTCATGCCCGCCTCGACCAGTACGCAGAAGATCGCCCTGATCGAACGTGAGCGGGGTCGCTGCCACCTGGTGGCGGACGCCACCACGGTGTACGCGGAGGCCAGGCGGCTGGCCGAGGCCACGAACGGTCACTNCATGGACCAGTTCACCTACGCGGAACGAGCGACGGACTGGCGCGGCAACAACAACATCGCCGAATCGATCTTCAATCAGATGGCGCTGGAGCGCCATCCCATCCCCACCTGGATCGTCGTCGGTGCCGGCACCGGGGGCACCAGCGCCACGATCGGGCGTTATCTGCGGTACCGGCAGCACAACTGCGCGCTGTGCGTCGTCGATCCCGAGGGCTCGGTGTTCCACCGCGCCTGGTCCACCGGCGACCCGCACGTCACCGGCGGGCACTCCCGCATCGAGGGCATCGGCCGCCCACAGGTGGAGCCGAGTTTCCTCCCCGACATCGTCGACCGGATGATCACTGTGCCCGACGCGGCGTCCGTCGCGGCCATGTTGTTCCTGGAGACGCTGACGGGCCGCCGGACGGGTGCCTCCACCGGGACGAACCTCTGGGGCGCGGTACGGCTCGCCTGCGAGCTGGTGTCCTCCGGTCACCGCGGCAGCGTGGTCACCCTGATCTGCGACGGCGGCGAACGGTACGCCGACACGTATTACTCCGGTTCCTGGCTCGACGCGGCCGGCCTCGACCCGCGGCCGTTCACCGAGATCCTGTGCCAGGCCGTGACCTCCGCGGCCTGGCCGGGCTGAAGCGGCCTGGCCGGCGCGGTGGCGACTCACCGAAAGCGATGCTACGGTTCCTCTGGCCACTAAATGCAACCGGCAAATTACCTACTGCGGTGATTTTATGCGGAACCTGTCGCAGGATCCGGCCGGGCAACGACCGGCCGACTCCGAGCCCGCCCGGCACGGCGAGACGGTCCTGATCGCCGAGGACGATGCCGCGTTGCTCGAGGTCGCCCGGCGGATCCTGAGCCGCAACGGCTACGAGGTGCTGGCGGCTTCCACCGCCCTCGACGCGTGCTCGATCGCGATCGAGCACCGGGGCGACATCCACCTGCTGCTCACGGACGTGATCATGCCGCGCATGCAGGGCAGGGAGCTCGCGAACCGCATCCGGGCCCAGCAACCCGGCATCCGGGTGCTCTACATGTCGGGATACGCCGATCCCGTCCTCACCGCGCAGGGGAAGCTGGACCCGGGGGTATCGCTGTTGACCAAACCCTTCTCCGAACGCACCCTGCTGGACAAGGTCCGGCAGGTCCTCGATGCTCCCCGCTGACCAGCCGCATACCCGGGGGACGCGGGGACGTTCAGGCAGAGACCGGCCGTCCGCGCAGAACGATGAGGTCCGGGGCGCCGAGCACCGCGACGTCGGCCCGCGGGTCGCTCGGATACACCACCAGATCGGCCCAGGCGCCCTCGGACAGGCCCGGATAACCGAGCCAGGAGCGGGCCCCCCAGGTCGCCGCGTCGAGCGCGGCCGCCGCCGGCAGCCCGGCCAGGCGAAGCTCGGCCACCTCGGCGGCGACCAGCCCGTGCGGGAGGCTTCCCCCGGCGTCGGTACCGACGAAGATCGGGATGCCGGCGTCGTAGGCCGCCCGCACCGTGTCATGGCGCCGGGCGTACAGGGCACGCATGTGCCGGGCGTAGGCGGGGAACTTCGCCTCGGCGCCCGCGGCGATGTCCTCGAAGGTCGCGATGTTCACCAGGGTTGGCACGATGGCGACCCCCCGCTCGGCGAACAGCGGGATCGTGCGCTCGGTGAGACCGGTGGCGTGCTCGATGCAGTCGATCCCTGCCTCGACCAGATCCGCGAGGGAGTCCTCGGCGAAGCAGTGGGCGGTGACCCGGGCTCCGGCGGCGTGCGCCGCGTCGATCGCGGCCTTCGCCACGTCCGCGGGCCAGCACGGCGCCAGGTCACCCAGCCCGCGGTCGATCCAGTCGCCGACGAGCTTCACCCACCCGTCGCCCCGGCCGGCCTGCGCGAGGACCTCGGCGACGAGGTCGGCCGGCTCGACCTCCGCCGCGTAGTTGCGGAGGTATCGCCGGGGCCGGGCGATGTGCCGGCCGGCCCGCACCAGCCGGGGCAGGTCGTCACGGGCGTCGATCCACCGGGTGTCGGCCGGGGAACCGGCGTCGCGCAGCAGCAGCGCGCCCGCCGCCCGGTCGGTGATGATCTGCTGCTCGGCGGTGGGCCTGTCGACGGCGCCGTGCGCGGCGAGGCCGACATGGCAGTGAGCGTCGACGAGGCCGGGCAACACCCACCCGGAGACCGTCCGTACGTCCCGGGCCGCCGGGCCGGTGGGGGCGGAGAAGGTGATCCGGCCATCGACGACCCAGACCTCGTCACGGACCTCCGTCGGACTGACCAGCACGCCGCCACGGATCCGCAGCGCCGGCACGTTCATATTCACGTCATATCCCTATCACCGTCGTCCGGTCACCGGCGCGCCGGCACCAGGCCCGTGGCGAGGACGCGCCGCCCGATCGGGCCCCGGAAGCACTCAGACGTCGAGCTGCGACTCGACGGCGCGCAGCCGATGACGGGCCAGCGCGAGGTTCGCGCGCGGCTTGTCGAGCACCAGATAGAGGAACAGGCCACGGCCGGAATGGCTCTGCAACAACCGGATCAGATGGTACTGGCGACCCAGCGTAATCAGGATGTCCTCGATGGTGTCCTGAAGCCCGAGACTCTCCATCGTCCGAATCTTCGCCCGGATAACCTCGGTGTTTCCGGCCGCGGCGATCTCAAGGTCGATCACATGCGTGTTACCGGCCGTTCCGAGGGTCATTCCACTGGTGAAGTCGACGAGGGCAACCCCAAGCGCCCCGCTTATCTCGAGCGATTCCTTCAGGGCAATGTCGACGCTGTTCATATCGCCTCCCGTGTGTTCGAGGTCGACGGCAGCTCCGACGCTGCCCCCGTTGTGCACTGGCGCCAGTTCACGCGAACCGCGCGTTGACAGTCGTCCCCGCAGCCAGTCATCCCCGCAGCCAGTCCCCGTAGACCGGAAACCGCCCGATCTACGACCGCTCGCACAACTTTAAGCCCACCCGACCGGATCGCGTGCGGGTGGGCGGAAAAAATGGGCTCGGTGGACAGGCGGACCACACGCCGAACCAGAAAAAGCGATGGCGATTCACGCGAAAAGAACCTGATCGTCACGCCATGAAAAGTCTGCCTCATCGAATACGTTGCACGAGAGCCCGAAGATGACAGATCACGTGCCGGCGGAGGTCGGTCCGGCGAGGAGCCGGGTGCCGTCGGGAAGGTTGCCCGAGGCCGCGGCGTCGCGGAGGTACTCCCACAGGACCCGTTGCAGCTCGACGGCGGCACGGGTCGGCTCGACGTCGCGGCGACGCGCCAGCCCGATGGTGCGTTGCAGCCCCGGGAGCACGAACGGGGTGACCCGCATGCCGAGCCGGTGGGCGACCGTGCTCGGAATCACCGCGCTGCCCAGACCCGCCGCGACGAAACCGAGCACGGCGTCCATCTCCCCGCCCTCGATCGCGAAAATCGGCTCGAATCCGGCCTCCCGGCAGGCCGTCACGGTGGCCTCCCGCAGGTCGTAGCCGCGGCGGAACATCACCATCGGGTGGTTACGCAGATCGGCCACGGTCAGCGGGCGTCCGGCGACGATCGGTGGCTCGTCCAACGACGAGACGAGGANCAGGCTCTCGCGGATCAGCGGCGAGGTCGCCAGGGCCGGGTCGCTGCTCTGCAGCGGAAGGATGATCAACGCCAGGTCCAGGCTGCCCGCGGCCAGATCGCGGACGAGGTCGCGTGATCCCCCTTCCTCGACCAGCAGGCGGATGCCCGGGTACCGCTGGTGGAACAGTCGCAGCACGTCGGGCAGGAAGCCGGTGCACAGGCTCGGGGTGGCACCGAGGCGCACCGTGCCGTGGCGTAGGTCGAGCAGCTCGGTGACCCGCTGGCGGGCGGTCTCGGTATCGGTGAGGATGCGCCGGGCGAGCGGCAGGAGCGTCTCCCCCGCCGGGGTCAGGCTGATGTTCCCCCGCGCGCGGTTAAACAAAGGTGTGCCCAGCTCCTGTTCCAAGGCGCGGATCTGCTGGGACAGGGACGGCTGGGCGACATGCACCCGCTGGGCGGCCCGGGTGAAGTGCCGGGTCTCCGCGACGGCGACGAAATAGGCGAGCTGGTGGAGCTGCACGCCGCCAGCGTAGACGTCGATAGGACGGCACTATCGAGTCCAGGTTTATCATGTCTTGGACCACTGGAGGGAGTGCGCTCTAGGGTGCGCTCGTGGCTGTGACAACCCCGGCGCGGTCGGCGTCCCCTGCGCCCACCCCGCGGCCCCCGCGATCTTCGTCCGTCCTGCGCAACCTGTGGCGGTCAACCATCGGCAAAAAGACCGTGATGGCCGTCACCGGGCTGCTGATGCTCCTGTTCCTGATCGCTCACATGCTCGGGAACCTGAAGATTTTCTTTGGCCGCGACGACTTCGACCACTACGCCGGCTGGCTCCGGACGATCGGCGAGCCGGTCCTGCACGATACGTGGTACCTATGGATCCAACGCGTCGTGCTGGTGCTGGCCGTGGGCCTGCACACGGTGTCCGCGTACCAGCTCAGCCGGCGTGACCTGCGGGCCCGGCCGACAAAGTACGTCCACCGCCAACGAGCCCGGGCCAGTTATGCCACGCATGTGATGCGCTACGGTGGAATCACCCTCGCGTTGTTCATCGTGTACCACATCCTCGATTTCACGACGCTGACCCTCAACCGACACGGGGTCGAAGGTGCCGCCTACGACAACGTCGTGTCGAGTTTCAGCGTGTGGTGGGTCACGCTCATCTACATCGCCGCCATGATCTCCCTCGGGCTCCACATCCAGCACGGCTTCTGGAGTGCGGCCCAGACCCTCGGTGTCAACAACCCGAAACGGGACCGAGTTTTCAAGGCCACCGCCAATGTCCTCGCGGTTCTCCTCACGGTGGGATTCGTGATCGTCCCGGTGTCGGTTCTCGCCGGCCTGGTGGATTGACGGCACGGCACTGGACCGATGGGTCACTGCACCGATGGGTCACTGCACTGGTGGATTGAACAGCCGACGGCTCCGCGGCCGACCTTGCGTGGCGCGGTGCCGGAAGCATGGGAAGGGCTGACATGTCGTTTTACAACCTCGGTGCCGACATCGCCGACACCGCGGCGCCGGACGTGCCGATCGAGCAACGCTGGGACAAGCGACGCTTCACCGCCAAGCTGGTCAACCCGGCCAACCGGCGCCGCCACACCGTGATCGTCGTCGGCACGGGGCTCGCCGGTGGCGCCGCCGGCGCCACCCTCGCCGAGCAGGGCTACCGGGTCATCCAGTTCTGCTACCAGGACTCGCCGCGCCGGGCGCACTCCATCGCCGCGCAGGGCGGCATCAACGCGGCGAAGAACTACCGCAACGACGGCGACTCGGTCCACCGGCTGTTCTACGACACGGTGAAGGGTGGCGACTTCCGCTCCCGGGAGTCCAACGTCTACCGTCTCGCGCAGACGTCCACCCAGATCATCGACCAGTGCGTGGCGCAGGGTGTGCCCTTCGCCCGGGAGTACGGCGGCCTGCTCGACACCCGCTCGTTCGGCGGCGTGCAGGTCTCGCGGACCTTCTACGCCCGGGGCCAGACGGGTCAGCAGCTGCTGATCGGCGCCTACCAGGCGCTGTCCCGGCAGATCGATGCCGGCGGCGTGGAGATACACCCGCGCACCGAGATGCTCGACCTGATCGTCATCGACGGGCACGCCCGCGGCATCGTCGCCCGCGACCTGGTCACTGGCCAGGTCTCCACCTACCTCGCCGACGCCGTCGTGCTCGCCACCGGCGGGNACGGCAACGTGTTCTACCTGTCGACGAACGCCAAGAACTCCAATGCCAGCGCGATCTGGCGGGCGCACCGGCGCGGGGCGTACTTCGCCAACCCGTGCTACACCCAGATCCACCCGACCTGCATCCCCCGCTCCGGCGACTACCAGGGCAAGCTCACGCTGATGAGCGAGTCGCTGCGCAACGACGGCCGCATCTGGGTGCCGAAGAAGGCGGGCGACACCCGCTCGCCCGACACCATCCCGGAGAACGAGCGCGACTACTACCTCGAGCGGATCTACCCGGGATTCGGCAACCTGGTCCCCCGTGACATCGCGTCGCGGGCGGCGAAGTACCAGTGCGACGCCGGTCGCGGCGTGGGTCCGGGCGGGCTCGGCGTCTACCTCGACTTCGCCGACGCCATCAAGCGGATGGGCGAGGACAAGGTCCGCGAGAAGTACGGCAACCTGTTCGAGATGTACGAGCGGATCACCGCCGAGGACCCCTACAAGGTGCCGATGCGGATCTACCCGGCCGTCCACTACACCATGGGTGGGCTGTGGGTGGGCTACGATCTACAGAGCAGTATTCCGGGGCTCTTCGTGATCGGGGAGGCGAACTTCTCCGACCACGGCGCCAACCGTCTCGGCGCGAGCGCGCTGATGCAGGGTCTCGCCGACGGCTACTTCGTGCTGCCGCCCATGCTGGGTGACTACATCGCCTCGACGAAGCTGGGCGCGGTCGACGCGAGCCATCCCGCGGTCGCGGAGACGGCGGCCGAGGCGACGGGCCGGCTGACCCGCCTGCTCGCCGTGAACGGTGACCGCACCGTCGACTCGTTCCACCGTGAGCTCGGCGAGATCATGTGGGACGAGTGCGGGATGGCGCGCAGCGAGGACGGCCTGCGCAAGGCGCTGGGGCGCCTTCCGGAGCTGCGCGAGGAGTTCTGGCGCCAGGTCAAGGTGCCGGGCGACGCGGGTAGTGTCAACCAGAGCCTGGAGCGGGCGAACCGGGTGTCGGACTTCCTCGAACTCGGCGAGCTGATGTGTGTCGACGCCCTGCACCGCGAGGAGTCCTGCGGAGGGCACTTCCGGGTCGAGAGCCAGACCCCGGACGGCGAGGCCCTTCGCGACGACGACCGGTTCGCCTACGTCGGAGCCTGGGAGTTCGCCGGCACGGAAACCCCGCCGGTGCTGCACCGCGAGGTTCTGGAGTTCGAGCACGTCCACCTCGCCCAGCGTAACTACGCGTGAGGCGGTACCGGTCAATGGATCACGACTGTACGAGGAGCCGACCGTGAAGCTCACCCTTCGGATCTGGCGCCAGGCCGGACCGGACGAACCGGGCCGCATGGTCACCTACGAGGTGCCCGACGCGAACCCGGACATGTCCTTCCTCGAACTGCTCGACGTGCTCAACGAGCGGCTGACCCTGCGGGGCGAGGAGCCGGTCAGCTTCGACCACGACTGCCGCGAGGGCATCTGCGGCGCCTGCGGAGTGGTCATCAACGGCCAGGCCCACGGCCCCCGGGAACGGACCACCACCTGCCAGCTGCATGTGCGGGAGTTCTCCGACGGGGACGTCATCGACGTCGAGCCGTGGCGCTCGGTCGCGTTCGGCGTCGTCCGCGACCTGATGGTGGACCGCTCCGGCCTCGACCGGATCATCCAGGCCGGCGGCTACATCAGCGCCCCGACGGGCAGCGCCCCCGAGGCGCACTCCACCCCGGTGCCCAAGGCCGTCGCGGACACCGCGTTCGACAACGCCACCTGCATCGGCTGCGGCGCCTGTGTCGCGGCCTGCCCCAACGGCTCGGCCATGCTGTTCACCTCGGCGAAGGTCGTGCACCTCAACAGCCTGCCCCAGGGCGCCCCGGAGCGGGCGAGCCGCACGCTCAACCTGGTCGAGGCCATGGACGCCGAGGGCTTCGGCGGGTGCACCAACACCGGGGNGNGCACCGTCGCCTGCCCGAAGGGCATCCCACTGGACAGCATCGCCACGCTCAACCGCGAGGTCCTGCGGGCCTCGATCGGCCTCCGGTAGATCCGGTAGGCATCCCCCGACCTGAAGATCGGCGCTTTCCGTCCATAGGTGTCCACCCGACGTCCGTAGGTTTGACTGGACGAATGGCTGTACGCGCAGCACGGGTGGAAGATCACTGAAAATCTTGCGGGTCCGGGTTCTGGTGTGGTGGTCGACGCCAGTGTTGGGATCATGCAGGGTGAGTGGGTGGGCGAGCCGGTCGGGCCGGATGCGTGGGAGACCTGCCGGGAGTTGATCCCGGCAGGCAGTGTGTTCGCGTTCCTGGCGGAGCACCGGGAGGTGCTGTTCCCGGCGGGGATGTTCACCGACATGTACCCGTCGTCGAACGGGCGGCCGAGTATGCCACCGCAGGTGCTGGCGGCCACGGTGGTGCCGCGGAGCCTGCACGGGTTGTCGGAGTCGAGACGGTGCGGGCGTTGCGCTGTGATCTGCGGTGGAAGGCCGCGGGCGGGCTGGGGCTGCTCGACGCCGCCGCCACGGTCACCTGCCCGGCCGGACACACCACCCCTCTGGGGCGTCCCCAGGCCCACGGTCACCGCCAGGACCAGTTCAGGACCCTGTGCCGCACCTGCCCGCGTGACCGTTGCGCCACCTCCCAAACCGGGCGAACCCTCACCATCCACCCCAAACACGCCCTGCTGGCCGCCGCCCGCCACGAGGCCACCGACCCGGCCTGGCCGGACGAGTACCGCCGCTGGCGCCCCCGGTCGAACGCGGGATCGCCTGGCTGACAGCCCACGGCAACCGCCGGGTGCCCTACCGCGGCGTGGCCCGCAACGACAGCTGGCTCCACCACCGCGCGGCCGCTCCCAACCTCCGCCGGCTGGTCAACCTCGGGCTCACCCGCACCAGCGACAACAGCTGGATCCCGACCACAGCAGCCGCGGAACAAGATTTCCCGTGATCTTCTAGACGAAATCATGCGGGCCGTGTGCGTCGACGTCGAGACCGAACTGGTCGAGTTCAACGGCGAGCGCGACCACGTCCATCTTCTGGTCAACTTCCCGCCGAATCATTTGACAGGGCACTGACATGACACTCGACTGGTTCTCGACCGATACTCCTGTACGTCTCGGGTTGGGGGTGCATGATGGCCTGTCCGCTTGTGTGACTGACAAGCAGAACATCGACTTCGTCTGGGTGAGCAGTTTCTGTGTGTCCGCCGTGCTGGGCCTTCCCGATCTCGGACTAGTGGATTCCTCCGAGATGGCCAGTGTGGTACGGACCGTGGTGAGGGCGACGCGTTATCCGGTGGTTGTGGACATGGATTCCGGGTACGGGGGGCCCGCGCAAGGTAGACCTGGCGGCGCGGACAATCTCCCAGGCCGGCGCGAGCGCGGTGTGCATCGAGGACAACACGCTGGACAAGTGGTCGATCCTGTACCCCGGTGAGCGGGACCTGGCCAGCGTGGAAGAACAGGAGAAACGCCTCCGCGCCACGCGCCGCGGGCTGGAGCCCAGCTGTTTCTTGATCGCCCGAACCGAAGCGTTGGTGGCCGGGCACGGCGTGGCCGAGGCCTTGAACCGCGCGAACCGCTATGTGGATGCCGGCGCGGACGCGGTGTTTGTGCAAGCCACGCGACCCGACGGGGCGCCGAGGGGCGGTGTCCTGACCGGCGAGCACAAGGGGCACAACATGATTCACAATGCGCTGCGCCGTCGGTGAACGAGGGAACGGGCTGCTCAAGGGCACCTTCAGCGTCCTGCGCAACGTCACGATCGACCCCTGGAAGATTGGATCCGTCGTGAAGGCCTGCCTCGTGCTGCTCCACATGGAACACCAGCGCACCACCTAGAGATCAACCCGCTCCCATGGCATTGTCGCTACGGAACGCGACGAAAGGTTGGGTGATGTCCCCGAGCTCGGCGAGGAACACCGCGGCCTGGGTCCGGCCGATTCCGTGCCCGGTGAGCAGGGCCTGGTGGCCCCGGTCGCGGGCGAGGCTGCCGGTGAGGGGACTCGACGACGGACTATAAGTCGGAAGGCCGGTGAGGTGGTGCTGTAGACAGCGGATCCGGCGTCGCGGGAGGATAATGGCGGCGGTGGGAAATCACCCGATTGAGGCGGACGTGACGGAATCGACGGACACGACCCGACTGGCCGGGAACGCCGCGGGGCTGAGCGCGCCGCACGGGTCACGCCCGCGGCCGGGGCACGCCGTTCCCGACCAGGTCGCGGTGATCGGCGGCGGGATGGTCGGGCTGTGCGTGGCGTGGTTCCTCCAGGACCGCGGCAGGCGGGTGACGGTCTTCGACCGCGACCACCTCACCGCCGGACCCACCTGGGCCGGGGCCGGATCCTCCTGGGGCAATGCCGGCTGGCTCACCCCGGGGCTCGCGACGCCCCTGCCGGAGCCCGCGGTCCTGCGCTACGGGCTGCGGGTGCTCCTGCGCCCGGACTCACCGGTGTACGTGCCGCCGGTCGCCGATCTGGGGCTCGCCCGTTTCATCGCCGGATTCGTCCGGCACAGCACGACCGCGCGGTGGCGAACCGCCATGCGCGCGCTGGTGCCGTTGACCCGCGCTGCTCTCGGTGCCTTTGACGAGCTCGCGGCGGGCGGCGTGACTGCGCCGACCCGCGCCGCCGCCCCGTTCCTGGCCGGCTATCGCGACCGGTCCGGCCTCGACGCCCTCCTGACGGAGCTCGCCGAGATCCGGGCGACCGGCCAGCCCGTCGATGCCGAGGTGCTGGACCCGGTGGCCGCCCGCGACCTCGAACCTCTGCTGTCCGAGCAGGTCCGGTACGTCGTATCCGTGCAGGGGCAGCGGTTCTGCGATCCCGGCCGCTTCGTCGCAGCCCTCGCCGACAGCGTCCGGGAACGCGGCGGCCTCGTGCACGAGGCGATGGCCATCGACGAGGTGCGCGAGGCAGGTGGCCGGGTGGAGTTGCTCGGACCAGGGGGGCCCGCTGGGCCTTACGACGCGGCAGTGATCGCCACCGGCGCCTGGCTTCCCCGGCTGGCCCGTCCGTTCGGGGTCCGCCTTCCCGTCCAGGCCGGTCGCGGATACAGCTTCCTGGTCGCGACCGAACAGCCGCCGAGCGGTCCGATCTACTTCCCCGCCTCCCGGGTGGCCTGCACGCCCCTGAGGGACGGCCTGCGGGTCGCCGGCATGATGGAGTTCCGCCATCCGGACGCGGCGGCCGACCCGCGGCGCATCCGGGCGGTGGTCGAGGCGACCCGCGGCCTGCTGCGCGGGGTGGACCTGGACACCCGCGCCGCCGAATGGGTGGGACCACGCCCGTGCACCCCGGACGGTCTGCCGCTGATCGGCCCGACCATCTCGCCGCGGGTCTTCATCGCCGGCGGGCACGGCATGTGGGGCATCACCCTCGGCCCGGTCACCGGCCGCCTCCTCGCCGACGCCATCGCCACCGGTGCGCCCGCGGCCGAGCTGTCCCCGTTCGATCCGCTGCGTTGAGGACGAAGCGGATCAGGCCCCGATGCGGGCGACTCGATGCGGGCGAAGGTCAAGAACTCTCTGTAGTCAGAGTAGTCAGTTCTGGGTTTGGGACGACCCTTGGGATGACCAGGGAGGGACGACCGGTAGCCCCTGCACCTCCAGGCGCTCCGCGACGGGCAACGGCTGTGGACGCACGGTGAGTGCCGGGCCGCCTACCGGCTCCCNGACCTTGATTTCCAGGGTCCGGGTCTGGCCGCGATCGACGGTGAGATAGGTGGAGAGCACGGGATGCCCGGACTCGGAACCGCCGGCGAGGCCGATGGGCACACCGTCGAGCCGGGCAGCGACGAGCCAGCTGCCTCGGCCCGTGTACACCGAGAGCCAGAGATTGTTCTGCGCCCGGAGATTCCCAGCGGCATCCTTGAGATCCTGCCGGTGGCGCACATAGGCCGGCAGCCCGCCGGGGGCGGCGTTGGTGAGCCGGATCGTGATCGTCGCCAGGCCGGCGCCGTTCGGCTGCCGCTGCATGCGGTAGGTGGTCTGCCGCCGTAGCCAGTAGTCCAGCTTGCTCGCCGTCGCGTTCTGGGTGACGACCCCGAGAAACGGCCCAGGCGCGTCCGGCAGCGCACCACCCAGCGCCGTGGACGAAAGAATCCGCTGCTCCTCGGCGTGGTTGCTGGATATTTCCAGCCGACCCTCGCGAGCGGCCCGTCCCAGCGCGGTCACCAGCTTCGTCGTGTCGCCGGCTCCCGACTCCACGGCCGCATAGACGGCCTGACCGACCTGGGCGAAGAAGCGGTCGCGGGCGGCCGCGTCCATGATCTCGCCATAGACGCGCGACTCGACGAGATCGACCAGGTGCCCCGCGGCCACCGACGTGCCGTCGGGGAGCACCGCGGGCCGGCTCGCGGCGAGAAGATACGACAACGTCGTGGGGTCGAGGCTGATCGTGCCGTCGACGTCGAGGCCCGTGCCGGCCCGGTAGAACGCGCTGTAGAGCCTGCCGGCCATCGGATAGTCGGGGGTCAGGTTGATATTCGCCCAGATACGGTCGGGCCAGAAGGCGCCGTAACGGGCCGCGAACGGGACCGGCAGCCCCGTCGCCGGTCGCTGCTGGGTGGGGCCTCCCGGCAGAGCACCGTTGCCCGAGATGCCGTCGATGGACAGCCGCCCGTGCTCCGCGGTCAGCAGGCCGAACCCACCGATGATCCCCCCGTTGGCGCGGGACTCGGCCGGGTTCTGGACGATCAGCAGGTAGCGACGGACACCGCCCCCGCCGAGCATCTCGGGACCGACCCGGGCGGCCAGAACAACGGTGTCCAGCGCACCGGCCAGGCGCCGGCTCCGATCGATCATCTCGGCGCGGGCGTCGGCGATGCCGCTGACCCGCCCGGCCCATCCGCAGTCCGGTACGTTCTCCGCCGCCGCCCGCAACGCGGAGAGGGCGTTGAAGGATCGCTCGGCCGGGCGGCGGACCGCGGCGAGCGCCCGGACATTGATCGTCATACGCTGGCGCAGCACCCGCGGATCGAGGGAGGGACCCAGGTCGGCCACGGCCGGCAGGCTGGTGCCGGCGGCCGCGTCCACCTCTCGGATCAGCGTCGCCGCCGAGCGCATCGGGCAGCCAGCGACGGGCAGCCGCCCGAACGCCGACCACACCGGATCCGAGGTCAGGGCCCGCGCAGCGGTGGCCCGCCGCCGGATCTGCTCGATCTGCGATCGCAGCTCGGCCTCGCGGGGAAAGTCTCCGCTCAGAACCTGCCGCTGCAGGACGGCGATCCGCTGCCTGGCCTCGTCGAGACGGGACTTGGCCAGCACTCCGCGCACGACCACCCAGGCGGTCATCGCCACCAGCACAACGAGGGCCGTCGCGACCCCGGCGGCCAGCCGGCGGTACCGGGCTCGGCGACCACGGTGACGCCGGCGACCACGGCCGACGCGGTGCTGCCCCGCCCTGGCCTCAGCACCTCCACCCATGTCCCGCCCACCCACGTCCCGCCCACCCACGTCCCGCCCACCCACGGGCGCCCGCGTGAGCAGGTCCGGAACCCGGTCCAGGTCCGGAACCGGATCCAGGACCACCGGATCCAGGCCCGGAGCGGACCCGGTTCTCTCCCCCGGTGGCGAATCCGTCATGGGGAGGACGGCGGCCGGGTCGCGCCGTTGTCATCCGGCGTCGTCCCGCCAGCCGGGTCCGTACCGCGCGGTGTCCTTCCACCGACGGAGATGATCTCCTCGGCCGATCCGCGTGCCGCCGGCACCCTGACGTGCGGTCCGCCGCTCGGGACAGTCGTGGCGCTCGGGACAGTCGTGGCGCTCGGGACAGTCGTGGCGCCGTCGGGCAGCGGGTCCCGCGCCGAGCTCGACTCGTCGCCACCGTCGGCTATCCCGAGACGCGCCGTGGCGGCGGGAACCGGCGTCACGGCCGAAGCCGGAGAAGCAGGAGCCGGAGAAGAAGGAGCCGGTGACGGCAGCGACGGAGGCGAGGTGACCGGCCAAGCAGGCCGGACCCCGGAATCGGGCGCCGGGATCTCCAGGGTTCGGGGCGAGGAGGTCCTGGCGTGCCGGCCGCGTGACACGTAACCGTCGCCCGGGCCGTAGTCGTAGGCGTCGGGTCCCTTGACCGGCACCATGTTCAGCACGGTGCCGATCATCCGGGCGTCGACCGCCCGCAGCGCCTCGACGGCCCGCCGGAGGTGCTCGCGGCGGGTCCGCCCNGCCCNCGNCACCAGCAGAACCCCCTCGACCCGGGTGGCGAGCACGGCCGCGTCAGTCACCGGTAGCAGGGGCGGGGCGTCGACCAGGAGGATGTCGAAGCGGGCGGACAGCAGGTTGATGAGTCCGGCCATGCCCTTGGAGCCGAGCAGCTCGCTGGGATTCGGCGGGATGGGGCCGCTGGCGAGGACCTCTACGCGCCCCTCCCCGACCCGACCCTCCCCCCAGGGCTGCAGGACGTCGTCGAGGTCCGCGGCGCCGATGAGGACCGAGGTGAGCCCGGCGGCGGACTCGACCCCGAGGTACTCGCCGAACGACGGCCGTCGCAGGTCCCCCTCGATCAGGCAGACCCGCGCACCGCCCTGCGCCAGGGTGATCGCGAGGTTGCAGGCCACGGTGGTCTTGCCCTCGCCGGGGACCGCACTGCTCACCAGGATCGATCGAGGTCCGGTGTCCACCTCGACGAACTGCAGGTTGGTCCGCAGCTGGCGGAACGCCTCCGCCCGGGCCGAGCGGGGCTTGGCGTTGATGATGAGGGGATGCCGGTCGGCGGCACCGTCGTAGCCGATGACGGCGAGGTTGGGCAGCTCGGTCGTCTCACGGGCGTCGTCCTCACTGGACACGCTCGTGTCGAGGCGGTATCGGACGATCCCGGCGGCGCTGCCGACGATCAGCCCGAGCAGCGCTCCGAGCGCGAGGTTGCGGATCGGCTGGGGCGAGACGGGCGAGACGGGCAGCTTCGCGTGTTCCCAGACAGTCACCCGCACGGAGGGTGGTTCGTCGGCCGACGGCGTCTCGATCTTCGCAATGGTGGTGGAGAACGTCTCACCGACAGCATCTGCGATGATCATGGCTCGTCTCGGGTCGGAATCGCGCACGACGGCCTGGAGCAGCACGGTGTCCGGGACGGCGTGCGCGCTGATCTGGGCCCGCAGGGCCTCCGGAGTCGCGTGCAGGTGCAGGCGTGCGATCACGGCCGTCGCCACCCGCTCGCTGGCCACCAGGTCGGCATAGGACTTGACGCGTTGCTGGGAGAGCAGGCCTCCCTGGTAGGCCGAGGCGGCTCCGGCGCCCCTGTCCGGCGAGGAGACGACCATCGTCACCGAGGCGGCGTACTCTTTCGTCGTTCGCCAGGTCGCCATGGCGGCCAGCAGCCCGCCGAGGACCACGCCGGCGATCATGATCGTCCAGCTTCGGCGCAGAACACGGACGTAGTCGCGCAGCTCCACCCGTCGACCACCCTCCCAGGACCTAGGTCCCGACCACTCACCGTCATCGAAGACCGACTCAACATACTCGATGAGTAGTCATTCTTTTACTCTTAGACACGCTTACTCTATGGCCTCATGTGGAGACGTAGAGTAGACGGAGTGGGTCATGGTCGGTGGACAGCGCACATCGCACGGCGCGTCTCCCGGCTCAACCTCCGTCAGCGGGTCGGCCTGCAGATCACTCTGGACAGTGCGGCGCTGGTCCTGGGCCTCATCTCGGCCCAGATCGGCCGCCTGGACTTCACGCTCGGCGCGCTGAGCGATCTCGGCTTCTGGGTCATCTGCACGCTCGCCGTCTGCGTGCTCCACTTCCTGGGCACCGCCCTGCACCTCTACCTGGGGCGCTACCGCTTCGGCGGCTTCGAGGAGGTCCTCGGCCTGCTCGTGTCGGTCCTGCTCACGGTCGTCAGCGTGGCCGTCGTCATCGCCGCGTTCGGCTCCCCGAGACCCGTCCCGCTGAGCGTGCCGCCACTGGGCGGCGCGGTGGCCCTGGTCGTGATGTTCGGCATCCGCTACCTCTGGCGGCTGACCGAGGAACACCTCCGTCGGCCGAGCAGGGAGCACGCCGAACCGCTCCTCGTGTTCGGCGCCGGTGACGGGGCTGAACGGGTACTGGCGGCCATGCTGCGCACCCGGAACAGTCCTTACTACCCGGTCGCGCTGCTCGACGACGACCCGAGCACACACAACCTCCAGCTACTCGGGGTCCGGGTACGTGGTGGCCGGGAGCGAATCGGCGCCGTCGCCGAGTCGACCGGGGCCAGGACCCTGCTCGTGGCGATCCCCAGCGCTGACGGCCCACTGCTGCGGGAGATCAGCGCAATCGCCGAGGGCGCCGGGCTGACCGTGAAGGTGCTTCCCCGCGTCGCGGACCTGATCGACGGGCGGGTCGGCGTCGGGGACATCCGCGACCTCGACCTCGCCGACCTCCTCGGCCGGCGGCAGATCCGCACCGACATGTCCGCCGCCGCGAGCTACCTCGCGGGCCGACGGGTGCTCGTGACGGGGGCGGGCGGATCGATCGGTTCGGAGCTNTGCCGTCAGATCTCCGGCTACGGGCCGGCCGAACTGATCATGCTGGACCGGGACGAGTCGGCACTGCGCGCGGTGCAGCTGTCGATCTCCGGCCGGGCGATGCTCGACGACGACGCCATCGTGCTGGGCGACATCCGCGACATCGACCTGATGACCACGCTGTTCACGGAGCGCCGGCCCGAGGTCGTCTTCCACGCCGCCGCGCTCAAACACCTCCCGCTGCTCGAACGCTTCCCCGGCGAGTCGGTGAAGACCAACGTCTGGGGCACTCTGACGATCCTGGAGACGGCCGTGGCCTGCGGCGTCGACCGGCTGGTCAACATCTCCACGGACAAGGCGGCGAACCCGACGAGCGCCCTCGGCTACTCGAAGCGGATCACCGAGCGGCTCACCGCGTGCCTCGCCCGCCGGGCCCGCGGAACGCTGGTCAGCGTCCGGTTCGGCAACGTCCTGGGCAGCAACGGCTCCGTCCTGACCGTCTTCGCCGGCCAGCTGGCCGCCGGCGGGCCGATCACCGTCACCCACCCCGAGGTCACCCGGTACTTCATGACCATCCACGAGGCGGTGCAACTGGTCCTGCAGGCCGGGGCGCTGGGATCACCCGGCGAGGCCCTCGTGCTCGACATGGGCGAGCCGGTGCGCATCGCGGACGTGGCCGCCCGGCTCGTGGCTCGGGAGAACCGGCCGATCGAGATCGTCTACACCGGGCTCGGCCCCGGCGAGAAGCTCCATGAGGAGCTCCTCGGTGCGGGCGAGGACGACCATCGACCACACCACCCGCTGATCTCGCACGTGGACGTGCCCGCCCTGGACCCGACCCACGCCCTCGCCCTCGATCCCTGGGCCCCGCCGGAGGAGGTGCTGGCCGAACTCGCGGCCCTCGCCGGCGCGGACGCCGCGGCGGACGAGGTCCCGGCAGGCGCGGACCGACCCGGGGACGGGGGCGCGACCGCAGGCGGACCCCTGGCCGCCGCGGACGTGACCGGGCGGATTCCCGTCCAGCCCACGGCGTCCAACCATCAACCGCATCCGGCCCGGTGACGTTTGGGATCATCGGGTCCTGGCGGGCGACCACACATCCGGCGCAGCCTTGAGCCGTCGCCAGATCAGCGGCGGCCGGGCAGTCCTCATCATTCCTCCGGTGGAAGCAACTGGGCCAGATCCAGTCCGCGGAGGCCAGACAGATCTGGGCCTGGATTGTCATCGGTCGAGGCCGTCGACCGCACGGGACCGGATCGCGGCGAGGATCTGATCCCAGATCGTGGCGGGCAGGCGGATCTCCCGAAGGCCCAGATAGCCGTAGCGCAGGTCAACGTGACCGTCCGCGTGGCGGACCAGGCCGCCGGCTTTAGCCGGCGGAGGAGTCACGGCCGTCGGAGCCGCTGATGCAGGAACTCGGCCGCCGGGTTGCCGCCGTCTGAGCCCGCGCCGAGTGGTTACAGATCCGGTACGTCTGGTTCCGTCCAGACCGTGCCAAGGCTAGCCTCCCAGCATGGTCTGGAACAAGCGCGGGAACACCGGTGGCGGCGCCTCGTCCGGCAGCGGGGGC
Organism: Frankia sp. Allo2; assembly: GCF_000733325.1. Taxonomy (NCBI): domain Bacteria; kingdom Bacillati; phylum Actinomycetota; class Actinomycetes; order Frankiales; family Frankiaceae; genus Frankia; species Frankia sp. Allo2. Next base: position 61,004 of record NZ_JPHT01000011.1, read on the forward strand.
ACGAAGCGTGGCGGGTCGGGAAGGACTCCGCTCAACGACGGCGAAAGATCAACAACCCTCACCTGCCCCCGCTGCCAGGGCGAGGGGCAGATCGGCAACCCGGCCGCGGAAAAGGATGAAGACGGCACGTTCACCGGCCGTGACCTGATCAAGTGCCCCCGCTGCGGCGGCAGTGGGACGGTGAAATCCAAATGAGTGAGCCGGTGCCGTTCATCCGCATCCGGTGCAACGCGTGCCGCCGACGGGTGAGTCGGGAGATGGAGAACGCGCGTAAGGGTGGTGCGGGCCTGCCGAGGCTGGAGCGTGATCTCGGACCGTGCCCTCACTACCGAACGGTGTGGCGGGAGGGGATGGGTCCGGGGACGGAGCCGCCGCCGGACCCATCGACGCCGGAGGAACGTCGCCAGGGCCCAGTCTGACCCCGGGCACGCCAAACGACGGCCCAGGCACCCGCGAGGGACGGCCAAGACATCTTGGTGGTGCGGGAGTGCCTGGACGGCCGAGAGTTTGTCGGATGCCGGCGGATGATCCGCCATCCAGGCTCAATCCCGGTCACCGTGGACGGCGGACGCGGGCAGCATCGCGTCCGGCGGCCCGGCGGCTGGCGGCCCGGCGCGGTCCGCCCCCAGCCGGTCGGCGTACCAGGTCACGGTTGCCGCCAACGCGGTGGTGAGATCCGCCCCGGTCACGTCCGGGAACAGCGAACGCATCGTCGTCGTGTCCGCCTGGGAGTCCCAGATCTCCCCGGGCCGGGGCGCGGCGTGCTCGACGACCAGCCGCCGGCCGAGAATCTCCTCCAGCCGGGCGATCAGGGTGAGCAGATCGGTACGGGTCCCGGACCCGATGTCGACCGGGTGTGGATGGGTCAGCCGGCGGCACACCGCATCGCACAGCATCCCGGTGACCAGCTCGACAGGGATGAAATCGCGCGTCTGCCGGCCGTCCCCGCGCACCGTCAGCGGCCGGCCGGCCAACGCGGCCTCGATGAAGGTCGGCACCACGGCCGCGTACGCGTGCCCGGCGGACTGGTACGGGCCGAACACGTCGAACAGCCTGACCGTGAGCACCGGCAGACCGAAACTGGCCTGGTAGGACAGCGCATATCCCTCGGCGGCGAGCTTCGAGGCCGCGAAGGGACTGCGCGGAAGGCACGGGGTGCCCGCCGAGGGCGACAGCGGACCCGCGCCAGCGGCGGCCGACCGATCGCCAGCNGCCGACCGGTCACCATAAACCGATGAGGAGGATACGACGACGACGTGCGTCTCGGCCCGGTGGGCGACGCCGAGCACCGTCAGGGTGCCGGTCGCGTTCACCGCGTGGGTGGCCATCGGGTCGAGCAACGACCGTTCGACCGACGGCCGGGCAGCCAGATGCACGATGCTCGACGCCCCGGTGCACGCCTGTTCGACGAGCGTCCGGTCGGTCACGCTGCCGACGACGAGCTCGGCCGGCAGCCCCGCGAGATTCGACAGCGCCCCGGTACTGAGATCGTCGATCACGACGACCTCCGTGCCTGCCGCGAGGAGCGCTCTGGTCAGGTGGGCCCCGATGAAGCCGGCCCCACCCGTCACGACTACCTTCACCATTCATCACCCTTCGAGATCACGATGATACAGATAGTAGTATGATCGGTCGCCTACACCGGCCATCTCTTCACGAAGAGCGACACCACGCCAGCCAGGATGGCTCATCCAACTACTCTGAGTGTCAGATTGAACTCGCCTAGATCGGGGTCTACGGTCGCCGCGTGCCCGCTCACCTGCGCTCGCTGGTCATCGTGGGCGCGGGAGGGCACGGCCGGGAGCTGCTCGATCTGGTGGAGGCGGTCAACGCGGCCACCGAGGGTCCCCGCTACGACATCCTCGGCTTCGTCGATGACGACCGTGTGGACCCGGATCCACTCGCCCGGCGCGGAGCCGTGCTCCTCGGTGGACTCGACCTACTCGATCGACTTGACGCCGACTACCTGATCGGCTTCGCCGACGCGGCCACCCGGTCCCGCGTCGACCGGTACGCCAGCGCCCGCGGCCGACGACCGGCGACCCTCGTCCACCCCCGGGCCAGCGTCGGAGGTGACGTGAAGCTCGGGCCGGGTACCGTCGTCTGTGCTCTCGCCAGCATCACCACCAACGTCGAAACTGGTCGGCACGTAGTGGTGAACATCGGCGCCAGCGTGGCGCACGACTGCCGCCTGGGTGACTACGTCACGGTCGCGCCGGGGGCCCGGCTCTCCGGTGCGGTGGCCGTCGGCGCGCGGGCGTGGATCGGCGCGCAGGCGAGCATCGTCGGCCTGCGCAGCATCGGCGACGGGGCGGTTGTGGGAGCTGGGTCCGTCGTCACCGACGACATCCGGGCCGCGCAGGTCGTCGCCGGGGTGCCCGCCCGGCCGATCCACGTCGCACCCGAGCACGTCGCACCCGAGCACGTCGCACCCGACCAGCCGCAACCCGAGTCGGGTGGGGCACGCACGACGGCGAGGCTCGCCAAACCTCCGCCNAGTCAGCGGGGCGCCCCACCGTGCGGCTGATCCGGCTGCGCCCCTGACCCAGCTGCGTCCAACGGGCCCAGCGGCACCGTCTCGGGCTCTACGATCAGCGTGTGGAGCGATGGTTCAACATGTCGGGTTGCGACAACGCGCGAGATCTGGGTGGGCTGCCCACCCTGGACGGTGCAACCACCCGATGGGGGGTATTCCTGCGCACCGACTCCGTCCAGGCCCTGACAGACGGTGACGTGCTCACGCTGCGGGAGACATTCGGGCTACGCATGGTCATCGACCTACGGGCCAAGGAGGAGGCGGAGCGGGAGGGCCGCGGGCCGCTCGCCTACGAACCGGTCACTTACCACAATCTGTCCTTTCTCCCCGGTGAATGGGTGATGCCGGACGATCCGCGCTACCCTGCCATCGTCAAGGACCGCGACTCAGCCGACCGGATCGAGCACTACCTGGACTACCTGCGCCTGGCCGGGGACTCGGTGGCCAGGGCGCTGCGCCTGCTGGCCCAGCCGACGGCGGGCCCGGCCCTGTTCCACTGCGCGGCGGGAAAGGACCGTACCGGCGTGCTCGCGGCCCTGCTCCTCAGTCTCGTCGGCGTGCACCCCGAGGCGATCGTCGCCGACTACGTCCAGACGAACGAGCGCATCGACCGGGTCAACGCCCGCCTGGCCGACCGACCGTCCTATAACCACTCGGTGACCTTGCTCACCTCGGGCCACCTGGCTTGCCGGCCCGAGGTCATGCGGGGCTTCCTGGCCGGTGTCGACGCCGGTTGGGGCGGTCCCGCGGCCTGGGCTCGGCACGCCGGTCTCACCGAGACCGACCTGCGGTCACTGCGCACGGCCCTGGTTGGATAGCTTCGCGTTGACGAAGGCCCCCGGGACATGGCATGACGACGTGGGCAACGAGACATCCCCGATCCCGGGGACGGACAATGTGCGGATGATCAATGGGGTGCCCGCACGTTCTACCCTGGCCGCGTTCATCGTCATCACCCTGATGAGCGGCTGCGGCGTACTGCGGTACCCCCACGTCGACGTGCCCGACGACCTGGTCCCGGTCTTCCGGTCCGCGGCGGCGACCTACGGTGTCCTGACCGCCGCGCAGCTCGCGGCGCAGGCCCGGGTGGAGAGCAAGTTCGACGCGCAGGCGGTCTCGCGCGCCGGCGCCCGGGGCATCATGCAGTTCCTCCCCACCACCTGGGCCGAGTTCGGGATCGACGGTAACCACGACGGGATCACCGACCCACTCGACCCGCTCGACGCCATCCCGTCCGCGGCCTTCTACGAGGCCCGGCTCGCCCAGGAGGTCGGGTATCTACCCGGTGACCGGGTCTCGCTGATCCTCGCCGCTTACAACGCCGGCCCGGCCGCCGTGCGAACCGCCGGGGGCATCCCCGACTTCCAGGAGACCAGGGCCTACGTGACAAAGGTCCACGACTGGGCGGCCACCTACTCCGACCGGCTCTGATGTCCGGCGACCGGCAGACGCCCGGCGACCGGCAGAGTCGTGGCGATGGCTCACAGGACCCGAAGTGCCTCGCCGGCCACGGCAACCTCGTCCCCCGGCGCGAGCTGCCGGCCCCGCCGGGTCTCGACCTCCCCGTTGACCCGCACCATCCCGCCCGCGAGCAGCTCCTTCACCTCGGATCCGGCCTCGACCACATCCGCGAGCTTGAGGAACTGCCCCAGCCGTATCCCGTCTCCACGAATGCTCACCTCGCGCATACCCGCAGCATCCCGCATCGCCTCCGCTCCCGCCCCACTCCCACTCCCNCNCCCACGCCTACGACTCCTGCTCCTGCTCCTGCTCCTGTGGCCTTTCCCGCCTCGACACCATCCCCCGTTCGGTGAATTCCACGCCCGGGACCAGGCCCGACCGACCGGGGCATCCCGACCGATCAGGATCGGGCCCCCATCCGCACCACCCGTCGGAGCCACATGACAGGACCGGCAATATGACGGGACCGGCAATACACAGGGGTGCGGGACGGCTGAGGCATGCTGACGGACGTGGCAGCCTCTTCCTCGGATTCCTCCTCGGACACAGTGACTGGGACAGCCCGCCTTGAACCGGGGGCGCCCCCCGTCCCGACACCGGCAGGCGAGATCGAGCCGAGCCCCGAAACCGAGCCGAGCCCCGAAACCGAGCCGAGCCCCGAAACCGAGCCGAGCCCCGAAACCGGGCCGGTGCCGGAGCAATCCGTCGACTACCCGGAGCCGCGTATCCCCGATCTGGGCAACCCGTGGTCGGCCGGCGGGGCCAGCCCCAGACCCGCCGGCGACCAGGCCCGACCCACATCGACCGGGAGCACATCCGGCGGAGAAAGCACCAGCGAGGTGATCCGCCGGGTGGAACGGTCGAGCGGGATGCTCGCATCCCGGGCGGCGGCCCGGATGGCGGAGGCGCTGCCCTGGTTCCCGGCCATGTCGGCGAGTCACCGCGCCGGAATTCAGCTCGTGGTGCAGGCCGGCATCTCGTCGTTCGTGGAGTGGTGCCGGCGGCCCGAACANGCCCGGGATCTGTCCGAGGACGTCTTCCGGGTCGCCCCGCGGGAACTCGTCCGCGCCGTGACCTTCCGCCGACTCGTCGATCTGGTCCGGGTCGCGGTGGAGGCGATCGAGGCCGAGGTGCCGAACCTGGCCGGCCCGGAGCACGAACAACGGCTGCTCGCCGATGTCCTGCGTTACTCCCGTGACATCGCGTTCGCCGGCGCGGTCGTCTACGCCCGCGCCGCTGAGGAACGCGGTGCCTGGGACGCCCGGCTGGAGGCGCTGGTCGTCGACCACGTGGTCCGGGGCGAGGTCGACCGGGCGCTGCCGTCACGGGCGGCCGCGGTGGGCTGGCGTAACCCGCCGTCCGTCACCGTCATCGTCGGCACGGCCGGGAGCAACTCGCCGGAGGTGGTGGTCGATGAGGTGCACCGGCTCGCCCGCATGGCCCAACTGGAGGTTCTCGCCGGGGTCCACCACGATCGCCTGGTGATGGTGGTCGGCGGGAATTTCACTGCCGGCAGGGACGGCATCGGCCGTCCCGAGATGACCCTCCAGCCGGAGAACAGCGTCGAACCTCCCGCCACCGCGGGTACCCGTCCGGCCGGCGGCACCGCGCCGGTGAACACTGTCCTGGACGCGGCCCGGGCACTGCTTCCCGCCTGCGGGCCGGGCCCGGTGGTGGTCGGCCCGGTGGTCGGTGACCTGACCGGGGCACCGCACGCGGCGCGGGTCGCCCTCGCCGCCACGGACGTGGTCGCCGCCTGGCCAGCCGCACCCCGGCCGGTCATGGCCCGCGCTCTGCTCCCGGAACTCGCCCTCGCGGGGAACGTCGACGCCCGGCGGGCGCTCATCGACGAGGTGTACGCCCCGCTGCGCGACGCCGGTACCCCACTACTGGAGACCACCGGGGCCTATCTCGACTTCGGCTCGTCGCTGGAGGCGACGGCCCGGGCGCTGTATCTCCACACCAACACGGTCCGCTACCGACTCCGTAAGGCCGCCGAGGTGTGCGGGCTGGATCCGGCGGACCACCGCGAACGCTTCATCCTGCATATTGCGCTCGTTCTGGGACGCCTCGACGGTGTGTTACCTACAGGCAAAACATGATCATTCAAGTCGTCCCACGACCCTCTCACCCCCGCGCGAGAATGGTCACATCGAACTACTTTGCAGGTCCGTCATGCCATTCCAGGCCGATGTCGGCGTCGCGCAGTAACGTCCGATCCAAACAGATCGGTTTGTAGGACACCTACAACAGCCGGTCGACACATCGGTGAGTGGCCGCCAGCGACAACCGGTCCTCGTGAGGGGTTAGGTGAACAGGTGCTCGCGATCCTCGCGCCCGNCCAGGGTGCACAGACCCCCGGACAGCTCCGCGCCTGGCGCGGTCTCGAGGGGGCGGAAGAACGGCTGCGCTGGTGGTCCGCCGCAGTCGGGATCGACCTGCTCGAAGCCGGGTGCGAGGCGCCCGCCGAGACGATCCGGGATACGGCGATCGCCCAGCCGTTGATCGTCGCGAGCGGGCTGATCGCGGCCGAACATCTCGGGCTGCCGGTCACCTCCCCGGTCGGACCGGACACCCTGGTGCTGGCCGGTCACAGCGTCGGCGAGATCACCGCCGCGGCCCTCACCGGCACCCTCACTGCCGAGGAGGCCCTCGTCTTGGTGGCCCTGCGGGGACGCGCGATGGCCGAGGCGTCCGCCCGGGTCGAGACCGGCATGACGGCGCTGCTCGGCGGTGATCCCGAGGCGGTGGCCGCCCGGTTGAGTGAACTCGGCCTGACCGCAGCCAACCGCAACGGTGCCGGGCAGATCGTCGCCGCCGGCACCGCCCGCGACCTCGCCCGGCTCGCCGCGGAGCCGCCCGCGGGTGTCCGGCTGCGTCCCCTGTCCGTCGCCGGCGCCTTCCACACCCGGCACATGTCCTGCGCGCGCGACGCGCTGGCCGCGGTCGCGGGTGGCCTCCGGCCCGGGGTACCGCGGGCCGCCGCGCTGTCCAACGCCGACGGGGCGATCGTCACCGACCCGGCCGAGCTGATCAGCCGGCTGGTGGCCCAGGTCGCGGCGCCGGTCCGGTGGGACCTGTGCCTCGCGACGCTGCGCGATCTCGGGGTCGGTGCGGTCATCGAACTCCCCCCGGCCGGCGCTCTCGCCGGGATCGCCCGCCGGGAACTGCCCGGTGTCACGATCCACGCGGTGAAGAGCCCCGACGACCTGCCCGCGGCCCGCGAGCTGGTCGCCGAGTACCTCGGCGCCGAACTCCTGAGCGCGGTCCCGGCAAGCCTGGCGGACCCAACCCCCGGAACTCCACCGGGCTCGACGACGGACGACGCCCTGGTGGGAGCGCAGGCATGACCGAGCTGACCGGTGCCCGCATGCTCGGCCTCGGCGTCTACCGTCCGGCCCGGGTGGTGACCAACGACGAGATCGCCCAACGGGTCGACACCTCCGACGCCTGGATCCAGGCCCGTACCGGCATCGCCAGCCGGCGCATCGCCGACGACGAGGAAACCATCGTCGCGATGGGCGCCGCGGCCGCGGAGAAGGCGCTCGCCGCCGCCGGCCTCACCGCCGACTCGATCGATCTGGTGATCGGGGCGACCTGTACCTCTCCCTCCCAGATCCCGGGTGCCGGTCCGCAGATCGCCCATCGCATCGGGGCCGGCCGGGCCGGGGCGTTCGACATCAACGGCGCCTGCGCCGGTTTCAGCTACGCGGTGTCGACGGCCGCCGACATGGTGCGCGCTGGCACCCTGCGCAACGTGCTCGTGGTGGCCACCGAAAGGCTGTCGGACTACACCGACTGGGACGATCGCAGCACCTGCATCCTGCTCGCCGACGGTGCCGGAGCAGCCGTGATCGGCCCGGCGGAGACCAACGAGATCGGCCCGGCGGTCTGGGGGCACGACGGATCCCGGCCCGAGACGATCCAGGTTCCCGGCTACGGCGACAACTCCTTCCGCATGGAGGGCCAGGCGGTGTTCCGCTGGGCGATCTCCCTGGTCCCGGTCCTCCGCCAGATCTGCGAGCAGGCCGGCGTGGCACCCGAGGACCTCGCGGGTATCGTTCCGCATCAGGCTAACCTGCGGATCGTCGAAGCGTTGGTGACGGGTATCGGCGCCACGAACGCTGCCGTTGCCCGCGATGTGGTCGATGCCGGCAACACCTCCGCCGCAAGCATTCCGCTGGGACTCAGCCGGTTGCTGGAGAGCGGCGAGATCCGCCGGGGAGACCCGGTGCTGCTGTTCGGCTTCGGTGCCGGCCTGACCTACTGCGGGCAGCTCGTGCGCTGCCCCTGACAACCTCGACCAACCCTCGACCAACCCTCGACACCGCACCGCGACCGTCCCGCACCGCACTGCGGCGAGGCGTCCGATGACCATCAGCCCGACCGCGCCCCTGATCCAGGCGCCCACGCTTCCGCGCTGGTACGCGGCAGCCCCGCGCACCACTCGCCACCGACCGACAACATCCCATCAGGAGGAACGATCATGTCCCAAGCTGACATCCTCGCCGGTCTCGCCGTCATCCTCGAAGAGGTCGCCGGTGTCGACCCGGCCGACGTGACGGCCGACAAGACCTTCATCGACGACTTGGACGTGGACTCGCTGTCCATGGTCGAGGTGGTCGTCGCCGCGGAGGAGAAGTTCGGGGTGAAGATCCCGGACGACGACGTGAAGACCCTCAAGACCGTCGGTGACGCGGTCTCCTACATCCAGCGGGCAGGTGTCGCGGCGTGACCACGCCCCCCAGGCAGGTCGTCGTCACCGGCCTCGGGGCTACTACTCCCCTCGGTGGCGATGTCGCCTCGACGTGGGAGGGTCTGCTCTCGGGCCGCTCCGGCGTCCGGCGTCTCACCGAGGGCTGGGTCGAGCAGCTCCCGGTCCATATCGCCGCGCCGCTGGCGGTCGAGCCGCCGCTGGGTCGGGTCGAGGCTCGTACCCTCGACCGCAGCCAGCAGATGGCTCTGACCGCCGCGCGTGAGGCGTGGGCTGACGCGGGCTCACCCGAGGTCGACCAGGAACGCCTCGCCGCGTGTGTGGCCTCGGGGATCGGGGGCGTGCTCACCCTGCTCCACCAGCATGACGTGATCCGGGAGAAGGGCCCCCGGCGGGTATCCCCGCACCTGGTGCCGATGCTCATGCCGAACGGCCCGGCCAGCACCGTGGGCCTGGCGTTCGGCGCGAAGGCGGGGGTGCACGCCCCGGTCAGCGCGTGCGCCTCCGGCTCGGAGGCCATCGCGCTGGCGCTGGACATCATCCGGGCCGGGCGCGCCGACGTCGTGATCGCCGGCGGTACCGAGGCGGCGATCTCGGCGCTGACCATGGCCGGCTTCGCGCAGATGCAGGCGCTGTCCCGCCGCAACGACGCACCCGAGGCCGCCTCCCGTCCGTTCGACAAGGCGCGGGACGGCTTCGTGCTCGGCGAGGGCGCGGCAATCCTCATCCTCGAGGCGGCCGAGCACGCGGCCGCCCGCGGTGCCCGGGTCCACGGCACCCTGGCCGGCGCCGGCATCAGCTCGGACGCCTACCACATCGCCGCGCCGGAGCCGACCGGCGCCGGCGCGGCCCGGGCGATCCGGGCGGCGCTGCGGTCCGGCTCGTTGGAACCCCGTGACGTCGTCCACGTCAACGCCCACGCCACGTCCNCCCCCGCCGGTGACGCGGCGGAGGCGCTGGCGTTGCGCAGCGCCTTCGGTGACCACATCGACGAGATCGCGGTGACGTCGACCAAGTCGACCACCGGGCACCTGCTCGGTGCCGCCGGCGCGGTAGAGGCCGTGTTCAGCGTCCTGGCGCTGCGGGAGCACCTGGTTCCCGCGACGCGCAACCTCGACGCTCTCGACGACGAGATCGCGCTCGACGTCGTGCGGATCGACAACCGGACCATCCGCCCGGGCGCCGCGCTGTCGAACTCGTTCGGGTTCGGCGGTCACGACATCTGCCTGGCCTTCACCGCCTGACCGTCGGCAGGCTGGTCGGCTGGTCGGCTGGTCAGACGTCCACCGCCCGCACCACCACCAACCGATGTCACCCGCGGCGGCGCCGGCCNCCCCNCCGCCGCCGCGGCACCGCCCGCCGTTTCGGCGAGCGTCATGGTCGCCGGACCGAGTGCCCAGCGGAAGCCGGCGCATACCACAGGTGGTCGCGTATCGGCCTCCTGCGAAGCAGTCCGACGCCGCTCAGGCAAGGAGACGCACGGTGAGTCTGTCCACGATCGACCGAGTCGACCCCCGCACACCTCAGGCTCGGCTCGCCCGGTTTTTCGATCCAGACACCCTGTCGCTGTTCGCGGTCGGCGACCCGTCCGGAGTCGTTGCCGGGCAAGGGCTTGTCGGCGGGAACGAGGTTGTCGCCTTCGCGACAGATCCGACGGTACAGGGTGGCGCGATGGGGCGCGACGGCTGTGCCCGCATCGTTCATGCCATCGAGTCCGCCGTCCGGATGAACTGCCCGGTCGTCGGGATTTGGCACTCGGGAGGCGCCCGGCTTCAGGAGGGTGTCGCCTCGCTTGACGGAGTCGGCCGGATCTTCGCCGCCACGGTGCGGGCCTCCGGCCGGATCCCGCAGCTCTCGCTCGTGCTCGGGGCCGCCGCCGGCGGAGCCGCCTACGGGCCGGCCCTGACCGACATCGTCATCATGGGCCCAGGGGCGAAGGTGTTCGTCACCGGCCCGGACGTGGTGCGTTCGGTGACCGGTGAGGAATGCACCGCCGACAGCCTGGGTGGGCCGGACGTGCACTCCAGGCGCAGCGGCGTCGTGCACGTGACCTGCGACTCCGAGGACGAGGCCGTGGAGCGGACCCGGGCGGTCGCGGTGCTGCTGGCCGATCAGCGCGACATCGGCCCCGTCACCGGACGCGAGCTCGGGGAACTGCTGCCCGACAATCCTCGGCGGGCCTACGACGTGCGCCCGCTCGTGAAGGCGGTGCTCGACGACGAGGACGAGGCCGTCGAGCTCCACCCGAGGTGGGCGCCGAACATCGTGACGGTGCTGGGGCGCCTCGGCGGACGTACCATCGGGGTGGTCGCGAACAACCCGCTGCGCCGTGGTGGATGCCTCGACGCGACCTCGGCCGAGAAGGCCTCCCGGTTCGTCCGGATGTGCGACTCCTTCGGTGTTCCGTTGGTCGTGCTCGTTGACGTGCCCGGTTACCTGCCGGGTGTGGGCCAGGAATGGGAAGGCGTGGTCCGGCGGGGAGCGAAGCTGCTCTACGCCTTCTCCGAGTGCACCGTGCCGCGCGTCACCGTCGTGACCCGCAAGGCGTACGGCGGAGCGTACATCGCGATGAACGCCAGCAGCCTGGGCGCGACCGCCGTGTATGCCTGGCCGACCGCCCAGGTCGCCGTCATGNGCGCCGAGGCCGCCGTCGGCATTCTGCACCGCCGCAAGCTCGCCGAGGTCCCGGCCCAGCGCCGCCCCAGCGTCCTGGCGGAGCTGACCGAGGAGCACATCCGCACCGTCGGTGGCATCGACCGCGCCGTGGAACTCGGCGTCGTCGACGCGGTCGTCNCCCCCGCCGCCNCCCGGGGCGCGGTTGCCTCCGCCCTCGCCGACGCACTGACCCGTTCCCGCCCCGACAAGAACGTGCACGGCAACATCCCCCTGTAACATCCGGATCCCTGTTACCGGATCCCTGTTATCAGAGCCATTCTGTTACGAGAGTCCACCCTGGAGGAAAATGTTTACCTGATGCGAAATAACGATCTGCCGGCCGGCGTTGCCCTCCCTGGAGGTGCACGTATGACCCTGCAGATGGAGAAGGTAGCCGGTTCGGCATCGAAGGCGACAGGTGGCACGTTCGCTGCCCTGCGGGTGCCGAACTTCCGGCTCTTCCTCGGCGGCCAGATCGTTTCACTCTGCGGGACATGGATGCAGACCATCGCCCTCGGCTGGCTGGTCCTCTCGCTCGGCGCCTCCGGCACGGCGCTCGGCCTGGTCACCGCCGCCCAGTTCCTGCCGGTGCTGTTCTTCGGGCCCTACGGCGGTCTGCTCGCCGACCGGACGGACCGGCGCCGCCTGCTGATCTGCACGCAGGTGGGCTCCGGACTCGCCGCGCTGGCACTGGGCATCCTCGACCTCACCGGTACGGCCCAACTCTGGATGGTCGGGGTGGCCGCCGCGCTCATCGGCCTGTGCAACGCCATTGACAACCCGGCCCGGCAGAGCTTCGTCCAGGAGATGGTCGGGCCGGAGCACCTTCCGAACGCGGTCACCCTGAACTCGGTCGCGATAAACGCGGCGCGCATCGTCGGCCCGGCGATCGCCGGCGTCGTCATCGTGCTCGCGGGCNCCGCCGGCTGTTTCCTCATCAACGCGGCCTCCTTCGGCGCGGTCCTGTTCGCCCTGCACCGCATGGACATCTCAGCGCTGTATGATCATCCGCCGATACACCGGGCGCCGGGGCAGCTGCGGGCCGGCTTCGCCTACGTGCGCCGCACGCCGGCGCTGCGCGTACCGTTGGTCATGATGGTGATGATCGGCACGCTGTCCTACGAGTTCCAGGTCGTGCTGCCGCTCCTGGCCCGGGAGACCTTCGGGGGCACCGCGGCCACGTACAGCCTGATGACCTCGGCCATGGGGGCGGGCGCGGTCGTCGGCGGCCTGCTGGTCGCCCGCCGCCGCCGGATCGGGCCCCGAGCGCTGAGCCTGACCGCGATGACCTTCGGTGTCATCCTGCTGCTCGCCGCCGCCGCGCCGACGCTGCCACTCGAGATCGCGACGATGGTGCTGCTGGGCGCGACGAGCGTCGCCTTCATCTCGACCGGGAACGCCACGGTCCAGCTCTCGGCCGACCCGGCGATGCGTGGGCGGGTGATGGCGCTGTGGTCGGTCGCGTTCCTCGGCACAACGCCGGTCGGCGGCCCGATCGCCGGCTGGGTCGCCCAGGCCTTCGGCGCGCGCGCCGGGTTGCTCCTGGCCGCGGGTGCGGCCATCGGCGCGGCGTTGTACGCCTTCGGCTCCCTTCGGGCCACGGCCGTGAAAGGCATGGCCGTGAAAGGCATGGCCATGAAGGGCACGGCCATGAAGGGCACGCGCCCGGACCCGGGTCGGCTCAGTCCGATCCGGCCCCGGGTGCCGCCTCGGCGGGGCTGACGGCCGCCCGGCCGAGGTCGGGGAGCGTGTGCAGCTCATGGGTCTGCCCGCGATGAGCCTGGACCGCGTTGGAATGATAGCTCTCGGCGACAGCAAGGAAGTCGGGCTCGTGGTAACGGCGGCCGTCGACGGTGGGGCCCAGGTACCCCTCCATGATGGCCTCCACATCCTCACCAGTGATCGTCTTGTGGGTCTCCAGCGCGTGGGTGAGGGCCAGGATCTCCCGCCGGTTCGCGGCGAGCACCTCCTCGGTACGGGCATAGAGCTCCCGAAGTTTGCCCTCGACCTGCTCGCCGAACGGCCGGTCGGCGTCGATGGAGGCGTTACCCATCTCCTGTTCCAGCATGGACAGGCGCGAGGCCAGGGTCTCCCCCATCGCCGCCGAGGAGATGAAGTTGGCCACGAGCAGGGTCGCGCTGCGCAGGTCGCCGCCGACACCGACGGTGTTGTCCCCCTCGAAGAACATTCGTTCGCCGACGAGCGAGGCGAGGGAGACCATCACCTGCACCTCGATCTCGGACTTCCACATGAACATGCGGTCCTCGACCGCGACGTGCGCCACGAACCCGCCGACGCCACCGCGGCGTTCGATGGTGGCGAGGTCGATCACCCGCCCACGCTGCATCCGGTAGGCGACGACGGCGTGGCACGCCTCGTGCAGGGCGATGCTGTGCCGTTCCCGGTCGATGTGCTCGTGGTCGTCGGCGAGGCCGTATTCCTTGATCACCCTGGCCCGGAGCATGTCCTGCCAGGTGATGACCTCCCGGCCGTCCTTCACCGCCTGGACCAGGGCCTCGTTGACGGTGTCCTTGATGGTCGCCCCGGTGGCCTCCGGGCTCATGATGGCCAGCCGGTCGATCTGATCCGGCGTGAGCTCGTGGCGCACCTTCGACAGATAGCCCTCGAAAGTGCGGATCCGCCCCTCCTTGCTGGGATAGCCCACCTTGTACTGCCGGTCGATGCGGCCGGGGCGCAGCAGTGCCTCGTCAAGCGACTGCGGCATGTTCGTCGCCATCATGACGAGGATGCGGTATTTGGGCGGTGGCTTGGGCCGCATGCCCAACGTCCGGCGCACCACCCGGTTGAGGAAGCCCCGCGGCTTCTTCAGGCCGGACATCTCGGTGAGCAGCGCCTGCAGGGTGCCGTCGAAACCGCCGCCGCCCCCGCCCATCACGAACTGCTCACGGGTGATCTCCGCGCGGGCCGCCTCGCTCAGGTAGGACAGGCCGTTGCACAGGTCCCCCGGACCGCCCTCGCCCACCGATCCGGGCCGGCCGGCGAACCGGCGCCCGGCGCCGGTCGGGAACGCACTCGCCGAGACCCGTCCCGCCGGGGCCGCGCTCACCGGGACGAATGCGGGCGACCCGGAACGGGCAAACCACGACCGGGCACCGGTTCCGGCCCCGCGGCCGAATCCCCCGGCGAGCTGACCCCGGCTCCCCAGCGTGTCGGCCTCGNNAAANAAGACGANCNCCCCGCCATAACGCAGGGAGAGCTTGCGCAGCTTGCGGAACAGCGATTTCACCTTGAGGATGCCGACCCCGATGAACATCGCTTGGAAGGCACCCGGGTCGACGAACACGAAGGGCTTCCCGGTCTCTCCCGCGACCGCCTCGGCGATGAGGGTCTTGCCGGTGCCNGGTGGCCCCCAGAGCAGGATACCGCCGGGAACATGACCACCCCGGCTCTCGATCTCCTCCGGCCGCTCCAGGTAGAAAACGTTCTCCTTCACCCGGCTGACAACGTGGTCCTGCCCCCACACGTCGGCGAAGCGGGTAGTGATGTCCTCGGGGAAGTAGACGTCGACGCCGCCCTTGGACAGGAACCAGAACATCACGACGAACTGGCCGACGACGAGGGCCATGAGCAGGACGATCTGCAGGACCGCCGGGATGGCCTTCCAGACGGCGCCGGGGACGTTCACCATCGCGTCGAAGACCGAGGTATCGGCCAGGCGGGCGTAGACGAACAGGGCGAGCGCGGCCCCGACGATCCACTTCAGCGCACGGCTGACCCGGTACCGGTTCCAGTCGTTGAGCCGCAGCAACCGACGCTCGGCCTGCCCGAAGACCCGATCGGTCCAGAAGACGTAGTAGCCCGACCACCGTTCGCCCAGGAACATGTGGAGCTGGTGCACCAGTTCCACGCCCAGCAGGGCCAGGACCCACCAGCTGTTCCTGGCCTGGATGCGGATCGAGTCGGCCCACGTCATCAACGGGTTGCCGGACACGTCGGCCGCCACGACGAAGACGAAGACCGCCCCGAGCAGGAGCAGGAACTTCACCCGGTCCCAGAAGGCGAGGGGACGGCGGCGTGGCTTGCCGGCGGTCGCGCTCGCCGGCTTCGCATCCGTGCCACCGGGGTCGGGACCAGCCAGACCGGCGGCATTCGGCTTCGGGTCCCCGCCGTCGGCGGTCCCACCTGCCTGGTCTCTCACGCCCATGACTACTGACCTCGGTCCGTCGGCTCGATCGTGAAGGACTTGGCGACATCGCCGATCTGCTGACCATGCGTGGCGTAACACAGCGACGAACACGCGAGGATCAGCTGGTAGAGCACTCGCTGCCCGTTGTCGAGCAGNCTCGTCTGGTCAATGGTGACCAGCCCGGCCTGGGTCTGCACCTGGTAAACGAGGTGCACCCCGTGCACACCATCCTTCTTGTGCACAACCTCGTCCGCGAGTAGCAGGAAGTTCGGCGTCAGCCGCGCACCGTAGGGGTTCTGCCGCACGGCCTGCTCCTGCGCGGCCACCGCGTCGTCGACGGAGAGGACGAAGTTGCGCAGATCGTTGGTGGAGACCGCGTTGGCCTCCTCCGGGAGCAGGTGGCGAACCTGGACGAACCCCTTCGGCTGCGTTGCGTCCGGCACGAGGAGCCGGGTGTTGTCGAACCGCTGGGCCGCGTCGATGCCGACGACCCATTCCCGCGACATGAGACCGCGCAGCATCTCGGGGCTGACATTGCGGGCGTCGATCCCGAAAAGCGCAGGTCCGGGCATCTCCTGGTGATTCCACCCGGTCGGGACACGCACAAACGCGCCGTCCTTCTTGTTGGTTACGTATTCGTAACTCGGCGAGCCGCAGGCAGCGGCGGCGAGGAACACCGAGACGATTACGCTGAGCAGCAGCAGGGTGCCAGGGGCGGACTTTCGGCGCGGACGTGTCATCCGACGTCGAGCCTCCACGGCGAACCTCCAGCTTCGCGAGGTTGAACACATGGTGCGGCGCCGGGCCATGGTCCTTTGCTTTCCTTCGAAAAGTGTGACTCAGGACGGGGTCGACCTACGCAACCTTCGCCAAAAAGAGAGGAAGTACATACCCTCCGCTGTCGGATGCTCCGGGTGCCCGACGCCACTCCGGCACGCCGAACCCCGATTCGGTGACCGCAGGAGTCAAGGAGATCACAATAAGTCATGATCTTCCTGCGGGGCAACACGAACGCCAACCTGGAGGTGGACGCCGCTGCCCGGGCCTCGGATCGGCGTGTGCGGCATACCCCGATCCCCCCGTGGTCGAACCAACGTCCCCGGGCATACCGCACGCCTCCTCCAGATCGGGCGCCGGATCGGGCGCCGGGCCGGGCGAAACGCCATCCCGGGTGAGGCACCGTGGCCGCACTCGGACGGTGCGGCCACGGTCGGGCCGAACGCGGCATCCCAGGCACACTGTCGGTATGGCGCACTATCGGCATGGTCGTAAGGTTCCCGCGCTTCGTCCCGCGCGGCGGCACCTCATCGGCGGACTGACGGTGGTCGCGGTGTTCGTCCTGGTGGGGCTGGCCGCCTGGAACCCGATCGCGGCCCTGCCAGCACTCGCCGCGATCCTCATACTCGGCGTGATCGACTGGGTCGTCGTGACGGCCTCCCCCACCTCCGGCGACCTGCCCTCCGGACCTGCCGCGTTCACCGGGGACGAACCCGGCTGGGAGGGCGGGATGGACACACCGACGCAGGTGCTGCCGCGACTGACCTTCGGATACGCGCGGGCGTCGGCGCGTGGCGAGGAGTACGCGGAGCCGGACCAGGACGCGGTGCGCACCATGGCGATCGACATGCGCGGCTACCTCGACGAGGCGGGTCCGGGCCGGATGGGCTGAGCGGGNCCGGTCCCC
>NZ_JPHT01000011.1:78205-111170 GCF_000733325.1 Frankia sp. Allo2
CGNNCGCGCCAGGAGGCCGAGCACGGCCGACGTCGCCGCGCGCGCAGCCGCGGCCTCCCGCTCACCATCCGTACCCCCCTCGCCTCCGCCCTCCTCACCGTGGGCACCGCCCGCGTTCCGGCCGGCGGCCAGACCAACCAGGAACGCGGTGAGTGGCGCCGCGGGACGCGCGACCCCGTGGGCGACGTCGCGCGCGAGATCGAGGACGGCGCCCACGTCGATCCGTGCCGCGTCGAGGCCGAGCTCGGCGCAGACGTCCGACACCCACTGCGCCAGGACGTCCCGCTCCAGGAGGTTCTTGTCCCGAACGTTCTTGTCCCGAACGTTGCCGGCACCCGAGCCGACGGCCGCGGCGGGCGGCGGGCGATGACGTCCGGCCTCCGGGGGCGGCGGGCGATGACGTCCGGCCTCCGGGGGCGGCGGGCGATGACGTCCGGCCTCCGGGGGCGGCGGATCCGCCGAAGCCCGATGATCGGACCACGACTGGTGATCAGGCTGCTGGTCATCGGCGGAGGTCATAGGCCTATCGTGCCGGGCCGGGCCACGCTCGCCCACCGCGGCCCAGCTGCGGGCCCGCGCCACATCCGCCGGTTCGTCGCAGTCGAGGCAGGTCCGGGCGTGCGCCCGGACCGCGGTCACCGGACGGTCTGCGAACAGGCCGCGCACCGGGCGCCCGATCGGATCGGCGGGTAGCGCCGCCCACAGCGAGGCCGTCCGCCACACCGCGGCCAGAAACTGCCGGCGGCCGTCCGGGTCGACCAGCAGCGCGGCCTGCGCCGCGGGGTCCGCGACCCCGCGGCGCAGCAGCGCGATCTCCCGGCCGGTCAGGAACGGCAGGTCGGCGGCGAGGACGGCGACGAACGGTGTGGTGATCTCGACAAGGCCGGCGGCGATCGCCGCGACCGGTCCCCCGCCGGGCGGATCCTCCCGACACCAGCGCACCCGACCAGGCGGAATCGGATCGACGGCCAGGTCGCGCCGGGGACCGACGATGACCACCCGTTCGGCGTCCAACACCGCGGACAGCACCCGCTCGAGCAGGGTGGAACCGCCGACCATCACCGCCGGCTTGTCCCGGCCGCCGAGCCGGCGCGCCCCACCCCCGGCCAGCACCAGGGCACTCCAACCCGCGGGGACACCGGCATACGACCCGGACCGGGCCACCGTCATCCGCCGATCGCGGACATCGGCCGGTCCGGCTGCCGAAAGGTCGGTTCGTCGATGCCGTGCCCCGCCTTCTTGCCCCGCACGGCCGCCCGCCACAGAGCCGCGAGCCGCTCGTCGTCCGCGCCGGCACGCATGGGGGTCCGCAGATCGCTCTCCCGCCGGGCGAACAGACAGTCACGTACCTGGCCGTCGGCGGTCAGCCGGACCCGGTCACAGGCCGCGCAGAACGGCGCCGACACCGAGGCGATCACCCCCACCCGCCCGGGCCCACCGTTCACCTCGAACAACTCGGCGGGCGCACTGCCGCGGCCCGGCAGCGGCGTGAGGGTGAACTCCGCCCGCAGGCAGGCAAGGATCTCGCCGGCCGTCACCATCGTGTCCCGACGCCACGCGTGCTGCGCATCCAGCGGCATCTGCTCGATGAACCGCAGCTCGTAGCCCTCCCGCAGACACCAGCGCAGTAACCGGGGGGCTTCGTCGTCGTTGACGCCCCGAACGAGGACGCTGTTGACCTTGACCGGGGTGAACCCGCTCGCGGCGGCGGCGGACAGTCCTGCCAGCACGTCACCGAGCCGCTCCCGGCGGGTGATCCGGACGAACCGGTCCGCGTCCAGCGTGTCCAGGGAGACGTTGATCCGGTCCAGACCGGCGGCCCGCAGCGGGCCCGCCAGGCGGGCCAGGATCAGACCGTTCGTGGTGACGGACAGTTCGGGCCGCGGCCGCAGGGCCGCAAGCCGCGCCACCAGCTCCACCAGACCCGGACGCAGCATGGGCTCACCGCCGGTGAGGCGAACCTCGGTCACGCCGAGCCGCCCAACCGCGACGCCAACCAGCCGGACTACCTCGTCGTCGGTCAGCATCCGCTCGCCAGGGAGCCACGCGAGTCCCTCGGCCGGCATGCAATAGGTACACCGGAGGTTGCAGCGGTCCGTCAACGACACCCGCAGGTCCGTCGCGATGCGACCATGGGTGTCGGTGAGGCTCATTCCTCCAGGGTAAGAGCCGTTCGTCTGAGTCGCGGCTCGTCCCGAGTCGGGCCACGCGGCGGCGGACTCACCGGCGGGACGCGATCGGGACGGAGAGGCCACGACGTGGGCAGTCGGACCGTGGCCGCCCCGATCGCCTGCGAGACTACAACTCGTGCGGTCGACGGACGTCCGCGGTCACTGGGCGGCGGTTCGGCCCACGGCACCGCGGCAGGGTCGGCGGGGTCGGCGGGGNCGGCAAGGNCAGAACATCGGTAGGGGAGGGCTCGGCGATGCAGGTCTTCGGGGNTGACGTCGGCGGAAGCGGAATCAAGGGCGCTCCGGTCAACGTCGAGGACGGGTCGCTGGCCGCGCCCAGGTTCCGGCTGGCGACTCCGCAGCCGGCCGAGCCCACCGCGGTGGCCGCGACCGTGGCGGAGGTGGTTGGCCGCTTCGGCTGGTCGGGACCGGTGGGAGCCACCCTGCCCGCAGTGGTCAAGAACGGGGTGGCGCTCACGGCGGCGAACATCGCCCCGTCCTGGATCGGCACCGACGTGGTGTCCCTGTTCGCCGAGGCGCTGGGCGGGTCGGCCGCCGCCACGGGCCCGGTGGACATCACCGTGATGAACGACGCGGACGCGGCGGGCATCGCCGAGATGACCTTCGGCGCCGGACGCGACACCACCGGCCTGGTCGTCGTGACGACGTTCGGAACCGGGATCGGTACCGCGCTGTTCCTCCACGGCCAGCTCGTGCCCAACACCGAACTCGGCCACTTGGAGATCTCCGGGCACGACGCGGAGACCAGGGCGTCCGATGCGGCCCGGGAACGCGAGGGCCTCTCCTGGGAGAAGTGGGCCAAACGGGTGACCAGGTACCTCAACNCCATCGAGGCGCTGCTCTGGCCCGACCTCATCATCATCGGTGGTGGGGTGAGCAAGAGAGCGGACAAATACCTCGACCAGCTCGAGGTGCGTACCCGAGTGATCCCCGCGCAACTCCAGAACGAGGCAGGCATCGTCGGCGCCGCCATCTCCGGCCTGGTCGACCAGAACCGGCCCCGACCGGCTGCCCGGCCCGCCCGCCGCCGAGGTCCCGCGACCCGCCCCCCGGGCGGCAGGCGACCATAATCCACCGGTCGCGAGTCCACTCGTCCCGGATCCGGACGTTCCGGGACTGCCCGAACAGGCCCAACACGGTCAGACTGTGCGTGTCGCCCGCCGCCACGCCCGCGACCGACGCCATCGATGGCAGGCTGTCAGCTACCGGGACGCACAGGCCGAAGGCGGGTTGACGCATCATGCTGACATCCGCTCCCATGCGCGTCCGGCGCAACGGTCCGCCCGCCGCGGCACGGCGACAAGCGGTACGGCTTCGACGGAGGAGGAGGCGCCATGCGCGAGCTGCGGGCGGTCGCACTCAGCGAGGACGGCGGCTACCTCGTGCTCACCGACGCGAACGGCAGGACGGACGGCGAGCAGTTCCGGGTGCCCGTGGACGACCGGCTGCGCGCGGCCCTGCGCGGTGTGCGTCGCAGCGAGGTGCGTACCGAGAGCGCGCTCACCCCACGGGAGATCCAGGCCAGGCTGCGCGCCGGGGAGACCGCGGCGGAGGTGGCCAGGGCCGCCGGGATCCCGGTGGAACGGGTGGAGCGCTATGAGGGTCCCGTCCTCGCCGAACGTGCCAGGGTCGTGCAGGAGGCGCGGGCCGCGCTGCTCCCCAAGGATCCGGGGGGCGTGCCGGGACGGCCGTTGGGCGAGGTCGTCGACGCGCGGCTGATGGGAGCCCAGGACAATCCGGCCGCGGCGCAGTGGGACGCGTGGCGCCGCGTCGACGGCATCTGGCTCGTCCAGCTCACCTCGGAAAGCCGCTGCGCCCGCTGGACGTGGGATCCGGTGGTGCGCCGGGTGCGCCCACATGACGACGCGGCCCGCACTCTTGTGGCGCCGGAGACGGCAGAGCAGCCGGCGCCGGTGCCCGCACCGTCATCCGTACCATCATCGTCGGCGGCGCTGCGGGCGGCGGGGCCAGCGCTCACCCTTGTGCACGACCAGGGCATCCCCGCCACCCCGGCCACCCCGGTCCAGCCGATGGTCGCTGCGATGGCGGAATCGGGCCTGCCGCCGGGAACACCGGCCCCGCAGCACGGCCTCCCCGAGCGACAGTACCCTCCGCCCGCGGCCCTGCCCTCCCACCCGGCCGCGTCGTATCCCGGGGATAACGCATATCCCGGGGATAACGCGTATCCCGGGGACACCGCGGGCGGTGGGATCGCGCCCGGGGCACCCGGGTCGCCCGGGTCGCCCGGGTCGNCCACCCGTCCGGAGACGATCCAGGCGGCCGAACCGCAACCCGTGGTCGCGGACACCCGATCCGCGGACACCCGAGCCGTGACCCCCTGGTCCGTACCTGCCCGGTCCGCAGACCCAGCGGCCCCGGGAGACCCGCGCGCGGTGGAGCGGAAGGCCGCCCGGGCCGAGGAAGCCGAGTCCCTGGATCGTCCCGTCCGGCCCGAACCGATCCGCGGCGAGGTCGCTCGCCGGACGGCCGCGACGGGGCGAGGCGTTCCCGGCAGCCGCCCCAGGGTGGGGTCCGCGTCCGGGACCGGACGATCAGGAGTGCATTCCCGACCGGCCGTCGCGCCGGCCGGTCCGCAGCCCGTGACATCCGCCACGTCTCCCACCGGGGCAGCCGCCAAGCTGCCGGTCCCGGGCTCGGCGCAGGTGCCTCCCGTCGCCGGCGGGGAGCGGGGCGGGACAGCCGCCGCGGCCCCGGCCGGACCGGAGCCGTCGGCCCCAGACGTCGGTACGGCAGCGCGATCCGCTCCCGCCGAACCGGCCGCGCTAGCGGGCACCGATGCCGCCGCAGCCGCCGCGGCCGCCGTGACCTCGGCACCAGCCGCCCGAGCCGCCGGATCCGGCACAGATTCCACGCCCGGGGCGCGCCGCACGGCAGCCCGGCGGGAAGCCCGGCGGGAAGCCCCCGCCAAGGCTCCCTCCGCGCAGACGGAGGATGCGCCGGACGGGACCGACGAGATGACCGTAGACACATCGAGCGCCTCCGCTGCGTCACGGGCACGCCCGAGTAACACCGCCCGTGGGAACGAACGTCCGGCAGGCGGTCGACGCGGACGCAAGTCAGTGCCAGCNTGGGACGACATCGTCTTCGGTGCCCGACGTCCCTGATCAGACGACCGGGCGTCCGAGACGGGTACCCGTTCGTGGTATGGAGGACCACGGACACCACGCCGCTCTGGATGCAACGACGCCACGAGAGCCGGCTGTGAGTAAACCGTCACATGGTCAGTTGGAACGTCTGACCGCCTAACACAGTTGGAGTAGATGTGACAGGGACTATCACGAAGCCGACGCTGACCAATCTTGATCGTTGCGACCGGTGCGGTGCCCAGGCCTACGTGCGGGTCGTGCTGCCCGGGGGCGGCGATCTCCTGTTCTGCCGGCACCACGCGAAGTCGCACGACTCGAAGCTGCGTGAGATGGCTGTTGAGTATCACGACGAGACCGACAAACTCAGCGTGTCCTGAACTCGGCCGCCCAGGCACCCTGAAGGGGCACATCACGATCTAGCGATGTGTCCCTTTTGGCGTATCCAGGATCCCTGACCACTTCCCTCGCCGCTGGCCGGCGGCCCATCCGTTACTCCGGGCGGCCTCCGCCGCGATCATCCACTCCGTTCCCGGGTGCCCTTCGGCACCCGGGAACGCCAGGCCATACGGTGGGGGCCGTGTCCGCCGCGGGAAACAAAACACCGGCTCCCGTGGCATCGTCCCCGGTGAGCGGCCGCTGGATGGTGTTGCTGCGCAGGGTGGTCGTCGAGGTGAATCCCGGGCTGCTAACGCGGGCCAGAGACCGTCACGCCGCGACCTGGACCGCCATCCGGCGCAGCACGCTGTTCCACCGGCTGGATCGCCAGCGCCGCCGGCTGCCCCGAGGACCCCTGCGACTGGCCCATCGGACCATCACCAATGCCTGGCGGCACCGGGTCCTGGGGCTTGCGGCCGAGGCGGGATTCTGGCAGCTGCTGTCCCTGCCCCCACTCCTGCTGTCGTTGTTGGGAACGCTCGGCTACGTCGGTGACGCCATCGGAGCCGACGCCCTCGACAGCGCCCGGCAGAGCATCCTTCACGGCGCCGGCGGCCTGCTGACCGAATCGGTGGTCGACGACGCGGTGCGCCCGACCATCGACCAGATCCTCTCCCGTGGCCGACCGGATGTGATCTCCATCGGTTTCGTGCTGTCCCTGTGGACCGGGTCGACCGCGATGGCGACCTTCGTCAACACCATCACCATCGCCTACGGCCAGCGCGAGCTGCGCTCGGCGGTACGCAGCCGGCTCCTGGCGCTGTGGCTGTTTCTCGCCCAAGTGGCCAGCGGGGTCATCCTCCTGCCGGCGCTGGTCCTGGGGCCCGAACTGATCTCGCGGATCTTCGACGCCAGTCGCCATCCCCTCGTCAGTACCCTGATCACACTGCTTTACTGGCCGGTCGTGGGACTCGTGGCCCTGGCGATGCTGACCTCGCTGTACCACCTCTCGCTGCCGGTACGCCGACCCTGGTGGCGGGCGCTGCCCGGAGCGATCCTCGCGCTCGTCTGCTGGCTCGTGGGCAGCGGCGTGCTGCGGTACTACCTGGAGATCGTGTTCAGTCACGAACTGGTCTACGGCTCGCTCGGATCACCGGTGGCGGCGCTGCTGTTCTTCTACATCACCGCGCTGGCCGTGTTGTTGGGCGCGGAGCTCAACGCGGCGCTGGACGAGCAGCCACCGCGCCGCCGGGGCAGCCACTCGGCGCTGAACGCCTTGAGGCCGCCTCAATAGGTGCAGGACACCCCGCCCGCGTCACCCGGGACGGACCTTCCCGCCGCGCTGGTCGGGGACCAGACCACCGGTACCGCGGCGGACACCGGTACCGCGGCGAAGGAGCCACCCCCCGCGCCGGCCGGGAGTGCGCCGGTGGAGCTCCCGTCGGCGACACGACCGCCGAAGGGCTTGAGGAAGGTGCCCAGCTGGGCTGGATCAGGAACTAGGACGCTCTGCCCCCCGCGGGTGCCAGCTGCCGCCGGCACCGTCGTGAACGCGACGCCGCCCGATCCGATCGACTGCATCCGCACCGCGAGAAACCGGAGGTCGGCGAGGGAGGTGGCCTCGTCGAGCGTCAGCGCCGAGGTGGCGGAGTCGACCACCCCGAGCAGCTTCGCCGGGTTGAGCAGGGTGTCCGTCGACGCGATCCGCTGGAAGACGGCACCGAGGAACTGCTGCTGGCGGCGGATGCGGTCGATGTCGCTCTCGGGTAGGCCATACCGCTGCCGGACGAAGGAGAGGGCCTGCGCCCCGTTCAGCGTGTTCTCGCCGACCTGACCGGAAAACCCGGAGTAATGGTCGTGCAGGTTGTCGAAACCCCGTGCCTTCAGCTCGGGGGGAAGCTCCTTGATGCAGACGGTGACCCCGCCGAGGGCGTCCGTCATCCCCTGGAAGCCGATGAAGTCGATCTGAACGTAGTGGTCGACCCGGATCCCGGTGAGGTTCTCGATCGTGGCCACGAGCAGGGACGGCCCGCCGTAGGAGAAGGCGGCGTTCAGCTTGGACCGCTGCGCCGCGTGCTGCGTGCCCGCCGCGTCGGTGTACGCGGGAATCCGCACCCACAGATCCCGGGGGAAGGAGATGAGAGTCGTCGAACCGTCGCCGTCGAGGTGGGCGAGGATGGTCGTGTCCGACCGCTGCCCCTCGACCTGGCCGAACTCGCCGTTGGTCCCCGTCCGAGTGTCCGACCCCACGAGCAGGATGTTCTGCGTTCCGCCCGATGCGGACGCCGGCCGGTCCGCGCTGGCGGAGAAGGCCAGCGGGATGTGATGCACCCTACCGTCGTAGTGCTTCAGCACGGCCCAGCCACCGGTCGCCAGGATCAGGACGAGGGTCGCCAACACCGCGGCCATGGCGGTGAGACCGCGCCGTAAGCCGCCCTGCCCGGGTGCCACGGGACCCTCCGGGGCCGGCCGGTCATACCGGGGCTCGGCCGCCGGGTGATCGATGGGGTACCGGCCGTAGGGATCGGGGTAGGCGCCGGGGGGTACGCGCGGCTCGTCATCATCGTGACCCCGCGGAGCGGGCCGGTGCTCCCGGCGCGGCCACTGCCCGACGGGCCAGTCCTCCTCAGGGGCCCGGCGTGGGTCCCGCGGGTCACGGACGGACCGGCCAGGCCGCTCGCCGTCCCGGCGTCCCGCCGTCGGCCCGTACCGTTCCGGACGATCCGGACGATCCGGAGGCCAGGTCATGGCCGCGTCCTCCTCCCTCATCCACCGGGATGAGATCATCCGCGCCAGTGGCGCCGCCCGGGGTCGGCACCGTCCACCACCGGCGCGAACCCGCCGGACCACCTTGGCACGACGTGGGCGCGGACGGACCGGAACCCTCCCGGACAGTCTTTTCGATGGTGACGGGTGACGGGCGTCATGGCATTCCCGAGGGGTTGTCGGATGTACGACCTCGCAGGCCCCCGGCAGGCCCGCGGACCGTGCGGACTCCGACGGTGCCGCCCGGACCGTCCCGGCCGAGCCGAGCGGCGGCGGACCCCGGCTGACGCCGAGCATCGAGACCGGTNGCGGGCCCGATCCCGATCCTGCGATCCCGACGACAGCCACCGGTATCGGGATGCGCAACAATGATGCCGGTACCCGATGGTGTTCGCGACACGCAGTGCAGTACCCGAATCGAGTGCAGTACCCGAATCGAGCACAGCACCCGAATCGAGCACAGCACCCGAATCGCACGATGCCGGTGGCTATCGGACCGGCATTACGGCACACCGAGGACGTCCGCCCCCGGACCGACTCGATCCGTGCAACGTGGACCCGCCTTCCCCGCCGACCGGCAGATGAGTTAACAGTCCACGACGGAAGGTCACAACCGATCGGATCCCCCAGATCTCCCACAACCGATTGCGTGCCCTCGTTAACTCACCCGAGGTGGGAGGAACAGTCTTCATGGAAGGGTCCGAAGGCGGCGAAGTGGGTAGCGGCGTTCGGGCCCAGGTCGCGACGCGACCGCCCACATCGGCCCGGCATCACCGCGGCGGCGCGATGCACCAAATGCCCGGCGGACCAACGACGAGAAGTCCGGCCAACGCGCCGGGCATGGCGGTGCGCCTCGCGCTACCCGCCGTCCGCAACGGGGCCTACCGTTAACGGTATGAGTGCCCAGTCCCACCAAAGCTCACCTCCACCGACCGGCACGGGGGTGCCCGAGAGCGCGCCGGCCGGGCGTGATCCGAACCTCATCACGACCGACGAGCCGGGCGTTGTCCCCACCGGGGCCAGTGAACCTCCGGCATCGGATGATTCCGTGCGCGAACCCGGACAGGCCAACCACGACGAGGAACCACACGCGGCGTTCCGGCGATTTATGTCGACCGGGTGGGCGCCGATTGACGACGCTGTGCCATCCCGCGATGACTGCGCACCCTACACCACGAAACGTCGCGCCTTGTTGGGTTCGCGGTTCCCGGCGGACGCGCTTGTGGTGCCGAGCGGCGGTCTGCGGGTACGGGCAAACGACACAGATTTTCCGTTCCGTCCCGGAAGTGACTTCTTCTGGCTGACCGGCTGCCATGAACCCGATGCCGTGTTGGTTCTGCTACCCAACGCGGCCGGTGAGCATGATGCGGTGCTCTATGTCGCCGGGCGGTCCGACCGGTCGAGCTCCGCCTTCTACACCGACCGGCGATACGGGGAACTGTGGGTCGGTCCCAGACCGGGGGTTCGGGAGACCACGGCNCAGCTGGAGATCGAATGCCGGCCGCTCACGGAGCTCGCGGACGCGCTCGCGCGGTTGGCACCGGGAAACACCCGGGTACTACGCGGAGTCGATCCGGTCGTGGACGGTTCGGTGCTGCGCTGGTCCGGCCGGGGTGGACCAGGAACCGACCGCGATCTGGCCCTCGCACAGGCCCTTTCCGAGCTGCGGCTGCTCAAGGACGACTTCGAGATCGCCCGATTGGACGAGGCGATCGCCGCGACCGTGCGTGGCTTCACCGAGTGCGTGGGAGAAATCGGTCGGGCGATGGACCTGCCCAACGGAGAACGATGGTTGGAGGGGACGTTCTGGCGGCGGGCCCGGGTGGACGGCAACGACGTGGGATACGGTTCCATCGTCGCCTGTGGCCACCACGCCACGACGCTGCACTGGGTCCGCGACGACGGGCCGGTACGCGCCGGTGATCTCGCCCTGCTCGACATGGGGGTCGAGGGACGGTCCCTCTACACGGCCGACGTCACCCGNACGCTTCCGATCAACGGACGGTTCACCGAGGTGCAACGCCAGGTCTATGACGTGGTTCTTCGCGCCCAGCAGGCCGGGATCGACGCGGTCCGGCCGGGAGCGTCCTTCCTGGAGCCGCACCGGGCCGCCATGCGGGTCATCGCCACGGCGCTCGACGACTGGGGGCTCCTGCCGGTCAGTGCGCAGGAGTCGCTGACCGAGGACCCACGCTCCCCGGGAGCGGGCGTCCATCGCCGCTATACCCTGCACTCCACGTCGCACATGCTCGGATTGGACGTGCACGACTGCGCGCAGGCGCGCGACCAGACCTATCGCGACGCGGCGCTGGAACCGGGCATGGTATTGACGGTCGAACCGGGCCTGTACTTCCAGCCGGACGACCTGATGGTTCCGCCGGAACTGCGAGGCATCGGCGTCCGGATAGAAGACGACATCCTGGTCACCAGGGATGGAAGGCGGAACATGTCCGCCGCACTTCCGCGAACCGCGGAAGACGTCGAAAACTGGATGGCCCGGCAGCTGCCGAACTGACGGAACGAACAGATCTGGCGACGGACTGCGTCAGCGGCAACGCCAATAGTTCCTGCCACACCGGCCCGGTCGGTGTGGCAGGAACCTGACCATGCAAAACCTGATCACACGATCTTCGGTCCGCCGGATCGCGCGGCCCGTCGTCCAATACCACGGGCACTACCGCTACAAGGGGTTCCACTGCTCCGGTCCCTACCCCGGAAAAGCAGTCAAGACCAGGATCAGTGGGCCTTGTCGTACGCCTCGACGATGTTGGAAGCGATACGCCCCCGGTCACTCACCGTGTAACCGTTGCTGCGCGCCCACTCACGAATGTCGGCGGTACGGTCGGTTCCGCCGGTACGGCGCGAAGCGGCACGCACACCACGCCGGCCACCCGCCGCCCGACCGCCGGAACGGCGAGCCGCGGTGACGAACGGAGCCAACGACTCACGCAACTTCGTGGCGTTCTTCTCCGACAGGTCGATCTCATACTGCGCACCGTCGAGTCCGAACCGGACGGTCTCGTCGGCCTCTTCTCCACTGAGATCGTCAATCAACGAGACGATGGTCTTCTGGGCCATGCCACTCTCCTTCAGGTCAGCGGACCGCAGAACTCACGCGTCTATTATTACCACGAGAACGCGGGGAACTGTCACGCCTGGTTCGTCGGGCTCGCAGGCTTGGGTCGCCGAAGACGAAGTCAGCGCTCAACGCACGCCGCCCTGGCAGTCGGAGTGCGGAACCCAAAGACAGGGAGCAAGCTCCACATGATAGAGGGATGATCATGTTCTGCGAATCACACCTTCCCAGTCGAAAGGCCGACCGCAAGCGGACAGTTGGGCAGGCGTGGACCGAGCGGCGTCCATGTCCTCCGACCTTGGGACACCGATCGTGTTCGTCTACCGACTCCCGTGGACGATTGCCCGGCAAACGGCGGGCAACAGCCGCCGGCGCCTTTGGGGTGGTGGTGCCGCGAGCGGAACCGACCGGTACGAATGCCAAAGGGGATCGCCGCGCCGGATGAGTACCCCTGATTCCGGCGCCGCCGGTATGAGCCGACCCACGGACGAGTACCCGCGCACGTGGGTGGTAGACGGTGCCAACGTGATTGGCTCCCGGCCCGACGGGTGGTGGCGGGACCGCCCAGGAGCGGCCGGACGGCTGGTCGACGCTATTTCGGCGCGGATCACCCGTCCCGGCACGCACCCGCGGCCATCATCGAGGCCGGAATGGCCTGAGCGGATCGTGGTCGTTCTCGAGGGTGCGGCACGGGCCGGAGTTCCCGAGGGAACCGTACGGCCCGGAAAGATCACACCCGAAAAGGTCCGGCCCGCGGACGTCGCGCCAGAGAAGGGCCGCCACGTTCCAGCGAGGGCGGACCGCGCGGCACCGACCATCGTCGTCGTGCACGCCCCCGGGCACGGCGACGACGCCATCGTGGCGGCGGCGCGCGACGCGGTCGCGCCCGTGGTCGTCATCACCTCGGATCGGCAACTTGCCGGCCGGCTGAGGTCGCTCGGCGCGGGTGTGCGACGGTCGGGATGGTTGTGGGAGCTGCTCGACGAACGATGAACGACGGCCAACCAGCGACGGGTCCGGGGGCAACCGGCGGTCAGCGTCCGTCCGGGTCGCCGGCCGGCCCACGAACGGACGAGCCTCGGAGAGGGAGCACGACGGCCGCCGCGAAAAAATACACCGGCGATACCGGAAAAGGCGCGCTACGACGGGCTGAGGCCGCTTGACGGGGATGGACGGCCCACCGGACCGTACGCGAAACGCCGGGACCGAGCGGTGACTCGGGACCGGATCACGTCGGGACGGTCACCGCACCCCGCCGATCGTGGTCATCCGACCATCGACCGACCCCGTCCGACCATCGACCGACCCCGGTCACGGCCGATCGGCCCCTGAACGGACAAACACCCCGCGGCACAGACTCAGCCCCGCGGCACAGACTCAGCCCCGCGGCACAGACTCAGCCCCGCGGCACAGACTCAGACCGAGGCGGATACCGGATGCCGGGGAGGCGGTCCAGCGGCAAGCCGGGCGGTGTAGCGACCGGCCGCCACGCCGACCTCCAACGGAATCCCGAAGCAGGAGGACAGCGCCTGCGCGGTGAGGACCTGCGCGACCGGACCGGCCGCAAGCGCCTGGCCGCCGCGCACCAGCAACGCGTGGGTCACCCCGACCGGGATCTCCTCCACGTGGTGGCTGACGAGGACGAGGACAGGAGCGATGGGGTCGGCCGCGAAGCGGGTGAGCCGCCGCATCAACGCCTCCCGCGCACCCAGATCGAGCCCGGAGGCGGGCTCGTCGAGCAGGAGGAGTTCCGGGTCGGTCATGAGGGCCCGGGCAATGAGCACGCGCTTGCGCTCTCCCTCGGAGAGGGTTCCGAACCGACGGTCGACCAGTCCACGGCACCCGAACTGGGTCAGCAGGCCGGCCGCGCGGGTGAGATCGACCTCGTCGTACTCCTCGTCGGCGCGGCCCAGCACGGACCAGCCGGCGGTCACCACCGCGTCGAGTACCCGCTCGTCGGCGGGTGGCGTCTCCACCAGCGCCGGGCTGACGACACCCACCCGGTATCGTAGATCGAGAAGGTTGACCTTGCCGAGACGGGCGCCGAGCAGGTCGACCGTGCCCCTGGTGGGAAACAGCCGGCCCGAGGCCACCTGCAGCAGGGTCGTCTTCCCGGCGCCGTTGGGACCGAGGACCACCCAGCGCTGGCCAGGGAACACCGCCCACGACACGTTCCTGAGCAGGTATGACCCATCTCGCACGACATTGACATTGTCGAGGCGCAGCACCGCGTCCGGCATGCAGCTCACGTTACGCGACACCAGACTTCCTGATGCCGCCGGGACGGCCGGTCCACCCGTATCAGGCCGTCTCGTGCCGTAGCCGGCAGGTCAGCCCGTCACCCGGGCAGCCCCGCCCCGGCCGTCCGGACGGATTCACCCGCCGGACTGAGGTAAATCGGACAGATATAACAGACCACGCAATTGACCCTCTGGCCATGGCGTCAGTCCGGTTCGGGCGGGGTCGTCCCGGTCAGGTCGATCTCGGCCCACACGGCCTTCCCGTCGGGGACCGGACGGACGCCATGCCGAACGGCGAGCTGGGAGACCAGGCCGAGCCCGCGGCCGGCCTCATCCTCGGCCGCGGCGTGGCGCCGCCGCAGCACCCGGCCGCCACCGTCGGCGACCTCGACGACGGCCCGGTCGCCCAGCAGCCGCAGCCGCACCGACAGTGGTGGGCGACCGTGCCGCACCGCGTTGCTCGCCAGCTCCGACAGCACCAGAACGATGGTGTCGACGACTTCCGAGGCCAGCGGCGCGTTCTCCAGCGCGAGCCTGGCCTGAGCCCGCACGGCGCGCAGGCTCGCCGCACCGTCGAAGGTGACGTCCAGGAGGGCCGCCGCGGCCGTCGGTTCAACGGGCAACCGGGCGAACAGAAGCGCGACGTCATCGGCCGCCACCTCGTCGGCCGCCCCGTCGGCCGCCCCGGAACCCACTGGGCCGGGGGCGACGGCGGGACCGAGACCGGCACACGCCGTGGTGACCAGGTCGTCCAGATTCGCGGTGAACCTGTCGCTGGCGCGGGCGAGCGCGGCCGCGAGCTGCGAGACCCCGGCGTCGAGGTCGCGCGCACGTCCCCGGACGAGCCCGTCGGTGAACAGGGCGATCAGATATCCCCGTCCCAGTCGCACCGTGTACTCGGTCACGTCCGACCGGGCCACCCCGAGTGGAGATCCCACCGCCATGTAGAGCCTGGAGACCAACCCGTCCGGCGCGACGACCAGGGGCGGCGGGTGCCCGGCACTCGCCAGCGTCAGCACCCCACTGTCGATCTCAACGACCGCGTAGATGCAGGTGGCGATCTCCTCCCCGGGCAGGTCCGCGACGATGCCGTCCAGCAGCGTCAGCACCTCGGCCGGGGGAAGATCGAGACGGGCGCAGGTGCGGGCCGCCGCGCGCAGCTGCCCCATCACCGCGGTCGCCCGGATCCCTCGGCCCATCACGTTGCCGATCATCAGGGCGACTCGCCCGGCTCCCAGGTCAATCACGTCGAACCAGTCGCTACCGGCGTCGTCATCGACCCCGCCGGGCAGGTAACGGGTGGCCACCTCGAGCCCGGACGGGACGGCGGGTGGAGAACCGCGCAACGCCTCGCGCAGTGCCAGCGCATTGCTGCGCTCGGCGGCCCCCCGATCGATCCGGTCCAGGACGACCCCCACCCGGGCGGCGAGTTCGGTCAGCAAGAGCAGATCCGCTTCGGTGAACGGAGGTCGATCCGCAACGGCGGTCACACTCAGTACGGCGACGACGTGGCCGACCCGTACCACGGGTACGACAGCCATCGTGTGGGCCCCCACCTGGCGGATCCACCGCTCGGCGTCGGCCGGCGGATCCCACTCGCCCGCTGTCAGTGCGACGATCAGCCGTTCGCCCCGGCGGGCGGCCCGGGCGAACGGACTCGCCGGCGACGTCGCCGCGCCGGCCCCCGAGGCGAACGGAGGCACCGTGCCAAGCCCGTCACGGGCCAGGACGACGAGTGGACGCAGCTCGGGCACCGGCTCTGCCGCCCGGTCCCCCGCCGTCTCCTCGGCCCCGGCCTTATCCCCGGCCGCGTCCCCGGCCTTATCCCCGGCCGCGTCCCCGGCCCGGACGGACACCGCGGCAGCGCTCCAGGACGCCGGGACGGGAGCGGGTGTGCCAGTGACGAGCTGGACAACACACAGGTCGGCGACCTCCGAGACGATCAACTCGGCCAGGGAGCGCAGGGCGACGGGAGGCTCCACGGCCGCGGCCACGATCCCGGTAGCTCGCCCCAGCAGCTGAAGGCGTCGATCGGCGAGTGCCAGGGCGGCCTGCGCCTCGCGCGTCGCAGCCAGGGTCCGATGACCGCGCGCGGCGTCGGCGGCGAGCTGTTCGTAGCCGGTGGCCCGTTCCAGGGCCTGCGCGCAGGCGTCGGCGATCGCGATGAGGGACGCCTGATCAGCGGCGGTGAACTCCCGCGCCTGGCGGAACCCGAAGGTCACCACGCCGAAGGGGGCGCCGCCCCCGACGGCCAGCGGCAGCATCGCCCAGGCATGCTCACCCGCCGCGGCGGCGACGTCGGCGACCTCCGGCACCGGCCAGCGGGCGAGCAGCTCGTCGCGGTCGACGAGAAACAGCGCACGACCGCCCCGCATGACCTCCGCCACCGGATGTACCGCCCCCAGCGCCACCTCCGACCAGCGGGCGAGGCCGTCGGCGGGACCCGGCGGGGCGTGGAAGAGCAGCCGGTCGTGCGCCTCGTCCACGAGCGCGACGCCCCGGCCGGCGGCCCCGGCCATCCGCCCCCCGACGTCGAGGACGGTGGCGACGACGTCGTCCACGGTCAGGGTCCGGGCGAGCGCCACGGCCAACGTCGCGGTCTGTTCGGCCCGTTCCGTCGCGATCCGGGCCCGCTGGTCGGCCGTGGCCCGGTCGGCCTCGGCGGCGCGTACCTCGGTGAGGTCGCGGATCNCCCCGAGCCACTCGCTGGGCCGGCTGTTCGGCCGGCCGGCCGCCGGCATGGGAACGATGCGGGCCTCGACCACCCGCATGGCGGTGCGGTCGCCTCCGCCACCGGAGATCCGGAACTCGGCCTCGAAGGTCTCACCGTGCTCGATCGCCCCGTGCCAGGCGCGCCCGACCCGCTCCCGGTCGTCGGGGTGGACCACGCCGAGCCAGCCGAACCCGGCCAGCTCCGCCGGATGCCGCCCGGTGAAGGCCCGCAGGCGGGGCAGATCGGCATCGAGTGCCCCGTCGCCTTCGGCGTGGAACACGTCCACCGCGGCGGCGTCCACGAGGCCGAGGTAACGTGCGTCGGCCCGCGCCCGCTCCCCCTCGACCGCCCGCGTCCCGCTGGCGTCGATCGCGACGAACGCCACGCCCACCAGCCCGACCTGAGGGTCGTTCACCGGATACCAGCTGGCGAGCCACGTCTGCGGCGGCCCGGAACCATCGGTGGCGACCATGACCTCCAAGTCCACCACCGGCTCGCCGGTGCGCAGTACCCGTGCCAGCAGAGCGTCGAGTTCCTGGCCGGTGTCGCCGAGGAGCTCGGAGACGGTACGGCCGAGGTGCTCGTGGACCGGCCGGCGGTCGAACCGGGCAAGTGTGTCGTTGACCCGCAGGAACCGCCCGGCCCGGTCGAGCAGGGCGAGACCGACCGGGGCCCACGCGAACAGCGCGTCCAGCATCACGAACGTGGCCGCGGGGTCGGTTCCCGGGGCGTGTCCGGGCAGGGGGAAAGCGGACCGGACACGCCCCGGCAGCCCCGCCGGATCGGACCGGCGCATCCCTGGCGCCTCCGGCGCGCGGCGCGGCTCGGTGCCGTCGATGACGTCCCGCGTGACCGGCTCGGCGGTCACGGCCGAAGCGGCCGGCCGGGCGACCATGGGCCAGCCCTCGGGTAGTCCGGGTAGCTCGGGGTCGGCTCCCCGGTCTTGACCGGGGCCGGTCTCCGGGCCGGGAGCGTGCTTCGGGCCGGGGACCTGGTTCGGGCCGGGATGCGCGCGTGGGGCGGGGTTGGTGTGTGGGGCGGGGTTGGTGTGTGGGCCAGCCGACGGTCCCCCTTGGGATCGGGTGACCGGATTCGGTCCCGGGGAGACATCCCCCTGGCCGGACGGAACAACGCCCGATGACGGGGAGGCGGATCCCGGGGGGCTCACGGAGAAGCGCGCACCCGCGGGCCCCGCGGCCACCGACCCCAGATCCACCGACCCCAGATCCACCGACCCCAGATCCACCGACCCGAGGTCCCCCGGCAGCGCCTCCGACAGCCCAACGTTCGCCGGCCGGTACATCGGCACGAGAGACGCCTGCCCAGGCATCCCCTCTACGGGGGTACCAGGCGTCCCGGCAACTCCCGCAGAATCAGGGGAGAGCATCGGGAATGCGCCGGAAGCGGGCCGGACAGGCGGCTGCGCGGAGTGCGGCGACGTCATGGGAGACGATTGTGGACGGCGTGCGCATGTTGTGCTGAACCACCCCGGATAGTCGCCCCGTCCGGAGTCGGGTGGTTCGGTGTCCAGAACCGCCGAGGTCCGACGTCCGCGCGGGGCGCCGACGGTCCAGCAACGATCTCCACGGACAGCACGGTCACCCGCCCGGTCGACACGATCACTGGATCCAACGTGAGATGAACCACCTCCGGCACGTCGTCGGCGAGCCGGGCGATCTTGAGGAGCAGGTCCTCCAGCGCGGCGATGTCGACCGGCGTCGAGCCGAGGTATCCCAGCAGCAGCGGCGCCGCCCGCACCGAGCGCACGAGGCGCGCCGCGTCAACGTCGGTGAGGGGAAGGATGTGATGTGCGCGGTCCTCCAGCAGCTCGGTCGCGGGGCCCGAGAGGCCGANCGAGACCAGGGGACCGTACCGGGGATGCTCCTCGGAACCGACAACCACCGACACGCCGACCGGGGCCATCCGCTGGACGACAATCGGCACCTCCGCCCCGAGCTGGGAGCGCAGCGACGCCCATGCCGCCCGCACGGCTGCCGCGTCGGGCAGGTCGAGACGCTGACCGCGCAGGTCCGGACGATGCCGGTAGGGCCGCGACCGCGCCTTGAGCGCCACCGGATAGCCGCGCTGGCCCGCCGCCTCGACGGCCCGGCGCGGGGACGTCACCAGGACGGCCGGCTCCACCGTGACGCCGTAGCAGTCCAGCAGGGCGGCAGCCCGATCCTCCGGAAGGCGACCGGTGAGTCCGGCGACGAGCGAACGCGCCTCGTCTGCTCGCACCGTCGTCGTCGGCACGGTGCCGATCGGGCGCGCCCACCACTGGGCGTAGCCCACCACCCGGCGCAGCGCGGCGACGGCAGCCTCCGGCGACGAATAGGCCGGGATGCCAGCGAGCTCGCCGGGCATCTCGACCCCCTGCACGGCGGCGAGAACCGGGATCTCGATGGTCGCGGCAGCCGCGACGGCGTCCACCGCGATCGGCCCGGCCGGGGAGGGCGGCAGCCGGACCAGCGTGGCGATCAGCGCATCCGCCCGGTCCGCGGCGGAGGTCAACGCCCGGGTGAGGTCCCCGGGGGAGCTGCCAACCGGGAGGAGCACCTCCTCGACTCTGAGCCCGGCCGCGTCGGCGGCGCGGGCCGTCAGCCGGACCAGGGCCCGGGAGTCGCCGACGACGGCGACCCGACCGCCCGCGGGCAGCGGCTGCGTGGTGAGCAGCAGCGCGACGTCGAACGCCTGGGAGACCTGGTCGACGCCGATCACCCCGGCCTGCCGCAGAAGCGCGTCGTCAAGGGTCGAACGGCCGGAGTACACGACGATCACTGGTTTACGCCGACCCACCCGCCGGGCCAGCCGGGCGAACTTGCGGGGGTTACCGAAGGTCTCCAGATGCATGATCACCGCGTCGGTCTCGGGGTCCTCCTCCCAGTACTGGAGCAGGTCGTTGCCGCTCACGTCGGCCCGGTCCCCGGCGGAGACGAAGACCGACAGACCGACCCCGCGCGCGGCCGCCGCCGC
Organism: Frankia sp. Allo2; assembly: GCF_000733325.1. NCBI lineage: Bacteria > Bacillati > Actinomycetota > Actinomycetes > Frankiales > Frankiaceae > Frankia > Frankia sp. Allo2. Next base: position 97,648 of record NZ_JPHT01000011.1, read on the forward strand.
CAGGATGGCCCCGCCGAACGGACCCGACTGGGAGTAGCAGCCGATGCGGCCGGCCGGGGGCATCCGGGGCACCATCGAGGCGTTCAACCCCGCCGCCGGATTCTGGATGCCCATGCTCGCCGGGCCGACCACCCGCATGCCATCCGCCCGGGCCTCAGCCACCAGGGCCGCGTCTGCGGCGGCGTCGCGCTGGTCGGTGAGGACGACCAGCCCCCAGACTCCCGCCCGCCCGCAGGCGGCGACGACGTCGGGCACCTGCGCGGGCGGCACGCACACCACGGCCAGGTCGACCGGACGCGGCACGTCCTCGATGCCGGCGTAGGCCTGGATCGACGCCACCGCGCCGCCGGCCGCGGCCGCCGCCGGGTTCACCGGGTAGACGGGGCCGTCGAAACCGCCGGCGAGCAGGTGACGCAGGACCGCGTTGCCCACGGACGCGGCAGACCGCCCCGCACCGATGACGGCGATCGCGCGCGGATGCAGCAGCCGACCGATCGAGGCGGCCTCGGCATGGTGCTCCCGGGCCCGCATCACCCCGACCGACTTCTGGGTGGGGGTGATCTCGAAGGACAGCCGGACCGCGCCCGAGTCCCAGGTCCTCGAGACCGTGTAACCGGCATCGAGGAAGACCCGGATCATCTGCTGGTTCTCCCCGAGCACGTCGGCGTCGAAGCGGCGGATCCCACGGTCCCAGGCCGCGGCGGCAAGATGCTCCAGCAGCACCGAACCCAGCCCTCGTCCCTGCTGGGCGTCCTCCACCAGGAAGGCGACCTCCGCCTCGGTCGGCCGTGCGGCGGTGCTCTCCCAGTGGGAGACCGCGACCAGGTCGTCGCCGATCATCGCGACGATGGCGCCGCGCAGCCGCTGGTCCACGGTCGTCATCCGGTGGATGTCGGCGTCGCTCAGGGCACGGCGCACGGCGAAGAACCGGAAGTAGATCGACTGGGTCGACAGCCGGGTCCAGAAGGTCCGCAACAGCGGGCCGTCCGTCGGCAGGATCGGGCGGATGTGGGCGGTGCCGCCGTCACTGAGGATGACGTCGGCCTCCCACTCGGCCGGATAGACGACCGGAGGCTCGGTGCTCACGCGGCGCTCACCCGGTTCTCACGCAGTGCTCAGCTCTCACGCAGGGCTCAGCGGTCGACGGTGGGGTCGAGGCCGTGCAACGGCAGCACCTGACGCCGGGTCGCCGCCACCGTCCGGTCCAACGGATCGTCGGGGTCTCCCTCTCCCGCGTCCCAGGGACGATACCGGACACTCACCCCGTCCCCGAGCGTCCGGGGCATGGCGGCGGCTCCGACGGACTTCTGCCCGGTCGCCGCCCGCACCCGTCCCGGCGCCGCGGAGCGCCAGTCCTCCGGCAGGGCGCGGCCGGCATCCAGGGGCACGTGGCCGGCGATCGCCAGCAGCTGCGTCCAGGCCCGCGGCACGACCGTGTCCAGCGCGTACCCGCCACCGCCGCAGGCCAGCCAGCGTCCGTCGCAGACCTCGTGGGCCAGCGCGTGCAGCAGGTCGTAGGAGGCCCGTTGGCCGTCCACCGACAGCGCCAGATCGGCCAGCGGGTCGAAGGCGTGCGTGTCGCAGCCGTGCTGGGTCACCAGCACCTGCGGCCGGAAGGACCGCAGGAGCACCGGCACCACCCCGGAGAAGGCGCGCAGCCAGCCGGCATCGCCGGTGGCGGGGGGCAACGCCACGTTCACCGCGGTGCCCTCCGCGGCGGGAGCACCCACCTCGGTCGGGAATCCGGTGCCCGGGAAGAGGGTACTCCCCGTCTGGTGTAGGGAGATGGTGAGCACCCGCGGATCGTCGTAGAACGCCGTCTGCACGCCGTCGCCGTGATGCANGTCCACGTCGACGTACGCCACTCTGGCGGCTCCGGCGGAGAGCAACCAGGCGATCGCGATCGCCGGGTCGTTGTAGATGCAGAATCCGCTCGCCATTCCCGGCATCGCGTGATGCAGCCCGCCGGCGATCGACACGGCGTGCCGCGGCGGCCCGCTCCACACCGCCCGTGCCGCCTCGATCGTGCCACCGGTGATGAGTGCGGCGGCCTCGTGCATCCGTTCGAAGATGGGGTTGTCGGCCGTGCCCAGGCCGAACAGGGCCGCGAACCTGGCCTGCGCCGGGTCGGGCGCGGCGCGGACCGCGCTCAGGTAGACCGGATCGTGGATCAGGCCGATGAGGTCGTCGGAGGCGAGGGTCGGCCTGGAGATCCGGATGCCCGGCGCGTCGAGAACACCGAGACTCATGGCGAGGTCCATGGTGAGCTCGAGCCGCACGGGATGCAGCGGATGCGTCGGCCCGAAGTCGTAGCCGGCCATGACCGGATCCCAGGCCACGACCGTCGGCTCGACCTGCGGCTCGACCTGCGGCTCGACCTGCGGACGGCCGTCGGTCCGCCGCTCGGAATCGCCCGGGACACCCATCTGTCGACCGTAGCCCGATCACGCTCCCAGAGATAGCGGTGGTGTCGATGACGAGGATCCGGGGCCATCGGTGAGGCACGTAGATCTGCCCGGAATGGNCTAGGGTCAGTGCCCGTGGCAGCAGACCGAGTGACACCGGACCATGCGGCGATGGAAGACGGGCGGCAGCCGGCCGGCCGTGATGGTGGGTCGGTGGCTGCCGGCACGCCACTGTGGGAACCGCCTCCCCGTCGGATCAGCCAGGCCGCGGTGACCAACTACCGCGCCTGGCTCGCCGCCGAGCGGGGGGTTGAGCTCGCCGACGACACGCGCCTGTGGGAGTGGTCTGTCACCGACCTGGACACGTTCTGGGAGTCGATCTGGGATTTCTGCGCGGTCGAGGGGGACCGCGGCACCGGTCCGGCGCTCGCCGACGCGGCGATGCCCGGCGCGGTCTGGTTTCCCGGTGCCCGGGTGAACTACGCGGAGAACGCGCTCACCCGGCGCGGGCCGGCCCCGGCCGTCATCGCCGTGCGCGAGGACGGTGCCACGGCCGTGGTGTCCTGGGACGAGCTGCGCCGGCAGGTGGCGAAGGCGGCGGCGGGACTGCGGAGCCTGGGTGTCGCCGAGGGTGACCGGGTCTGCGCCGTGCTGCCGAACACCGTCTACGCGATGGTGGGGATGCTGGCCACCGCCAGCATCGGCGCGGTGTGGTCGTCGTGCTCGCCGGAGCTCGGCCCGACGGCCCTGCGCGCGCGGTTCGGCCAGATCGACCCGAAGGTCCTGATCGGCGTTGACGGCTACAGCTACGGCGGGAAGAGCTACGACGCCCTCGACACCCTCGCCGCGCTCGCGGGCGACCTGCCGGGACTCGGGGCAAGCGTGATCGTGCCGTACCTGTGGCCGGACGCGCTCTCCCGGGCCCGGGCCGCGGGGCTGCCGGGGCTGCTCACCTGGGACGAGCTGATGGCTTCGGAGACCTCCGAGCCCGAGTTCACCCGGGTCGCCTTCGACGCGCCGCTGTGGATCCTCTACTCGTCCGGCACGACCGGCCCCCCCAAGGCGATCGTGCACGGCCACGGCGGTATCCTGCTGGAGCATCTGAAGTCGCTGGCGTTGCACCTCGATCTCGGTCCGGACGACCGGTTCTGCTGGTTCACCACGACCGGCTGGATGATGTGGAACTATCTGGTCTCCGGTCTGCTCGTCGGCGCGACCGTCGTGCTCTACGACGGAGCGCCCGGCTATCCGGCGCTCGGCACCCTGTTCGGTCTGGCGGAGGCCCTGGAGCTCACGTGCCTGGGCACGTCCGTGGGCTACCTGCAGGCCTGCGAGGACGCCGGGCTGGTCCCGCGCGAGTTCGCCGATCTGTCCAGGCTGCGCACCGTCGGATCGACCGGATCGCCACTGTCCGCAGCCGGCTATGCCTGGGTGTACGAAGCGGTGAGCCCGACCGTGATGCTGTCGTCGATCAGCGGTGGCACCGACGTCTGCACGGCGCTGGTGGCGGGCCTGCCGACGATGCCGGTGCGGGCCGGGGAGATCGGATCACGCGCGCTGGGCTGCGCGGTGCGCGTCTTCGACGAGGCCGGCGAGGAGGTCGTCGACGAGGTCGGTGAGCTTGTCGTGACCGCGCCGATGCCGTCCATGCCGCTGTGCTTCTGGGCTGACCCGGACGGCGGCCGGCTGCGGGAGAGCTACTTCTCCGTCTACCCCGGCGTCTGGCGCCACGGGGACTGGGCGAGGATCACACCTACCGGTGCCGTCGTCATCCAGGGACGTTCGGACGCGACGTTGAACCGCGGCGGCGTCCGGATCGGTACCAGCGAGCTCTACAGCGTGGTCGAGCGGGTCCCCGGGATCGCCGACAGCCTCGCGGTCGACACCGCGGACGAGCGCGGGCACGGCGAGCTGCTCCTTTTCGTCGTCCTCACCGAGCCCGGCCTGACCGAGGCGGTGGCCGCTCGGCTGCGCGAGGTTCTGCGCGCCGAACTCAGCCCACGCCACGTTCCCGACCGGATCATCGAGATCACCGAGGTCCCTCGGACCCACACCGGCAAGAAGCTCGAGGTACCGGTGAAGCGCCTGCTCGCCGGGACCGCCCTGGACGAGGCCGTGAGCCTCGACTCGGTCGCCAACCCCGATGCCCTGCTGCCCTTCGCCGCCGCCTCGGCCCGGTCGCGGCGGTCGGCGTCGGAGCCGATGACGGGAAGCGCACTGGAACCCGGCTCCGGATCCGACGGAGAAGCCGAACCCGGAGCTTGATACAGCAAAGTCGGATCTTCNCCCGGNAAAAACGAAGATCCGACTTTCATCGANCCCGCGATCATGACGTGACCGCCATGATCGCGGTACTCCTGTCTTCCACCCGTGCCGCACCGTGCACCCGTACCGCACCGTGCACCCGTGGACGTGCCCCCGCGGACTCGACCGCAGGTGCGCTCGCCCGATCGATCAGTCGAGGAACTCGCGCAGCCGACCGGCGACGGCGGGCTTGCGCAACTCCCGAAGCGTGTCCCGCTCGATCTGACGGATGCGCTCACGGGTCAGGCCGAGCCGGTTGCCCACCTCGGCGAGGGTGTGCTGCTTGCCGTCGGCGAGACCGAAGCGCAGCCGCATCACCTCGCGCTCCCGCGGGCTCAGGCCACCGAGGACGTTCTCGATCTCGTCCTGCATGGCGCCGTAGGAGGCGGCGTCCGCCGGGGAGGTCGCGTCGGAGTCCTCGATGAAGTCACCGAGCACGGAGTCACCATCGTCACCGACCGAGGTCTCCAGGCTGACGGTGTCCTGCGCATACCGGCGCAGCTCCACCACCTGCTCGATCGGCATGTCCAGCTCGAGGGCGAGCTCCTCGTCGGTCGGCTCACGGCCGAGCGTGGAGACAAGCTGGCGCTGCAACCGGGTGATCTTGTTAATCTGCTCGACCACGTGGACCGGGATGCGGATCGTCCGCGCCTGATCGGCGAGCGCCCGGCCGATGGCCTGGCGGATCCACCAGGTCGCATAGGTCGAGAACTTGTAGCCCTTGGCGTAGTCGAACTTCTCCACCGCGCGGATAAGACCGAGGTTGCCCTCCTGGACCAGATCCAGCAGGGTCATCCCGCGACCGCTGTACTTCTTGGCGACGGAGACCACCAGCCGCAGGTTCGCCGAGACGAGCTGCTGCTTGGCGGCATGGCCGTCCTTGACCAGCAGACCGAGATCACGACGAAGGTCGGCGGGCAGGTCGGGGACGCTCTCGAGCTTGTACTCAGCGAACAGGCCCGCCTCGACCCGCTTGGAGAGTTCGACCTCCTGGGCGGCGTTGAGCAGCGGCACCTTGCCGATCTCGCGCAGGTACATGCGCACGAGGTCGGCGGTACCCGCGTGTTCGGCGGTGGACCGGCTGGCGGCGGTGGCGTCGTCGCTCGCTTCCTCCTCGTCGAGGAGTTCGATGCCAACGGCGTTGAGGCGCGCGATGAGAGCGGGCAACAGTTCAATACCGATGTCCGCGGACTCGAGCACATCACGCAACTCGGAGCGGCTGATCTCGCCGGCCTCGCGACCACGGGCGATGACCTCGGCCACCGCGCTCACATCGAGCTCGTCGGTATCGTCGGGAACAGCGGCCAGCGAACGGCTGGGAGCGGTGCGGACAGGAGGAGCGGCCCGACGAGCACGCCGCGGGCTACGCGGGCGGTTGTCGTCGGTGCGCTCGGCAAGTTCCAGAGCAGGCAGCGTCATCAGTGGCAAATCCGATGGTCGGTGCGGGTGGGTCGTCTCGTTCTGTGCACGTGGGAGGTAACGAACGAAGACGCGGAACCATTCCCCGTGCAGGCACACCCGGACATCAGCGATCGCCGGGCCTACCAAGCAGTGTAGACCCTAGCCCTCGAGACGCTGCACTCGCTGCCGCGAAGACTACCTGGCAGATTCCACCCTGTGGCGCGAACCGCGAACTCTCCTGAGCTTCTCTGGTGGCCGAGCAGCCTGCGGATCAGGCCAACGGCAACTTTAAGTAACAGATCCACTACTCACCGTAGAAGTTTTTTGCGTTCCACCATCCGTGCCATATTTTCTGACGATCACCAGTCGGTGCTAACCCGTAACGGTAGTCGGCAAGCCGACACCCGCGACCCGGCCCGGACCCGGGCTCTCCACCGGGACGGAAGGACCGGCGGGCCGACGCGGGCGCCGCCGCCGACGCCACCCCGACGCCACCCCGACGCCGAGGCGCTCGAGAACGGCGATTCCGTTAGGCGGGCCACACCCGACGGACCCTGCCTCTGTGCACAGCGTGTAACCGCTACTCTCACACGATGTCCGTCCCCAGCCTTCCCGCAGACCTGGCGGCACTACGGGAAACCGCGATCGACGTGCTACGAGACAACGACCTCGGCGACATCACCCGGCCCTCCCCGACGCTCTACCCGCACCAGTGGCTCTGGGACAGCTGCTTCATCGCGATCGGACTGCGCCGTCTCGACCCGGGACGGGCCGCCAAGGAGGTCCTCTCGCTGCTGCGAGGCCAGTGGCCGAACGGCATGATCCCCCACGTGATCTTCGCGGAGACCTCGGACTTCTACCACGCCGGTCCGCAGCGCTGGCGCTGCGACCAGGTGACCACGACCGCCGGCGGAGTGCAGAGCACGGGGGTCACCCAGCCGCCGATGATCGCCGAAGCCGCCGTCCGGATCGCAGCCATGATGACGCCATCCGCCCGCGACGCCTTCTACCGCGCGTTGTTCCCCGGCCTGCTGCGCTTCCACACGTGGCTCTACCTCGAACGCNACCCCGACGACGACGGTCTCGTCACCCTGGTCCACTCCTGGGAGTCGGGGATGGACAACACGCCGGCCTGGATGGAGATCACCAGGCCGGCGGCTCCGCTGGGAGTGCGGGCACTGCGCCGGATCAACGGCGGCGACGCCCTGGACGCGCTGCGGCGCGATTCCAAGGAGGTTCCCCCCGACGAGCGGCTCACCTCGGGAGACCTGTTCACGCTCTACCGGATCGTGCGTGAGCTGCGGCGGGCGCACTACAACTTCCGCGAGATCCGTCGGAGCATCGTCCCCCTCGTCCAGGACGTCGCCTTCAACGCGATCCTCATCCGGGCCAACGAGCNCCTCNCCGCCATCGCCGCCGAGATCGGCCAGACCATCCCCGCCTGGCTGTGGCGGTCCATGCACAGGACGCGCGAGGCGATCGAGCGGCTCCACGCCGACGGCACCTACTACAGCCGCGACTTCCGGACGGGAACGCTGCTGCGCCACGAGACGATCTCGGGGTTCCTGCCGCTCTATGCCGGGGTCGTGCCCGAGGACCGGGTCGACGAGATGGTCAAGACGCTCACCTCACCGCGCTACTGGTCCCGGTTCGGCATCGCGAGCGTGCCGCTCGACGACCCGGGCTTCCTTCCCCGGTGTTACTGGCAGGGTCCCGTCTGGGTCAACATGAACTGGCTGATTGCCGACGGGCTGGAGCGTTACGGTCGGCTCGACGCCGCGGAGAACCTGCGCCAGAACACGATCGACATGATCGCATCGTCCGGGGCGATGTTCGAGTACTACTCACCCCTCGACGGTTCCGGCGCGGGCAGCAACCGGTTCTCCTGGACCGCGGCGCTCCTGGTCGACCTCCTCGCCGCCGAGCACTGAGCCACACCGCCGAGCACTGTCTCGGAGCAGGGACCCGATGCGGAGCAGGCACCCGATGCGGACCGCGTGCCCGATGCGCATCGGGCACCCGGTCGGACCGGCCGCCGCGACGCCTAGCTGCAGCCGCTGGTCGAACCGCACTGCTCACAGACGTAGCAGCTACCAGCTGGCCGCATGGTCACCCCGCAGGTGAAGCAGAGCGGAGCATCGACCACGGTCTGCGCGACGAGCGACTCGCCGGGCGGTGCCAGCCGCAACTCCCGTGCCACGTACGCCGGGCCGTTCCCTACCGCCGGACCGGGCGGGACGCCCGGGTCACCCCGATCGGCGACGGAAGCCGAGGATCCGGTCACCGCGGCCCCCTGGGATCCGGCCGGGCCGTCGATCCCGGCGGGCTGCGCCGATCGCGCGGCCTCCACCGCCGGCGCTGGACCGTACTGACCCGCGACCCGACGGGCCCGGTCGGCCGCGGTCGAGATGCCGAGTTCGGCCCGCTGATCGGCGTCGAGATAGTCGAGCGCGAGGCGACGGAACAGATAATCCATNATTGACTGGGCGATCCGCACGTCCGGGTCGTCGGTCATCCCAGCCGGCTCGAACCGCATGTTGATGAACTTGCTGACGTACGCCTCCAGCGGCACGCCGTACTGCAGGCCGATCGAGATGGCGATCGCGAACGCGTCCATCACGCCCGCCAGGGTGGACCCCTGCTTCGACATCTTGATGAAGACCTCACCGAGACCGTCGTCCGGGTAGGAACCGGCGGTCAGATAACCCTCGGCCCCGCCGACGGAGAAGGACACCGTCCGCGACGGGCGGGTCTTCGGCAGCCGGCGGCGCACCGGTCGGTACTCGACCTCCACCGGGGCGGGTCCGACGGAGCCGGCGGTCCCGACCGCGTCTCCCGTGCCGACCCCGACTCCCGTGCCGACCGCGTCTCCCGTGCCGGCCCCGACTCCCGTGCCGGTCCGGGTGGCGGCCAGCTCGGCGGCCTGCTTCGCCCCCTTGACGTCGGTCAGCGGCTGGCCGACCTTGCAGTTGTCCCGGTAGATGGCGAGGGCCTTCAGGCCCAGCCGCCACCCCTCCAGGTAGATCTGCTCGACCTCGGCGACCGTGGCGGTCGACGGCATGTTCACCGTCTTCGAGATCGCGCCGGAGAGGAACGGCTGTACCGCGGCCATCATGCGGACATGGCCCATCGGGGAGATCGCGCGCTCCCCGATGGCGCAGTCGAACACCTCGTAGTGCTCCGGACGCAGGCCGGGAGCGTCGATGACGTGCCCGTACTCGGCGATGTACTCGACGATCGCCTCGATGGTCTCCTCGGGGTAGCCGAGCGCCTGCAGGGCCGCCGGGACCGTCTGGTTCACGATCCTCATGCTGGCGCCGCCGACCAGCTTCTTCATCTTCACCAGGGCGAGGTCCGGCTCGATGCCGGTGGTGTCGCAGTCCATCGCCAGACCGATCGTGCCCGTCGGGGCGAGCAGGCTGGCCTGCGCGTTGCGCCATCCGTGCTTCTCGCCGACGGTCTGCGCCCGGGCCCATTCCCGGGACGCGACGGCGAGGATCCGGGAGTCCTCGGCGTGCACGCTGCGCACCGCGTCGTTCGCGGCGGCATGCTTGCGCATCACCCGCCGGTGCGCGTCCGCGTTGCGGGCGAAGCCGTCGTAGGCGCCGACGATCCCGGCGAGTTCGGCGGAGCGCCGGTAGGCGGTGGCCGTCATCAGCGAGGTGATCGATGCGGCCAGCGCCCGGCCGCCGTCCGAGTCGTAGGCCCGGGCGCTGGCCATCAGCAGGGCACCGAGGTTGGCGTAGCCGATGCCGAGCTGCCGGTAGGCCCGGCTGACCCTGGTGATCTCCGGCGTCGGGAAGTCGGCGAAGCAGATCGAGATGTCCATCGCGGCAATGATCAACTCGACCGCCGCGACGAACGCCTCGGCGTCGAAGCTGCGGTCCGGGCGCAGGAACTTCAGCAGGTTCAGCGAGGCCAGGTTGCAGCTGGAGTTGTCCAGGTGCACGTACTCGCTGCACGGGTTGGAGGCGCTGATCCGGCCGCTCTCGGGGCAGGTGTGCCAGTCGTTGATCGTTCCGTCGTACTGGATGCCGGGATCGGCGCAGGCCCACGCGGCCTCGGCGATCGTGTGGAACAGCCCGCGGGCGTCCACCGTCTCCAGGACACGGCCGTCGAGGCGGGCCCGCAGGTCGAAGCCGCCGCCGTCGACGACCGCCCGCATGAACTCGTCGGTCACCCGGACGGAGTTGTTGGCGTTCTGGTATTGCACGGAGGCGATGTCGCGCCCGCCGAGGTCCATGTCGAAGCCGGCGTCCCGCAACGCCCGGATCTTGTCTTCTTCCCGGGCCTTCGTCTCCACGAACTCGACGATGTCGGGATGATCGACGTCGAGCACGACCATCTTCGCCGCCCGCCGGGTCGCGCCACCGGACTTGATCGTACCCGCCGAGGCGTCGGCGCCGCGCATGAAGCTCACCGGCCCGGAGGCGGTGCCCCCGGAGGACAGCAGCTCCTTCGAGGACCGGATGCGGGACAGGTTGAGCCCGGCCCCGGAACCCCCCTTGAAGATCAGCCCCTCTTCCCGGTACCAGTTCAGGATCGACTCCATGGTGTCGTCCACGGAGAGGATGAAGCAGTTGTGCACACGGAGGCCGGCGGAGAGGTACTCGCCGCTGTCGGTCTGGATGTCGTAGACCGGCATCGGCCCGCGCGGCTCAATGCGCTCGATCTGCAACCGCTTCACCGGCTTCGCGGCCTGGCCGGGCTGATCGAACGACACCTCCAGCTTCGCGGCCTTCACCGGATNGAGGAAGCCGATCTCGTCCGCGAACGTCCGCCGGTCACCGGCGTTCTGAATGCCCAGGCTCCAGAGGTCGTGGCGGTCGGGTCGCGGATCCGCCTCGCGGCGTACCCGCGCGAAGATGCCGAACCGGGCGAGCAAACCCTGCACCCCGCGAATGAGGCCCTCGCTGATCATGTCCAGCCCGATCAGCGTCGAGCGCTCCCGGCGGGACACGTAGCCATCGGCCTGGAACAGGCTGCGCAGATAAGCCGCGACAACGGGTAGCGGAGCATCATACAGCCGGGTCGGCACAGTCATCGCCTCGATGGTCAGCGAGGCGTTCGTACCGGCGTACCGACCAACAAAACCGTCCGCCTGCAGCCGGCCCGCGAGCGCCGCCTCGGCGATCTCCCGTGAAGTGATCTCACCCTCGCCCGGGGCGATGGTGCGATGCCACTCGAGGGTGTCCCCGGCCCGCAGCGCGCCGGCGGGGACGAAGGCCCCGGCACCCGCGGAGGTGCTCCGCCACACCAGATGATCGGCGGTGACGTCGAGCGCGTGACCGGCCCTCGTCCAGATCCGCAGGACGTCCTTGACGCCGTTGGACTTGGTCGCGATCACCTGGGTCAGACCGTGCGCGTCGAAGACCTTCATCCCCACCGCGTCCGTCTCCACCAAGGCGCCGATGGGAACCAGACCGGATGGCGTGCTGACGAGGGCGTCATAGGGCTGGCACGCCGAGACCTGCTGCGGCGCGGGGGTTCCCACGTTGAACCAGACCGGCGAGTTGAAGCTGAAGACCTGGTGGAGCAGCATCCAGGTCAGTTCGTGCTCGAAGATCTCGGCGTCGGTGTCCGAGGCGAAGTAGCCGTGCTCGCGGCCGGCCGCGCCGTAGGCGTGCACGACCCGATCGATCAACTGCCGCAGCGACCACTCCCGCCCCGGCGTGCCGGGCGCCCCACGGAAGTACTTGCTGGTAACGATGTTGGAGGCGTTCACCGACCAGAACTGCGGGAATTCCACTCCCCGCTGCTCGAAGTTGACCGAGCCGTCCCGCCAGTTGGTCATGACGACGTCCCGGGACTCCCAGGTGACCTCGTCGTACGGGTGGACGCCGGCGGTGGTACGTGACCGCTGGATCTTCAACCCACTCGCTTTCGCCGCTGACCTGCTCGGCTTCGTGCCGCGGCTGTCGGTCATGACGCTCCTCGTCTTCACTCGTCAGCTTCAACCTTCAACAATGTGTTGTGGGCATCCCCGCCCCAGGCCGCAGCCAGTGGACGTCGGGACGGTGCGGGGCCGGACCTCGACGCACGGCGGTGCCCGCGGGGACGAGCACGCGCACGGCAAACACACGCACGGCGAACGGCACCAGCCAGGTCGAGCCGGGCCGCATGCGTGCCGTCCGGGAGGTCCGCGGTCCTCGCACGGCCGCGACGCGGGATGTCACCCGTCGCCGGCGGGACCGGGCCGGCACGGCGAGCCAGGGCGATGTATGACGCTTTCGGTCGAGCGGTCCCGGCCCTACCTGCTATGCACCTGCTGGGTGCCGATCACCGGCGAGACATCGACGGCGCCACGCGGGACCGGTCGTGCTGGTCCATCCCGCGTGGTGGGAGGTCCGGCGGCCTCGGAGCGCAACGCGGCGATCGCGGACTCGAAGTCAGTCAACGACTCGAAGGCCAGGTACACCGAGGCGAAGCGGAGATAAGCCACCTCGTCGAGCTCACGGAGCGGACCGAGGATCGCCCGGCCGATCGCCTCCGCGGGCACCTCCGCCGACCCCGACGAGCGGACGGCGTCCTCTACCCGCTGCGCCAGAAGCGCGAGATCATCATCCCGCACCGGCCGGCCCTGGCAGGCCTTGCGGACACCGGCGATGACCTTGGCCCGGCTGAACGGCTCGGCCGCCCCACTGCGCTTGCGAACCTGAAGGGACGCCTCCTCCATCGTAGTGAACCGGCGACCGCAGGACAGGCAGGACCGCCTGCGGCGGATCGCCGAACCCTCCTCGGCCTCCCGACTGTCAACGACGCGACTGTCCGGATGCCGGCAGAACGGGCACCGCACGCGCTACGCCTCCTTCGCCCGCGCCGGAGCCGACCGCCCCGGACCGGGGATGAGGGACACCGTTGAGGACCCGGCATCCACGCCGGACAGACCACCTTGTGGATGGACCGCCAGCTCCCCGCGGAAGACCTGTGGAACAACCTGTGGATGACTTACACCCCGGTAAGCACCAGATGTTGTGTCCAAGGTAGCGCACGGCCCCAGAGATGAGGACAGCACCCCCGTATGGTCCGTGTGGTCCGCATCGCACGTGGCACCGCACGTGGACGAAAGACGACGGTGCGCGAGAACCCTGCGCCGAGACACTCGTGGACCCGGGAAGCCGGGCGTCAGGGAAGGAGTAACGACTGGCCCGGGGCGATCAGTGGTGACCGCAGGTGGTTCAGCCGCATCAGCCGGTCCACCATGACCCGGGTGTCGGCGCTCTCGTCGAGCGCCACTGCCACCTCCCACAGCGTCTCCCCCGGCATGACCAGATGGTGCCGCGGCGCCTCCGCGGTATCCGGCCCGGCAATCGACACCCCAGGCATGATCATGATTGCTACCGCCACGACGACCGCCACGACGATCGATACCACCACCACCCGACCCCGCCGGGTCAGCCGGAGCGGCGGGGG
>NZ_JPHT01000011.1:111210-138626 GCF_000733325.1 Frankia sp. Allo2
GTCCCTGGCCATCGACAGGTCGACGACCCGCGCCCTGTGTGCGGATCCCACGGCACCCTCCCGTTCCGACGACACCGAACACCGAAGATCGAACCTTCGTTCGATCGAACGCGTGGTCGATTGTCGCATCGGGAACCGGAAACCGCCAGGGACACGCTCGAACAGACGTTTGAGATTCTGCGACCCGCCGGTTACCGTCGAGTCGGTCGGGTGTGAACCGGGCGGTTTCCCCCGGTCACGGACGGCGGCGAGTCGGTGGGTGACCGCTTCCGGAGCGGGACGGTCCGCCGTGCGGTCGCCGGCCGGCCGGTGGCCGCACGGCGGAAGAAAAACGCGACGAGGAGAGCGGTAAGCGATGACTAGCCAAGGCAGGGGTACGCGCCGGGGCGGAACCCGCGGCAACGTGCGAGCCTTTCCCGAAGGCCCCACGGACGCGGGCCTGACCCCCCGGCAGCGCAGGGTGCTGGAGGTCATCCGGGCCGCGGTGGAGCGGCGCGGATATCCGCCCAGCGTGCGGGAGATCGGTGAGGCGGTCGGCCTCACCAGCACCAGTAGTGTGGCTCACCAGCTCAAGGTGCTCGAGGAGAAGGGCTACCTGCGGCGGGACCCGAACCGCCCGAGAGCGATGGAGGNGCTGACCGTCGAGCACCCCCGGCAACGCGCGGATGTGGGCGCGGGCGCGACGACGGTGGCGGGCACGATTCCCATCGTCGGTGAGGCGGCGCCGGGCACCACCGAAGGAAGCAAGTCGGACGCGGCCTACGTGCCGGTGCTGGGCCGGATCGCCGCCGGTGGCCCGATCCTGGCCGAGCAGGCGGTCGAGGACGTCTTCCCGCTACCCAGGGAGATCGTCGGCGAGGGCACTCTGTTCCTGCTCCGGGTCGTCGGCGACTCGATGATCAACGCGGCGATCTGCGACGGTGACTGGGTGGTCGTCCGCCAGCAGCCGGTCGCGGACAACGGGGAGATCGTCGCCGCAATGATCGACGGGGAGGCGACGGTCAAGCGTCTGCGGGTTCGGGACGGCAAGATCTGGCTACATCCGGAGAACTCGGCCTTCGCCGACATCCCCGGTGAGGATGCGACCATCCTCGGCCGGATCGTGGCTGTGCTCCGCAGGGTTTGATGTGGATCGGCCGGCCGCCCGGCGGGCGGCCGGCCGGGTTGCCTCGCGTCTGATCGCTCCTGGGCTCAGGCCCGGTAGGCGTGCAGCTCCGCCGCGAGTCCCGAGGAAACCCGGGCGGACAGCCGGGTACCGGTCTCGGTGTGCTCCATCGTGAGCACCTCGCCGTTCGCGTGCACCCGGGAGACCAAGTCGCCCCGGGTGTAGGGCACGAGCACGCGCATCTCCACGTCGGGATGCGGCACCCGGGCACAGAGCGCGTCGACCAGCGCGGCCAGCCCCTCGCCCGTGCGTGCCGAGACGAACACGGCGTCCGGGGCGAGCTGGCGCAACCCCGCGACGACCGTCGGCTCCACGGCGTCCACCTTGTTGACGACGATCAGCTCGGGAACGCCGCCCGCGTCGATGTCGTTGAGAACCTCGCGCACGGCGGAGATCTGCGCGGCCGGCTCCGGCGATGATCCGTCCACAACGTGCAGGATGAGATCGGCATCGGCGACCTCTTCCAGCGTCGAGCGGAACGCCTCGACGATCTGATGCGGCAGATGCCGGACGAATCCGACGGTGTCGGTCAGGGTGAAGGCCCGGCCGTCCGGCAGGGTCGCCCGCCGCACGGTCGGATCAAGGGTGGCGAACAGCGCGTCCTCGACCAGGACACCCGCGCCGGTCAGCCGGTTGAGCAGCGACGACTTACCGGCGTTGGTGTAACCGGCGATCGCCACGCTGGGGACCTCACCCCGCCGCCGGGCGGAACGCTTGGTCTCCCGCACGGTCGTCATCGCGGCGAGCTCGCGGCGCAACCGCGCCATCCTGGCCCGCAGCCGCCGACGATCGGTCTCGATCTTCGTCTCACCGGGACCACGGGTACCGATGGGCGCCCGGCCGCCGCCACTGGCCGCGGCCCGCGACATCGACTCACCCCACCCACGCAGCCGGGGCAGCATGTACTGCAACTGCGCGAGCTCGACCTGGGCCTTGCCCTCGCGAGAGGTCGCGTGCTGGGCGAAGATGTCCAGGATGAGGGCCGTCCGGTCGATGACCTTTACTTTGACGACCTCCTCCAGCTGCCGCAGCTGACCCGGGGTGAGCTCGCCATCGCAGACCACCGTGTCCGCGCCGGTCGCCGCGACGACCTCGGCGAGCTCGCGGGCCTTGCCCGAACCGACGTAAGTCGCGGCATCCGGCCGGTCGCGACGCTGCACGAGCGCGTCGAGCACCACCGNACCGGCGGTCGTGGCGAGCGCCGCGAGCTCCGCCATGGAGCTCTCGGCCGACCGCGGGGAACCCGACGTCCATACGCCGATGAGGACGACACGCTCCAGCCGCAGCTGCCGGTACTCGACCTCGGTGACGTCGTCGAGCTCGGTGGCGAGACCGGGAACCCGCCGCAACGCGGCGCGATCCTCCAGGTCGAAACCGTCCCCAGAATCGTCGAAGAAGTTCGGCAGGTAAGACGAATCGGCTTCGGTCAGCTTGATGAGGGATCTGTCGAGAGTGGACGCATCGAAGGCGTCAGCAGGAAGTGTCATACCATCCGTTCTCAACGCGGCCCGCTACCGCACCATTCCGCGATCATTCCGTGCCGCTTGCTCCGGCCGGGCCCCACGACCCGGTGGCCCGAGGAGGATCCGCCGGACCGGAAGACCCTGCCGCACTCGTGGCGCGCCTCCCCCTCGTTTCCCGGCGAATCCCGTCGCCAACCAGGGTCCCACGTCACCACGTCGATCGCGAACCGTTTTGCCGCCCCGCCGACGTAGCCTCTGCGACGTGTACCACGAGTACCACGAAAGACGGGCCCACCGCCTCGCCGCGACGATCTGGGACAGCTCGGGCCGCCCGACTCCCCCTGGACACCCCCCGGACACCACGCGGACGACGGCGGACCGGCATCCGGACCGCACCGGACCCTCGGACCGCACCGAGCGCACCGAGCGCACCGAGCGCACAGGTGTGGTGGGCAGTCGGCGAGTGTTGCCGGACGGATGCATGGACATCATCTGGAGTTCCGACGCCAATCTGATCGTCGCGGGGCCGGACACGGCGGCGAAGCTGGTGCGCTGGGCACCAGGCGTGCGGCACGTCGGGCTCCGCTTCGACTCGGGCTCTGGACCATCCCACCTCGGAGTGGCCGCGGACGAACTGCGCGACCAACGCGTCCCGCTCGCCGACCTGTGGGGCGACGGACCGGCGCAGCGACTCGCCGAGCGGCTCGCCATGGCCGCTGATCCCCTGGTCGCATTCGAGTCGTCGATCGCCGCCCGGCCCGTTCACCCGGCGCTCGTGGACCGGTTGGTTCCCGCCGTTCTGGCGGGTGCCCGCGCCCGGGCGCCTGTGGACGACCTCGCGCGCACAGTCGGGCTGAGCGAACGCCAGCTGCTGCGTCGCTGCCGGCGTGTCTTCGGATATGGCCCGAAGACGCTCGCCAGGATCCTCCGGATGCAGGACGCCCTGCACGCGGCGCGGGCCGGCATCCCGTTCGCGGTCGTGGCGGCCGAGGCCGGCTACGCCGACCAGGCGCACCTCGCCCGGGAGGTACGCGCGCTCGCCGGAGTTCCGCCGACTCACCTCATCCGAAATGTCAACGTTCAGGACGAGCTGGACGTCTCGGTGTCGGATGTCGCGGATGTCGCGGCCGCTACGGGCAGTGGGGCGTAGAGGTCGACGTGGTTGCCGTCTGGATCGAGCACGACCGCGTACCGCTGGCCCCAGAAGGCGTCCCAGGGCGGAAGGTGGCCGGCGTGACCGGCGCCGACGAGGTCGGCGTAGACCTCGTCGACCTCGTCCGGCGTGTCGCAGGCGAAGGCCAGCCCGACCCGCGGCGAGCCGGTACCCGCCGACCAGCGCGGATCAAAGGATCGGATGGTCGCCTCGCTGTCGAACGCGAGGCGCGGACCGCCGGGCAGCTGCACCTCGACGTGCGGCTGGGCGTCGGCCCCGGCGGGCAGGTCGAGGCCGAGCCGGCGGTAGAACGCCAGGGACCGGGCCATATCAGCGACGATCACACCGGTCAGGGTGAACGATGGTGGCATGAGGGCACCGTAGGGCAGGCAGGCGGGCCGGGTCTTGCAGGAAACGGACACCTCACCCGACCGGGTCGTGGGCCTCCGCACGGCGCAGCACGCCGTCGAAGACCAGCTCGGCGGGCCCTCGCAACAGCACGGTCTCCGGCTGCCAGATCACGACCAGGCCGCCGCCGGGCACATCCACCTCGACCTCGACCGGCGCACCCGCCGGCCGGGCACCTCGCCGGGCCGCCCAGGCCACCGCGACCGCGCAGGCACCGGTGCCGCAGGACGCGGTCTCCCCGACCCCACGTTCGAACACCCGCATCGCCACCCCAGCCGGCCGGTCGACGACGATCTCCACATTCACCCCGTCCGGGAAGTCAACCGGGGAGAAGGACGGTGGTCGGGTCAGGTCGAGCCGACGCAGCCCGGCGACGTCCAGGTCGCCGGCGAAGCAGACCGCGTGCGGATTACCCATCGAGACCGCGGTCGCGGTGAAGTCACGATCGGCGACGGTGACCGGGGCCCCGGGTCCGTCGATGATCCGCGGCGGTCCCATGTCGACCGTGACGTCNCCGTCCNCCGCGGCCTCGACGAGCCGCAACCCGGCGCGGGTCGCGACGTGGAACCGTCCGGGCTGGGCGTATCCGGCGTCGACGAGGTAGCGGGCGAACACCCGGGCGCCGTTACCGCACATCTCGGCAACCGAACCGTCAGCATTGCGGTAGTCCATGAACCAGCGCGCCCGGCCGGCCAGACCGGCCGCCTCGGGAACCGCGGCGCAGAGCACCACCCGCAGCACCCCGTCGCCCCCGATGCCGGTCCGTCGGTCGCACAGCGCGCGCACCAGGTCCGCGGTGAGGTCGAGGTCCCCGTCGGGATCCGGCAGCAGGACGAAGTCGTTGCCCGTCCCGTGGCCCTTGACGAATCGCAGTTCCAGCTCGTCCCGCACGTCGCCGATCGTACGGGGGATGCCGCTCGGCACCTGACGACCGGGCTCCCGCGGCGGCGTCAGCCGGCTGCGGCCCGCGCCCACTCCCGCATCCGGTCGTCGGAATGCGACGGCTTGTACCAGCGGTCGGGCCGGCCTCGCCCGAGAGCGATCATCCGAGCGTCCTCCACCGGCACCGGCGGACAGAACACCGGTCCGATGGCGCGATCGCAGTCGAGATCCACCACCCGGGACGCCAGGCGCGCGGTGTCGACATCGTCGGCGACGACGGGCAGGCCGCGTTGGTGGGCAAGCCGGACGATGGCCGCGAGCACGGCCTCACCCTCGAGGTCCTTCATCGTCGCCCGCAGGAACAGACCGTCGATCTTGACGAGGTTCAACGGCAGCTGGTCGAGCACGGCCAACGAGCCCAGCCACGTGCCGAAGGACCCGACGGCGATCGCCACCCCGAGGGCACGCAGCCGGGTCAGCAACCGGGGCACCATCGGCGCGGCGAGTCCGAGGGTCTGCTCGCTGAACTCAAGGCCGATCGCCCCGGCCGGCAGCACCCGGCCCGAGACGAGCCGGTCGACCTCGGCCGCGAAGGCGAGGCTGGCAAGCTGGCGGCCATCGATGTTCACCCACAACCGGGGCGGGCGGATCGGCGTCCCGACCGCCATCCGATGCCAGGTGCGCGCCTCGGTCACGGCCATCCGCAGCACCCACTGGTCCACCTGATGGACGAGGCCCGCGGCCGCGGCGATCGGCATGAAATCCGCCGGACCCAGCACCCCGCGTTCCGGGTGCAGCCACCGCGGATGGGCCTCCATCCCCGGCACCGACCCGTTGCGCAGGTCGACCTCCGGTTGGAAGTGCAGCCGCAGAGAACCATCGTCGAAGGCGGCATAGAGCGCGGGGACGAGAGTCAGGTCGGGTGGGGTACCAGCATCGTCGGGTGGGGTACCAGCATCAGAGGTGGGCGCGGTCACATCGATCTCTCCAGACGCCGTGCGGGACCGGCCGCCGCGCACCGGTCACCGGCGACGCCGCGCATTGGCGGCGGCCCGATCGACCCCGACCCGGTCGGCCGATCACCCGTCAGAGCGAACCCACCAGCCGTCGCACCTGGGTGACATCTGGTTGGTCCAACCNGGCTATCCGGTTATCCCGCCGGAACCAGGATCTTTGTCGACGGGCAAAGCGCCGCGTCGCCGTAATTGTGGCGAGCTTGGCCTGTTCGGCGGAGTCCATTGCGCCGTCGAACCAGGCCAGAACCTGGGCATATCCCAGTGCGCGAGACGCGGTTCGGCCTTCCCGCAGGCCGCATTCCACCAACCTTCGCACTTCGTCAGGAAAACCAGCACCCCACATTTTCTCCACCCGGTCCGCAATCCGTTGGTCGAGATCGGGGCGATCCACGCCGATCTGCACGACCTCATAGACCGAGCGGTGCTCCGGCAGGGTGGCCGTGAAGGTTCCGGTGAGCTCGACGACCTCCAGGGCACGCACGATCCGCCGGCCGTTGCTGGGCAGGATCGCCGCAGCGGCCTGCGGCGCCCGCGCGGCCAGCCGGTCGTGCAGCGCCGGGGCGCCGACGCGGGCCAGTTCCTCCTCCCACCGCGCCCGGACGCCCGGATCGGTCCCCGGGAAGGCAAGATTGTCAAGAACCGCGCGGACGTAGAGCCCGGAACCGCCGACCAGCACCGGAATGCGCCCGGCGGCGAGCAGGCCGTCGATTATCCGGCGGGCGTCCGCCTGGAAGCTCGCGACGTCCGCGGGATGCGTCACGTCCCACACGTCGAGCAGATGGTGGGGCACCCCGCGACGCTCCGCCTCGGGAACCTTGGCGGTACCGATGTCCATCCCACGGTAGAGCTGCATCGAGTCCGCGTTCACCACCTCGCCGCCGAGGGCGAGCGCGATCTCGATGCCGAGGTCACTCTTGCCGCCGGCGGTCGGCCCCACGACCGCCACCACCGGTCCCCGGCGCGGTTCCTCCTGCCCGTTCATCCTCGCTCGGCAACATCCCGTGTCCAGAGGGCAACCAGATAGCCGACACCATACGGCGCGTCGTCATACCGGAGGTCACTGTTCCATGACCCCGGGCCCAGGGACCCCGGGCCCAGGGACTCCGGGCCCAGGCCGTCCCGGGTCGCGGCGAGCAGGGCGCCGGCCAGGACCTGCCAGGACGCCCGGCCCGCGGCGAGCAGCTCCCGGGCCAACCCCGGGTCCAAGGCGAGCAGGCCGGCCGGATCCCCTGCGGCCAGCGCCGCGGCGGCGGTCGCGTCGAACGCCGCGGCCCGTGGGTCCAACCCGCCGGGAGCCTTCAGCGTGCGACAGGCCGAGCCGTCGCCCATCACGAGCAGGGCGAGGCGCTCCTGCGGAGCGGAGCCCGCGACCAGCCGCGATCCGAGTGCGACGGCCCCGTCCGGGGAGATCTCCGCGGGCACCCCGACGGCGGTGCGGGCGCCGGGCCAACCGACGACGCCCAGCAGCCAGGCGCCGATCGTGATCGACAACGGTAGAGCGGGCGACGACAGGACGGACGACGGCTCGGGGGCCGGCGCGGTCGGGCCAAGATCCACCCGGAGATCCACCCCGAAGCCGGCCAGCGACCCGGACGCGGCGGGGCCGTAGGACACCTCGGTCGCCGCGTCACCCACCACCACGATCGTGTCCGGCTCGGCGGCACACAGCAGGCGCACCGCGTCCACCGCGACGGCCCGCGCCTCGACCGGCTCACCACGGCCGACCTCGGGAACCAGCAACGGAGGATGAGGACAGACCGCGGCGGCGACGAGGGTCATCGACGTACCGGAGTACAGCAGGCGTCCGCGCCGGCCGACGCCGCGTCGGCCGACGCCGGGCCGACGGGATCGGGCGAGGACGGCCGCAGGGACGGGATGCCCAGGGTGACGATCGGCCGTCCGTCTGCCGGCTGCTGCGCGGCTGCCGCACCGCCACCGTCACCGTCACGCCCGAGCGCCCACGCGTCCCCCGCACGGGTCGCCCGGTGGGACCGCAGGGGGCCGTCGGCGGTGAGGTGATGGGGTGCTGCCCGCGTCACCACCGTCTCGACGACGTCGCCCGGGCGCACCGTAGGCGCGACCGCCACCGCGACCGCGGGCGCGGCGCCGCCCGCCCTCGGGCCCGAGCCGGTGGACGAGCTCGCGGCCTCGTCCGCGCGGAAGTGCACGAGCCGTCCGTCCCGAGCCCGGCCGGACATCCGGCCGGTGGCGCCGTCCTTGCGCCCCNCCCCCTCCGAGACCAGCNCCTCGACCCGCCGGCCGACCAGGGCCCGGTTCTCCGCCCAGGAGATCTCGTCCTGCAGGGCCACCAGCCGGGTATACCGGTCGGCCACGGTCGCCCGGTCCACCTGGGCGTCCATGGTCGCTGCCGGGGTGCCCGGGCGAGGCGAGTACTGGAAGGTGAAGGCGCCGGAGAACCGGGCCGCCCGCACCACGTCGAGGGTATCGGCGAAGTCCGCCTCGGTCTCGCCAGGGAAGCCGACGATGATGTCGGTGGTGATGGCCGCGTCGGGCATGGCCGCCCGCACCCGCTCGACAATGCCGAGGAAACGGTCCCGACGGTACGAGCGGCGCATGCGGCGCAGCACGGTGTCCGACCCGGACTGCAACGGCATGTGCAGCTGGTGGCACACGTTCGAGGTGGTCGCCATGGCCTCGATGACNTCGTCGGTGAAGTCGCGCGGATGCGGTGAGGTGAATCGGACACGTTCGAGACCGTCGACGCGACCGCAGGCGGCCAGCAGCTTCGCGAAGGCACCGGGATCGCCCAGCGAGCGCCCGTAGGAGTTGACGTTCTGTCCCAGCAGTGTGATCTCCAGGGCGCCCTCCGCGACCAGGGCCTCGACCTCGGCGAGCACGTCGCCCGGCCGGCGGTCACGCTCGCGGCCACGCAGGCTGGGGACGATGCAGAAGGTGCAGGTGTTGTCACATCCCACGCTGATGCTGACCCAGGCCGAGTGATGGCTGGCCCGCCGGGTCGGCAGGGAGCTCGGGAAGACCTCCAGGGCCTCGGCGATCTCGACCTGGGCCGCCGCGTTGTGCCNCGCGCGCTCCAGCAGCACGGGCAGTCGGTGCAGGTTGTGCGTGCCGAAGACCACGTCAACCCAGGGCGCCCGGTCGAGGATCGCGGCCCGGTCCTTCTGGGCGAGGCAGCCCCCGACCGCGATCTGCATGCCCGGATGGCCCTTCTTCACCGGGACTAGCTGGCCGAGGTTGCCGTACAGGCGGTTGTCGGCGTTCTCCCGCACCGCGCAGGTGTTGAACACGACCACATCCGCCTCGCCGCCGGGATCGACCGGGGAGTAGCCGGCGGATTCCAGCAGCCCACAGAGCCGTTCGGAGTCGTGGACGTTCATCTGGCACCCGAACGTGCGGACCTCGTAGCTGCGGCCGTTCACCCGACCAGCCTACGGCGCGTGCACCGGGCCGTAGCCGGGTCCGGGGTCGAGTCTGGGGTCTGGGCTGGGCTGGGTTGGGGTCTGGGCTGGGTCCGGCGGGGACGGGATCGCGTCGCGGGCCGCCTCTCCTGCGGGGCCGGGACCCTCCCCGTCGGGAGCTGAGGCGCCCCACCCCGGCCTGGACACCGCCCGAGATATCAGGCAACACCCCGCTCGATATATTTGCATAGCTGCAGGGATACTATTCTCGAATGTTCCCGTCAGTGCGCCGAAATCCGCGCGAGACGACCGCTCCAGCTGTCGGCTCCACGACTGATCCGCGCGCCTGGCCGTTCCATCATGAGGCCGCCGGGACGCTCGGCCCAACNCCACACCGCCATTGTGTCGGGAGGTCGACATGCCTTTGGTGACTCTGGAAGGCGTCGGGAAGTCGTTCGGCGACAACCGGGTCCTGGCCGACGTCGACCTGTCCGTCGAGGCGGGCGAGGNCGTCATCATCATCGGGCCCTCGGGGNCGGGGAAGTCGACCCTGTGCCGCTGCGTCAACCGGTTGGAAACGATCGACGAGGGCCGGATCCTCTTCGAGGGCCGTCCCCTGCCCACGGAGAGCCGTGAGCTCGCCCGGATGCGATCACGGGTTGGAATGGTGTTCCAATCGTTCAACCTCTTCGCGCACAAGACGGTGCTCGAGAACGTCACCCTGGGACCGGTCAAGGTCCTGGGGCACAACCGCTTGCAGGCCCGCGCCCGGGCCCAGGAACTACTGGAACGCGTGGGGATCGCCGACAAGGCGGACCGGTTGCCCCGCCAGCTCTCCGGCGGCCAGCAGCAGCGCGCCGCCATCGCCAGGGCGCTGGCGATGGATCCCGTGCTCATGCTCTTCGACGAACCGACCTCGGCGCTCGACCCAGAGATGATCTCCGAGGTGCTGGACGTGATGAGGTCGCTGGCCACCAGCGGCATGACCATGATCGTCGTCACCCACGAAATGGGATTCGCGCGCTCCGCCGCGGACCGGGTGGCCTTCATGGCGGACGGTCGCATCCTCGAGATCGCCCCGCCGGAGAGTTTCTTCGCCGCGCCGCGGACCGAGCGCGCCCGGGACTTCCTGGCCCGGGTCCTGCAGCACTGAACCTCCACCGACCCGACCCGGTCACGCCCACCGCCCACCGCGCCGCCGGCACCCGGAGGCACACCAGCAGGCACGCACCACCAGCAGGCACGCACCACCAGAGGGACGCAGTTCCTCAGGGGGACACACACCACCCGACGCCAGATCACCTGCTCCGGACCCGCGGTCCGGAGCACTGCGAGAGGATCGGTCATGCGTACACCGTTCAGCCGGACGCGACGCCCCGCCGCCGGGCATCCCAACGGGAGCTCCGGCGGGATGTCACGCGAACGCCGCCGCAGGCGCGGCGGCGCGCTCCTCGCCGGCGCGACGCTGCTCGCCGCCCTCGGACTGAGTGCCTGTGGGAGCAGCGGCGATGACNCCTCGACNCCCNCCCCCTCGGTGACCTTCACCGCCGGCACCACCATGGCCCGGCTGCACGACGCCGGAAAGATCATCATCGGGACGAAGTTCGACCAGAACCTGTTCGGGCTGAAGAACCTCAGCGGCCAGCCCGAGGGCTTCGACGTCGAGATCTCGAAGATCGTCACGGATGCCCTGGGCATCCCGCGCGACAAGGTCTCCTACGTGGAGACAGTGTCGGCCAACCGTGAACCCTTCATCCAGCAGGGCCGGGTCGACCTCGTGGTGGCCACCTACACAATCAACGACAAACGAAAGAAGGTCGTCGACTTCGCGGGGCCGTACTACGTCTCCGGCCAGTCCATCATGGTCTCGAAGAACAACACCGACATCACCGGCAAGGACACCCTTGCCGGCAAGAAGGTGTGCTCGGTCAGCGGATCCACGCCGGCCGAGAACATCCGCCGGGTGGCGCCCACCGCCCAGCTCGTGCTGTTCGATGTGTACAGCAAGTGCGCCGACGCGTTGAAGAACGGTCAGGTCGACGCGGTCACCACGGACAAGGGCATCCTGCTGGGTCTCGTCGACAAGGACCCTGACGCCTTCAAGGTGGTGGGTGGCACCTTCACGAAGGAGCCCTACGGCATCGGCCTCAAGAAGGGTGACGACGCGTTCCGGAACTTCATCAACGACACGCTCGAGGCCGCTTACAAGGACGGGCGCTGGGAGAAGGCGTACACCTCGACCCTCGGCAAGGTGGAGCCGACCGTGCCCACTCCCCCGGCCGTCGACCGGTACACGTCCTGATCCGCTCCGCGGGTCGAGGGCCGTTGAGCGGCGGCCGTTGACCGGTAGCAGGTGATCGATATCAGGTGACCGGCACCGGCTGAACGGCATCCGCCGATCATCGCTCGGGGCACGACCGGTCGGCCTCACCCGCGCCGACCGGTCGTCCACCCGCCACCGCATGAGGGAGGACAGCGATCGACGCCGTCATCGACAACCTCGACATCTTCGCCGAGGGCTTCCGCCGGACGGTCGGGCTAAGCCTGTTCGCGTCCGTGGCTGCGCTGATCCTCGGTACCGTCCTCGCGGCGATGCGGGTCTCCCCCGTGCCCCCGCTGCGCTGGACCGGCACCGCCTACGTGCAGACGGTCCGCAACACCCCGCTGACCGTCGTGTTCTTCTTCGTGGTGTTCGTCCTGCCACAGCTGGACATCGTCTTCTCGTATTTCACGTTCGCGGTGGTCGCGCTCTCGATCTATCACGCCGCGCTGGTCTGCGAGGCGGTGCGTTCCGGGATCAATGGGGTCGACCTCGGTCAGGCCGAAGCGGCTCGTGCGCTGGGCCTGACCTTCTCCCAGACACTACGAATGATCATTCTTCCGCAGGCGTTCCGCAACGTGCTGCAACCGCTGGGCAGCGTGGTGAGCGCACTGATCCGCAACACCTCGATCGCCGCGGCGTTCGGCGTCCAAGAGCTGACCGGCATGGTCCAACGGCTCACGACCGCCAATCCGGACGCGGTGATCGCCGTGCTGCTCGGCGGCGTGGTGGCATACTTGATCCTCACCGTGGTGCTGGCAGCCGGGCTGTCCCTGGCCGAACGACGGGTGGCGAGGGCGCAATGAGCACCGAGATCATCCTGGCCGATCCACCGGGTCCGCGTGGTCGGCGTCGCATCCTGATCGCGAGCGTGGTGGCCGCCGCTGTCCTCGTCGGGCTGGTCACGCTGGCGGTGCTCCGCCTCGCCGACTCTGGCCAGCTCGACGGCAAGCGCTGGAGTGTCTTCGTCGATCAGCCGGCGCTACGCACCCTGCTGTGGAACGGGCTGCTCGACACGCTGCGCGCCGCGCTGACCGCGATGCTGTTCGCCTCGGCGGTGGGGACCCTGCTTGCCCTGGCCCGGCTGTCCCGGCGCCGGGCGGTACGCATCCCGGCCACGCTGCTGGTGGAGCTGTTCCGCAGCCTGCCCGTCCTGATGCTCATCCTGTTCGCCTACCTCGGTCTGCCGGCGCTCGGCTGGCGGCTCTCGGCGTTCTGGGCCCTGGTCATCGGGCTGACCGCCTACAACGGGGCGGTGCTCAGCGAGATCTTCCGCGCCGGGATCCAGTCGGTCGACCGGGGGCAGACGGAGGCCGCGGCGGCGGTCGGGCTGCGGCCGGTCCAGATCTTCCGCCTCATCCAGTTTCCCCAGGCGATCCGGCGGATGAGCCCGACGCTGGTGAGCCAGCTGGTGACGTTGCTCAAGGACACCTCGCTGGGCTACGTCATCGCCTACAGCGAGCTGCTGCGGTCGGGGCGCGGGGCGGTCGAGTATCTGGGCAGCAGGTACGCCCTGCCCATTTACACCGTCATGGCGGTGATGTACATCGTCACCAACGGGCTGCTGTCGCTGCTGGCCCGATGGCTGGACCGCAGCCAGGACCGCCGCCTCGGCGGCCGCGTTCCGGCTCAGCGGGCGGTGCCCACCGCACGGGTCTCGCGCACGACGGTCACCCGGATCTGACCCGGATAGGTGAGCTCCTCCTCGATCTGCCTGGCGACGTCCCGGGCGAGCAGATGGGCGGCGAGATCGTCGATCTCCTCGGGCACGACCATGACACGCACCTCCCGGCCGGCCTGCATGGCGAACACCTTGTCGACACCCGGACGGTCACCGGCGATCTGCTCGATGCGCTCGAGCCGTTTCACATACGACTCCAGGCTGTCGCGGCGGGCGCCAGGCCGGCCACCGGAGATCTGGTCGGCGGCCTGGGTCAGCACCGCGCAGATCGAGCGGGGNGCGACCTCGTTGTGATGGGCCTCGATCGCGTGCACGNCCTGCTCGTCCTCACCGTAGCGACGGGCCACATCCGCCCCGATCAACGCGTGAGAGCCCTCGATCTCGTGGGTGAGCGCCTTGCCGAGGTCGTGCAGCAGAGCCGCTCGTTTCGCGAGTGGAAGCGGCATGCGCAGCTCGGCGGCCATGATTCCGGCGAGGTGGGCGCTTTCGATCAGGTGCGCGAGCACGTTCTGGCCGTAGCTGGTTCGGTAACGCAACTGGCCCAGCAGGTTAACCAGCTCGGGGTGCATCTCGGAGATGCCGGTCTCAAGCAGGGCGTCCTCGCCCGCCCGCACGCACCGCTCGGCCACCTCGAGCTGGGCGCGGGCGTACTCCTCCTCGATGCGGTGCGGATGGATCCGGCCGTCGGACACCAGAGCCGCCAGCGTGATGCGACCGACCTCGCGACGCACCGGATCGAAGCAGCTCAGCAGCACCGCCTCGGGCGTGTCGTCGATGAGCACGTTGACCCCGGTGACGGACTCGAAAGCCCGAATGTTGCGCCCCTCCCGCCCGATGATCCTGCCCTTCATCTCATCGCCGGGAAGATGCAGGACCGTCACGACGGACTCGGTGGTCTGGTCGGACGCGACCCGTTGGATGGCGGTGGTCACGATCCTGCGGGCGCGTTCCTCACCCTCCTCCTCGGCCCGGGCCTCGATCTCGCGGACCGTCAGCGCCGCCTCCCGCCGGGCCTCCTGCTCGATGACGGCGATCAGCTCTCCCCTGGCCTGCCCGGCGGTGAGCCCGGCCACCTGCTCCAGCGCGGCATGACGGGCACGTTCGAGGTCGGCCACCTCGGCCGTCCGACGGGTCAGGTCGTTCTCCCGGTCGAGCAGGTCGCGGTCGCGGTCCGCCAGCCGGCGACCATGATCGTCGAGGCTGGCCATCCGGTCCTCGACGCGCTGTTCCCGGGCGGCTATCGCAACCTCCCGGCTCTGCAGTTCCGTCCGCCAGGCCTGCTGCTCACCGTCGAACGCCGCCCGAGTCGCGGCGATCTCGGTCCGGGCGGCCTCCTGCTCGGCGCGGACGGACTCTCTCGCCGCGGCCTGGACTCGCGAGGTTTCGACCGCCGCCTCGGCGAGCATCCGCTCGCGCAGTAGGGCGACATCCTCCTCGCCGCGCCGCCGGATCTCGGCGGCATCCCGCTCAGCCCGCGCCAACCGTTCCGCCGCCTCCCGTTCGGCTCGGGCCACAATCTGCGCCGCCTCCTCCGCGCTACCACCATGAGCCGCGCGGAGGCCGCCGTCGGAGCGACCGGCGGTCACCGCCGAATCCCCGGTCCGCGCGGCGGTGCCGTCCCGATCGGCGGGTGAGTCGGCGTCCGTCGTGGCCGGAGCACCGGAACCCTCCCAGGGGGCGGGCAGGACCCGGACCGTCGGCTCCTCGTCAAAGTCCGCCGGACCCGTCACGTCCCCGACGCCCCGGGCGGCCGGGGTTCGGG
Source organism: Frankia sp. Allo2 (assembly GCF_000733325.1). Taxonomy (NCBI): domain Bacteria; kingdom Bacillati; phylum Actinomycetota; class Actinomycetes; order Frankiales; family Frankiaceae; genus Frankia; species Frankia sp. Allo2. The sequence continues at coordinate 126,438 of NZ_JPHT01000011.1, forward strand.
GCACCACCGGAGCGGGGTCGGGTACCTTGTCGACCCGGGTCGCCCGGACCAACCGCGCCACGGCGAGGATCAGAACGCTCAGGACAACAAGTACGAGTGACAACAGGACGACGAGGACGCCCTCCATCGCTGCTCCCNCCGCTTCCGTCGGACCCGCACAGGCGGGCTGGAGCGGCGAAGGACCCTCGTCTCGGCACGATCACAGCCGTAGAGGGGCAGCACGCGGATTACGCCATTGCGATATGGAGCCCGGACGGCCTCCCGAACCGGCCAATCCAACGTCGACCGGCCGGCGGGCATACCGCCTTCGAGCACCCACGCGCAGCGGCTGCCTCCGTGTGAGTTGGACGAGCTATCAAGACCGCGTCGCCGCGGGAGTCCTGTCACCTTTCAAGAAAGACTAGGTCTCGCACAATCCCTGGTCAAGAAATAAGGGCACATTGACGGCCCAGGCTCAATCTCCCCACCACTCACACCGAGCCGTCGTCTTCGTCGCCATCGACCACCCAGCCCATCCGACCTCCGCCGTCGGGCCCCTGAGCGACCTGCTCGCTCACGACCCGGACCGCCAGTTCGACCGGATAGCCCTTTCGGGTCAGCATGGCGAGGAGCCTTCGGGTACGAACCTGCTCGGGCAGGCGGTCCATCGACCGCAGCCGACGAAGGACGAGCTCGCGGGCGCTCTCCTCCTCGTCGTCCGCTCCGACCAGCGCCATGGCGGCCTCGACGGTGTCCGGATCCACTCCCCGCTTACGCAGCTCTGTGGCCAGGGCCTGCCTACCCAGCCCACGACGGGCCCGAGCGGAGGAGACGAAGGCGGCAGCGAAGGCCTCGTCGTCGATTAGACCGACGGCGGCCAACCGGTCGAGGACCACAGCGGCGATCTCATCGGTGACCCCCCGTCGCCGCATGGTCGCCGCAAGCTCCGCTCGGCTCCTCGCTCTGGTCGCCAGCTGATGCAGACAGATCTCCCGCGCGACCGAGATCGGATCCTTCGGCCGCGGCCCCCCGTCCACCACGACCACCGTCCGGGCGAATGACGGACCGGCCGCGGCATTCCCCGGATCTGCTCCTGCCATCGGCTACAGATCGACCGGAACGGGCGCCACGGCATCGGATTCGAGACTGGGCAGGATGCCGAGCTTCTCCTTGATCTTCTTTTCGATCTCGTTGGCCAGATCGGGGTTGTCCCGCAGAAAAGACCGGGCGTTCTCCTTGCCCTGGCCGAGCTGATCGCCGTCGTAGGTGTACCAGGCACCGGACTTACGAATAATGCCGTGCTCGACACCCATGTCGATCAGGGAACCCTCCCGACTGATACCGCCTCCGTAGACGATGTCGAATTCGGCGGTCCGAAACGGCGGCGCCACCTTGTTCTTCACCACCTTGACGCGGGTCCGGTTACCCACGGCCTCCGTGCCGTCCTTGAGAGTTTCGATACGACGGACATCGAGGCGCACCGACGCATAGAACTTCAGTGCCTTACCACCGGTCGTGGTCTCCGGGGAGCCGAACATCACCCCGATCTTCTCGCGCAACTGGTTGATGAAGATCGCGGTCGTACCGGAGTTCGCCAGCGCCGCGGTCATCTTGCGCAGGGCCTGGGACATCAGGCGGGCCTGGAGGCCGACGTGACTGTCCCCCATCTCGCCCTCGATCTCGGCCCTCGGGACCAGCGCGGCCACCGAGTCGATGACGATGATGTCCAGCGCGCCAGACCGGACGAGCATGTCCGCGATCTCCAACGCCTGCTCGCCGGTATCAGGCTGGGAGACCAGCAGACCGTCGGTGTCGACGCCGAGCTTTCCCGCGTACTCGGGGTCGAGCGCGTGCTCGGCGTCGATGAACGCCGCGATACCACCAGCCGCCTGCGCGTTCGCCACCGCGTGCAGGGCGACGGTCGTCTTCCCGGACGACTCCGGGCCGTAGATCTCAATGATGCGCCCCCGCGGCAGCCCGCCGATGCCGAGCGCGACATCCAGAGCAATCGAACCGGTGGGGATGGCCTGGACCGGCGGCCTGGTGTCGTCCCCCAACCGCATGACCGATCCCTTGCCGAACTGCTTGTCGATCTGCGCCAAGGCGTTATCCAACGCCTTCTCACGGTCGAGTCCTGCCATTGGAGTTACTCCATGCTGAGGTCGTCGAGTCTTGGCCACGAGGATGACGTTAGGCCGTGGGTCCGACAGTTTCGAGAGTCGAGGATGATCTGTGGACAAGTAGCCGCACGAGGACGACTCTAGACGAACATGCGTTCGACGACCCGACGACACGCCGGACGGTGGCTCAGCGCTCCCGCGCCGGCACATCGAACTCCTCGCACACGGCCCGCCAGACGGTCTTGGCATCGTCACCACGGGCCAGGGCCACCTCGACCGTCGCGCCACCGAGACCGGGCAGCACATGATCACGCGCAAACGACTCCGCGTACGCGGAACCGAACCGTGTGTTCATCTTCGCCCAGAACTCGGTCAACCGCACTTCGCCAGTGTGCACCGTCCGGACGGGACGGGACCACCCAAGGGGGTCCTGGTCGGGGATCCCCACCGGGGGTCCCCACCGGCGGAACCGCGGCCACGGGAAGCACGACCGCGGGAAGCACGACCGGGTCGAGGCCGGGCCCCACGGCGGGCCCGTCATGAACCACACCGGCGGAAGGTTGTCGGTCCCTCGACGCAGACTGGTCAACGTGCCCAGCTTCGCTTCCCCCGATCCGCCGGATCCGCTCACGGCGTTCTCCGCCCCGACCCGGAGCTGGTTCGGCGCGGCCTTCACCGCCGCGACCCCCGCCCAGCGGGGCGCGTGGGAGGCGATTCGCACCGGCGGCAACGCGCTGGTCGTCGCACCCACGGGTTCGGGGAAGACACTGGCCGCCTTCCTGTGGTCGCTGGACACCCTGGCCCGCTCGGCGCCGCCGGCCGAGCCCACCCGGCGCTGCCGGGTGCTGTACGTCAGCCCACTCAAGGCGCTGGCCGTCGACGTCGAACGGAACCTGCGGGCACCGCTCGCGGGGATACGCTCCGCCGCGCAACGGCTCGGTCTGCCCCAGCCGGACGTGACCGTGGGTCTGCGGTCGGGCGACACCCCCGCCGCCGAACGACGCGGTTTCGGCACCCGGCCCCCCGACGTCCTGATCACCACCCCGGAGTCGCTCTTCCTCATCCTCACCAGTGCCGCGCGGGAGTCGCTGCGCGGCGTCCGGACAGTGATCGTCGACGAGGTCCACGCGGTGGCGGGCACCAAGCGCGGCGCCCACCTCGCGCTGAGCCTGGAGCGTCTGGACGCCCTGCTGGACACCCCGGCCCAGCGGATCGGCCTGTCCGCCACGGTGCGGCCGGTCGAGGAGGCCGCCCGATTCCTGGGCGGAACGGCCCCGGTGGCGGTAGTCCGCNCGCCCGCGGCCAAGACCCTCCAGATCGACGTCGTGGTGCCGGTCGAGGACATGACCCAGCTCGGCGGACAGCTCCTCGACGGGTCCCCGGACGGCTCGGCGGCCTCCGCCCCGCACCGAGCGTCGATCTGGCCGGCGGTCGAGCAGCGTGTCCTCGACCTCGTGTTGGCTCATTCCGCCAGCATCGTCTTCGCCAACTCGCGCCGGCTCGCGGAGCGACTCTGCGCCCGGCTGAACGAGCTGTACGCCGAGCGGCTCGCCGCGGCCNCCNCCGCGGACGAATCCGTGGCCGGGGACGGGCCGGGGGAAGCCGGCCGGACGTCCCCCGCGGCGCTGATGGGCGCCTCGGGCCAAGGCGGCGGCACGGCGGGCTGGCCGGAGATCGCGCGGGCCCACCACGGCAGCGTGAGCCGCGAGCAACGGGCCGGAATCGAGGAGGATCTCAAGGCTGGCCGGCTGCCCGCGGTCGTCGCGACCTCCAGCCTGGAACTCGGCATCGACATGGGAGCCGTCGACCTGGTCGTGCAGATCGGGTCCCCGCCGAGCGTCGCCGCCGGGATGCAGCGCACCGGCCGCGCGGGCCACCAGGTCGGCGCCGCCAGTCGCGGCGTCATCATCCCGAAGCATCGCAGCGACCTGCTCGAATGTGCCGTGGTCGCCGAGCGGATGCGCTCGGGGGCGATCGAGCGGCTGCGGTACCCGCGCAACCCCCTCGACGTGCTGGCGCAGCAGATCGTGGCAATGACGGCGATGGAGGACTGGCACGTTGACGAGCTCGGCGCGCTGGTCCGGCGCACCGCGACGTTCGCGACGCTGCCGACCTCCGCCTTCGAGGCGGTCCTGGACATGCTCGCCGGCCGCTACCCCTCCGACACGTTCGCCGAGCTGCGCCCCCGCATCACCTGGGACCGCGTCACCGGGATCCTCACCGCCCGCCCGGGCGCCCAGCGGCTCGCCGTGACCAGCGGAGGCACCATTCCCGACCGGGGCATGTTCGGCGTCTTCCTCGTCGGGGAGCGCTCCAGCCGGGTCGGGGAACTCGACGAGGAGATGGTCTACGAGTCGCGGGTCGGCGACGTGGTGCTCCTCGGCTCATCCAGCTGGCGCATCGAGGAGATCACCGCCGACCGGGTCCTGGTGACGCCGGCTCCGGGACGGCCCGGCCGGCTCCCCTTCTGGCATGGCGACGCCCCAGGCCGACCCGCCGAACTCGGCCGCGCGCTCGGCGCGTTCCTGCGCGAGATCACCAGGTTGCCGGCGCAGGCGGCGGCCGACCGCGTCCGGGCCGCCGGCCTCGACGATCGGGCCACCGCCAACCTGCTGCGCTACCTCGACGAGCAGAAGGCTGCCGTCGGCCGTCTCCACGACGATCGGACGATCGTCGTGGAGCGTTTCCGGGACGAGATCGGCGACTGGCGCCTGGCGGTGCACTCCCCGTTCGGTGCTCCGGTGAACGCGCCCTGGGCGCTCGCCCTGGGCGCCCGGCTGCGCGAGCGGTACGGGGTCGACGTCCAGATCATGCACACCGACGACGGCATCGTCGCCCGGATCCCGGATGCCGCCGAGCCGCCCGGCGCCGATCTCGCGCTGTTCGAGCCGGACGAGATCGACGCGATCGTACGGGCGGAGATCGGGAGCAGCGCCCTGTTCGCCAGCCGGTTCCGCGAGTGCGCCGGGCGGGCCCTGCTGCTGCCCCGCCGGACCCCGGGGCGGCGGACCCCGCTGTGGCAGCAGCGCCAGCGCAGCGCAGCGCTGCTGTCCGTCGCCGCGACGTTCGCCAGCTTCCCCGTCGTGCTGGAGACCATGCGAGAGTGCCTGCAGGACGTGTTCGACGTTCCGGCGCTCGCGGAGCTGATGCGCGAGGTGTCGGCCCGCACGCTGCGGGTGGTGGAGGTGGAGACGCCGTCCCCGTCTCCGTTCGCCTCCGCCCTGCTGTTCGGCTACGTCGCCGCCTTCATGTACGACGGGGACGTACCGTTGGCCGAACGCCGGGCGCAGGTGCTGTCGCTGGACAGCTCCCTGCTGGCCGAGCTCCTCGGCGAGGCGGACCTGCGGGAGCTGATCGATCCAGCGGCGCTCGCGCAGGTCGCCGCCCAGCTCACGCGGCTCGCCCCGGATCGCCACGCCCGCGATGTCGAGGGAGTGGCCGACCTGCTGCGAATGCTCGGTGACCTCACGACCGAGGAGGCGGTCGCCCGGGGTGCCNCCCCGGGCTGGCTCGCCGAGCTCGAACAGACCCGCCGGGCCCTGCGGGTCCGTATCGCCGGCGAGGAGCGGTGGGTCGCGATCGAGGACGCCGGCCGGCTGCGCGACGCCCTGGGCGTACCGCTGCCGGTGGGAGTTCCCGACGCCTTCACCGAACCGGTGCGTGACCCTCTCGGCGACCTGATCTCCCGCTATGCCCGTACCCACGGACCGTTCGACACCGAGGAACCGGCCGCCCGGCTGGGGCTGGGCACGGCGGTGGTCGCCGGTGTCCTGGACGGGCTGGTCCGCAGCGGCCGCCTCGTCCGCGGTGAGCTGCATCCCGACCGCGGCGGTGAGCAGTGGTGCGACGCGGGCGTGCTGCGGGCGCTGCGACGACGCAGCCTTGCCGCCCTGCGCAAGGAGGTCGAGGCGGTGCCGCCCCGGACCCTCGGTGCCTTCCTGCCGGCCTGGCAGTCGGTCACCAGCGGACGTGGCCGGGGGGTGGACGGTGTGCTGCGCGCCGTCGAGCAGCTGCAGGGCGCGCTGATCCCGGCGAGCGCATGGGAACAGCTCGTCCTCCCGGCCCGCGTCGCCGACTACTCACCGACGATGCTCGACGAGCTGTGCTCCGCCGGCGAGGTGCACTGGGCTGGCGCCGGCGGGCTGCCCGGGGACGACGGCTGGTTGACCCTGGTCCTCGCCGACACCGCGCCCCTGCTGCTGCCTCCGCCCGACCCGGAGATCGCCTCGGGTCCGCTGCACACCGCGATTCTCGACGCGCTCACCGGCGGGGCGGCCCTGTTCTTCCGGGCGCTGTCCGACCGGATGGGCTCGCTCGACGACACGGCGCTCGCTACCGCGCTCTGGGATCTCGTCTGGGCGGGGCGGGTAACCAACGACACCCTCGCCCCGCTGCGTGCCCTGCTGGGTTCCGCCGGCCGTCCGTACCGTGCCCCCCGTCCCCGGGCGGCACGGTACGGACGGCCGGCGATGCCGCGGCGGGCCGGCCCCCCGACGGCCGCCGGCCGCTGGTCGCTGCTGCCCGAGCGGGACACCGACCCGACCCGGCGCGCCCACGCGCTGGCCGAGGCGCTGCTCGAGCGCCACGGCATCGTCACCCGCGGCGCGGTGACCGGCGAGCGGCACCCGGGCGGGTTCGCCGGGGTCTACCGGGTCCTCAGCGCCTTCGAGGACGCCGGCCGCGCCCGCCGGGGCTACTTCGTCGAGTCCCTGGGCGCGGCCCAGTTCGCCGTCCCGGGAGCGGTCGATCGGCTGCGCTCCATCGCCGCGGCACAGCGGGACGCCGAGGCGGCCCCGGCCTGGGCGCAGCCGGCGGCCGGCCCACCGAGCTCATCGTCCGCGCAGGCCGTCGTCCTGGCCGCGGCCGATCCGGCCAACCCGTTCGGTGCCGCGCTGCCCTGGCCGACCCGACCGGGGGATGACGCGGACGGCGCCGCCGGCCACCGGCCGGGGCGCAAGGCGGGCGCGATGGTCGTCATCATCGACGGGGAACTCATCCTCTACGTGGAACGCGGGGGCCGTTCCCTGCTGTCATGGACCGAGGACGACCATCGGATGGCCCCGGCGGTGGAGGCGTTGGCCCGCGCCGTGCGGGACGGCCTGCTCGGCAGGCTCACGGTGGAGAAGGCGGACGGCCAGACGATCGTCGGCAGCACCCTGGGTGCCGCCCTGGAGCGCGCCGGTTTCCACCCGACCCCGCGGGGCCTGCGGCTGCGGAGCATCAGTTCCGAGAGAAGGAAATAAGACGGGCACGTCCGCGGGTGAACGCTCCCTCGGCCGCCTTGAGACTGATCTCCAGATCCGCGGCCGCCTCCCGGGTACTCTTCCCGGCCGCCCGAGCCATGATCACCTCACGCTCCCGGCCCTGCAGTCCCCCGGCCCGGGCCAGCAGCCAGCGGGCTTCCGCACGGTCACAGACGGCGTCGTCCGGGGCCGGCTCCCACGGCTGCAGATAGCCGCGCACGACCGCCCGCTCCGCACGCTGACGAGCTCTATGGTGATCAACGCAGAGACGTAGCACCGTCGTCGTCAGAAACTGCCCGACCCGGCTCGCGTCGAGATCCCGAAATCCGGCGGCGCGGATGAATGCCTCGTGTACGCAGTCCTCCGCGTCGGCCTTGCTCGGCAACCGCCTACGGGCTATGTGGATGAGCCGATCACGGTGCGGGAGCATCAGCGACCAGCGCTGCTGGCTGTATGGCCGGTCCAGCTCGACCACGGGCGCAGCGGATACAAAATCAACCGAGGGCGTGTCCCCGGCAGGGCATGTCACGGTTTGCTCCACCTGTCATGCTCAGACCGCGCCACCCCCCAGCACGATCGCCTACCTTCCCGGAGCGCGCCAGCACCGAGAACCGCGATGTGCCTTGGTCAGTTGGACCCGCTGCTTGCCAGAACAGCGGACTAGGACAAGGCGGACATTACCATCCGCTCCCGGGTAGGCCAGCAGCGGCATATCCCGGTGGGCGACGTACCCGCCCGATCGATACGCACCGTGTTATCGCCTGGCCGTGACCCGAGCTTATCGAGAGCCGCATTGGCGCCATCAACCGGTCAGTACACCGCCAAAACGGGCGAGATAATGACGTTCTGCTTCGTAAGCTCTTATGGAGTCACTCGCCCTCGGTCACTGTGGGTACACGAAGGAACTGGGCGGAACGTCTCGACGACCTACCCGATGGCGCTACCCGGTCTGGTACACGACGCCTGATACACGACACGAGGTACGACAGCCCGTCCCCGCTGTNGGGTGTCATCGAAGATTTTAGTATGACATCCTATTTTCGGCCTAGATTTCAATAGGAAGCCAAAGGTTTTACTAGCTGACCCGGTTTGGTGACGGCACGGCGCGGTGCAGGCCCGGAGCGGGAGCCGTTCAGGTGCGACTGCGTGGGTATCCGGTGGGGTATCGCGGGAGCGTGCTGCCCACGCCGCCACCGGGGATCTCCGAGCGCGACGAGCGGCTGCTGGTGCTGACCTGGCAGGCGATGGCCGACGGCACCCGCGAGATCATCCTGACCGACGACGTGATCGGCGAGCTGACCGGCGAAACGTTTGACGACCGGTACATCCCGCCACACGTAGAGTTGTCCGCCCGCATCCACGCCGCCACCACCCAAGCACTGGATCGGGGCGACTTCCTGCTCACCGTCGCGCCCGCCCGCTCCGCCGGCACCCTCACCAGCCGGTTCACCCCGACGGCCACCGGGTCCGGCCTGGCGCGGGCGTACCGGGCACTGCCCGCCGCCACCGCCGGGGCGCTGCGGGTGCAGATGTCCTTCGGGCCGCTGTACCCGCACGCGGAGAACGTCTGCCGCGTCCCGGCCTACCTCGACCACGTGCTCCCGCTGGGCGAACACCGCCAGCCCGGCGACGACAGCCTGCTCACGATGGACGACCTGGCCATCACCGCGACCCGCGACCGGCTGCACCTGGTCAGCATCTCGCGTCGTCAAGTGGTTGAGCCGCAGGNNTNCNNNNCNCNCGCANGGNANAAACANCCCCCGCCGCTGGCCCGGTTCCTGGCACACCTGCCAGGGCGTTCTCCGCCGCCTGGTACCAGTTCGATTGGGGACCGCGCGTCCGGCTGCCGTTCCTGCCACGGGTGCGCTACCGGCGCACCGTCCTGTCCCCGGCCCAGGGGCGGCTTGCCCCCCGACGACCTCCCACCCGGCCAGGCCGGTCCCGGCCAGTGGAGGCAGGTACTCGACCGGTGGCGGCGCCGCTGGGACTGCGCTGGGACTGCCCTGACGTGGTCGAGCTCCGCGACGCGGACCGCACGCTGCGCCTCACCCTCAACGAGCCCGCCCACGCCACCCTCCTGCACGCCCACCTCAAACGGCACGGCCAGGCGATCCTGTACGCGGCCACCCCGGCGGCCGACTACGGGTGGATCGACGGCCACGCCCACGAAATCGCGCTGCCCCCGGTCACCATCTGCCCCGCTGCACCCGGCCCGCTGCACGGCCTCCTACCCGTCGTGACGAACACACACGGGCACCTGCCCGGCGCCCCGGACGCCACCTGGCTCTCGGCGAAGCTGTTCACCCATCCCGAACGGATCGGCGAGATCGTCGCCGAGGCGCTTCCCGGCCTGCTGGCCACGCTCGACACACCCGCGTGCTGGTGGCTGCGATACCGCAGCCGACAGGAGACAGACCACCTGCGCCTGCGGCTGCGCACTACCCCCGACTGTTATGCGCAGTACTCGAACGCGGTCGGGGAGTGGGCGCAGCGGATGCGCCAAGCAGGACTGGCCGGGCGGCTGGTGATCGACACCTACTCCCCGGAAGTCGGCCGCTACGGGCATGGCGAGGCACTGGACGCCGCGGAGAACGTCTTCGCCGCCGACTCCGCCACCATGGCCGCCCTGCTGCGGCACCAGCCCACCACCGAGGTCGACCTCGGGCTGGTGGTGGCGAACATGGTAGGCATCGTCAGCGGGTTCTTCGGCGATCCCAACGAGGCGATGGACTGGCTGGCCGCCCGGCCGGCCCCGGCTGCCGCTGCGGCCCTCGACCGGGCGGTGGCCGAGCGAGCGACCCAGCTCGCCACCGACCCGGCCGGGCTGTGGTCGCTGTCCGGCTGGACCATCGACATCGGGCCGGCGTGGGACAACCGCGCCGACGCGCTGGCCAGCTACCACAAGGCGCTGCCACCGGAGGCGAACACCGACGTGGTGCCGGAGTCGCTGCTGCACATGCACCACAACCGGGCCGTCGGCATCAACCGGGACAGCGANCNCNCCTGCCGCCGCCTGGCCCGGCAAGCCGCGCTCACCTGGCGAGCCCGCCGTAGCAGTGGTGCCCGGTGACCTACACCGACCCGTACACGCCACCGCCCGAGCACCATCCCGCACCCGGCGGGGGTCAATCCCTGGCAGACGGGGCCGCCGGGCTGGCGCTGCTGCACATCGCCTATGCCCGCGCCGGGATCGGAGACTGGGCCACCGCCCACCAATGGGTCAAGGCCATGACCGCCGAACCCGTGGCCGCGGACACGGGCGCCGGCCTGTACCGGGGCGCCCCGGCGGTCGCATTCGTGCTGCGCACCGCCGGCCAGCCCGTCTACACCGGCGCACTGCACACCCTCGACGAGCACATCGCCGCGATCACTTGCACCCGCCTGGAGGCAGCGCACGAGCGGATCGACCGCGGCGAACTGCCCGCGCTGCGGGAGTTCGACCTGATCAACGGGCTGACCGGACTCGAATGGGTCAACGCCGCCGCCGACCAGCCGGGTCCGCAACGCCCGTCCTGGTGCTACGGCGCCCCCGGCCTGGCCCGCGCCCGCCACCTGACCGCCCAGGCACTGGACACCCCGAACAGGGTGGCCGACGCCAAGGCCACGCTCGTCGCGTGTCTCACCGACGAGGCTCAACTCGCCCAACTCGGCGACGACTCGCTGTGCCACGGCTGGGCCGGGCTGGTGCACGTCTCCCGCCGGATACTCGCCGACACCGAACCCGGCGGCGAATTCGCCGAGGTCCTGTCCCGGTTGGAACACCGCTGGCGTCACCGCCGCGCCCAGGCGGCCCGAAAACTATCGGAGGTGAGGGGGATGCTGGAAGGCGACGCCGGAATCGCGCTCACCGATCTGCCGCCGGGCACCGGATGGGACGCCTGCCTGCTCACCGTCCCGCCCACGGCCGGACCAACGCACTCGCCCGTATCCGCAAGTACACACACGAAGGAACCGGATGACCAACGCCACCAGCACCCGCCCCGAGGACCTGCGCGAGCAGATGATCAGCAACATCCGCACCGCTGGTCACCTGCGCTCCGAGCGCATCGAGCAGGCGTTTCGGGCCGTTCCCCGGCACCGGTTCGTTCCCGCGGCCTCGGTCGAGGAGGCGTACGCCAACAAGGCGATCACCATCAAGCCCGGCGCAGACCGGCCCGCCAGTTGCATCTCCGTGCCGACCGTGGTGGCGATGATGCTCGGTCAGCTCGAACTGACCACGCCCGCCGCGCCCTGGCCGAGACCAGCTACGACCGAGTGCGGGTGGTCACCGGCGACGGCGCCATCGGCGACGCGGACCACGCCCCCTACGACAAGATCATCGTTACGGAACTGTTGACCGGACTTTCCTGAGGTCGAACGGCGTGTCGTAGGGCAGGGTCGGACAGGTCGGAACAGTCTGCATCTCTCTGATCTTGGAGGGTGCTGGGTGTTTGAGGACAGCGATCATCGGGTGATCGAGGCGATCCGGCTTCCGCTGTGGGGAAGCGTGGTCGCGTCCGACGGCGTGGTGCCGTGGAGGCTGGTCGACGGCCTCGGTGAGCCGGTCGAGCCGGTCGAGGTCTTCCTACGGGACTTCGTCGCGCAGGGCCGGTCGGCGAACTCGGTGCGCAGCTATGCGCTGGCGTTGCTGCGGTGGTGGCGGTTTCTGGTCGCGGTTGGAGTGGCCTGGGACCGGGTGAGTCCGGCGGAGGTCCGGGACTTCGTGCTGTGGCTCGGGCAGGCGACCAAGCCGGTCGCGGCGGCGCGGGTCGGGTCGCGGGCGACCGTGGGGCAGGTCAACCCGGTGACCCGTAAGCGCCACCTCGGGGACGGCTACGGGCCGGCGACGGTGCGGCACAGCAACGCCG
>NZ_JPHT01000012.1:0-134573 GCF_000733325.1 Frankia sp. Allo2
CCTCCACATCGTGGTGGTCCTGCGCCCAGTCGTCACCGACGAACAGCATCCGGGTCTCCCGTCTCTCGGCACCAGGTCCGGCAGCCTCCAGGAGATCCACCACGCCCTAATGGTCAAGTGCTCACGCCACGATCAGCGGGCACGACATCCCATCTGTGGTCCGCTCTCCCGACCACCGGCAGGGGCACGGTCTGACCTTAGGACTCGTCCTGCGTCCAGGGGCCTCGAGTGCTCACCTGCTGGCGGCTACCGGAACCGAGCCTGCCTCACGGCTGCCCGGTATGTCCCATTAGGGGCCCGGCGTCGCGGGTACCGTGCCACGGCTCCACGTCCATGGCGTCTTCGAGGAACGGGGCGACCCGCANCCNCGCCGTCTCNCCGNGGNGGGTGNCCGGCCCGCCGATGACGTTCCCGGACGCGCTGAGGGCCGGCGCGCCCTGCGGCTGCACCCCGAGCTGTGCAGCGCCGTCACGCCAGACCGACCCCATCCAGGCGTCGTCGACCCGGACCGGCACCCACCTCATCGCCTGCTCACTTCCCCTTCGGCTGGCAGTTCGACCCCTTGTTACCGGTATCGGACGGGGTGCAGGACGGGGCGCACGACGACGCCGGGGCGCACTTCGGGTTCGGTTTGCACGCCATCGGCACTCCGACATGCCGGCGGGCCTGGTCGAGCGCCTCGACCTGGGCGCCGAACGCCTCCCCGGCCAGGATCGCGCCGAGCCCGGTCCGCCGGACGTTGCCGCGACCGCATGGCGGGTGAACACACACGGAGACACCGTGCCATCCGGCAGAACCGCGGCAGTGCCGTGCCCGCAGCCCCCGCACGTGTCGGCCACGTCGACGCCGGCCGGCGCGGCACGACCGAATCCGCGGGCCTGGTCGCGGCCGGTGTCGGTGACCCCGAGGGCGACCAGGTCGGCGTGTGCGGCGTCGATGTCCGCACCCGCACCGGTGTCGATCAGGCCGACACGCAGCGGTACCGAGCGGCGGACCGCTTCGGCGATGTTCGCGCGGGTCCGGGCATGCGAGCCCGGCCGGCCCGTGACCGTCTCATGGCCGGCTGGGTNGGCCGCGTAGTGTAGCTGGTCGCCAGCCGCACCCCGGGCAGGGTGAAGACCTTCCACAGGGCGGCCGTGACGTGCAGCAGGTTCGTGTAGATCTCCACCTGTAGTCCGGCGGCCAGCGCATGGCCGACCAGGCCGGCCAGGCCGGGGTGCAGCGTCGGTTCCCCTCCGATCAGCTGCACCATCCCCACACCGAGCTCGGCCGCGGCGTCGATCACCGCACGCCAGTCGGCCGCACTCATCGTCCCGTGGTCCCCGAGCGGCGACGAGTCCGCGTAGCAGTGGCCGCATGCGAGCTGGCACCGGCCGGTGATCTCCAGCCATAAGAACGTCGGGGCCTCAGCAACAACAGTCATGATCGTGCTCCCTCGCGTTGAGGTTTACCTCCGGGCGGCTACCCGGCGGCGCGATCAGAGGTCGTCGTACTCGCCGCGTTTCACCGCGGCGACGAGATCGGCCCACGCCTGCGGCGTGATCCTTATCGGGGGGCCGAGGGACGAGCGGATCAGGACCCGGTGCTCCCCGCGGGCTACCTCGACCACGTCGACCGCGTTCCGGTTCATCCGTGACGGGCGGCGCCACGGCGATGTCACGTCGGCCGGGGCCAAGCTGGACGGCTGCACGGGACGGGTCCTCTCATGGTGGGGCCCGCCTGCCGCGGCGGAGCGGGTCGGCGCCGGGGCAGACGGGGAACGTGGGGCCTCCCACCCGCAGGCCGGAATCCGGGACGCCTGTATCCGACAGGCGCCCCACCTCGGGTGGAAGGGCCGTGCGGGAGGAGACCGCCAGGTTTGTGGACGACGAGGCGGCCCCTCGTCTCAGGGGCCGGGCAGTCCGGCGGGGATCGCCGGCCGGGACGGCACCGACACCCAGCGCAGAATGTCCGGGTGTCGCGCGGCGTAGTCGTCGGCCGCGTCCAGCGAGGGGAAGCCGAGGACAGTCCCTACCGGGTCGTCGTCGTGGTCGAGGACGACCACCGTCCACAGCCGGTCGCCCTCGGGGTCGACTGGTGCCCGGCGAGCCTCAGCGACCCTGACCCCACGGACGACCCGGGTTCGCAGCGGCCCGTCCGGGTCAGCCACCGCAGCATCCCACACGGCCTGCGGTGTCCGGGTGGGGAGGGGCGGGNGGGGGCCGCCGCTCGCGTCTGCGGCTGGCCCTCCTCCCGCCCCNGCCACGGGGCCCTGCCCGGCCAGGGAACGCCCCGCGGCGGTGAGGGGCAGGCCAAGGCGGACCCGGTGGCAGGCGGAGGGCATCCGGCCGGCGGACCCGCCTGGCGCCCGCATGGGGGAAGNCACGATGCGCTCCTCTGCTGGTCCGGGAAGGTGGCCGGCGTGTGTCCCTCCGCGCACGACCCATCACACAGCGCGTGACACCTCGATGGGAGGGTGAGATCTTCTGTCCCATGGGTGGGAAAAAATGTCTCACCCATGGCGCACCGACGGCCGAGGGGAAACGTCGTGCACGCTGATGGGGTCGAGGCACTGAAGGCGCAGTTGGCCGAACGGTTCTGCCAGCTCCAGGCCGAGAAGGGCCTTACAGGCACTGAGCTGGAGAAACGCACCACCCACAACCGGAAGAACGCCTCCGCCATCCGCAACCGCGGCCGGCTCCCGACCCGCGACATCCTCCAGGCGTACGACCAGGTGTTCGGCACCCGCAGCGAGCTAACCGACCTCGGTGAACGAATCCGCGCGGCGCAGAAGGCGGTACGGCTGACCGAGTTGACCGCCGCGGCGGGGGTAGATATCCCCGAGCCGCAGGCCGCAGAGTCGGAAGGGGAGGNGAGGGGGACGGACAGGCGAACGTTCTTCGAGCTCACCGCGGCCCTTGCAGCCGACACCTATCGGCGGCGCGCGCGGCTCGGTCCTGATGCGCTGACCCTCGCCAGCCTTGATGGGGCGGTGGACCGTCACGCAGCCGCCTTCACGAGCACGCCTCACGACGCGCTCGCGCCCGAGGTGTTCAGGACCTGGCAGTCTGCGGAGAAGCACATCGAATCCGGGGTCAAGCCACGCGCACACGCGAAGTTGACCCGTGTGGCTGGGTTGTCCGCTTACATGCTCGCCCGGCTTGCCTTCAACATGGGCGACCAGGACGCATCCCAGCAACTCGTGATCCAAGCCCGGGACCACGCCGAACAGATCGATGACGATGTGCTGACGGCGTCTGTTGCCGCGATGGACTCCACTCTGTGCTTCTACAGGCAGCAGTACGACGAGGCGGCGAAGATCGTCCGTAAGGCTGGGGCAGTCGCGGATCNCCCCTACNCCCGGGCCCGCCTGTTCGCCTACGAGGCCCGCGCCTACGCCGCGTTCGGCGACCCGACGGCCACGCGGGAGGCGCTCGCACGCATGAATGCGGCCGTCATCGAGACACAACCACGGCCGGGGAGTTCCCCGTTCGGCCGAGCGAACGCCGACTGGTTCACCGCCGGGCTGCTCGCCCGGCTGGGTGCTGGTACGGAGGCCGAGCCGCTCGCGCGTCAGGCTGTCGAGGCGTTCGATAGCGGCCGGGCCACAGGCTTCGAGGACCACGGCCATGCCCTTATGGTCCTGGCGACTACTCTGCTTCGCCGTGAGCGTCCGGACCCGGCGGAAGCCGCGATGCTTGGCAGCCGCGCATTGGAGCTGGTAGCGGACCGGCCTACGCACACCGTCGTTACGCGCGCCTGCCGCCTCGTCAACGATCTCTCCGGGTACGGCTCGGTGCCGGAGGTGACCTCTTTCCGGGAACAGCTCACTACCGCCCCGCGTCCCGCTTTGATGGGCTGATGACGTTGGAACTGGCCGAGCCCACGCCCCAGGTCTACGTGCCGACCGTGACAACCCGCCGGCTGAGCCTCAGCGGCTGGACAGCCGTGGACATCCCGGCGTACACGGCGATGGCAGCCCACCCGGATATGAGCGCGTACACCGGTTCACCGGCAGACGAGGGCGCGGTCTGGCGAATGTTCGCTTTCCAGGTGGGGCACTGGGCGTTGCAGGGGTTCGGGATGTGGCTCGCGCATGACCGGACGACCGGCGAGTTCGTGGGCCGGGTGGGGCTGTACGAGGAGTACGGCTGGCCCGGCACCGAGGTGGCCTGGACCATCCGCCGGGAACGGTGGGGCGAGGGCCTCGCTACCGAAGGCGGCGCTGCGGCCCTGGAGTATGCCTTCGAGGTGTTGGCCCGGGAGCGGCTGATCAGCATCATCCACCCGGAGAACGCGGCCTCGATCCGTGTCGCGGAGAAGCTCGGCCTCGCTCTGGCCGAAGGTCCGGTAGACCGGGGCGGGAGACCCCGGAACATCTACGCGATCACCCGCCACGACTGGGCCGCTCGCCGGCAGGCCAGCGCCCCCGCCGACACAGGCTGAGCGGCCGAACCGGGAGGCCGCATGTGATCGTATGGGTGGCCATAAGATCACTCAGAACACCCGCGGTCGGCCCGCCTTCCCTCGCTGCGAAAGAAGTGCGAAGGAACTGCGAAAGAACCCCCGGGTGGCCGATGTTGACCTTCGCGGAGCCGGGAAGGTCAACATCCACGGTCGGCGCACACAGACCGGACCGCCTCCGTGGCCTGGCGGAGCGTGTCGAACAGGCTTTACGCGGCCGGGTCCTCCGCCTCGCCGCGGCCGCCAGCCCGAAGCCGCACTTCGAGGTGCATCCGGACGGCGCTGTACCGACGGTCCCCCTCCGGGGACGACACCCTGATCACATCCATGACCTCGGCGAGCACGGTCGCTGCCTTCGAGCCGAATCTTCATGCTGCCCATTCTCCGTGCGTGGTGTGCCGGCCCGGCCTCCCGGGGTCGCTGGCCCGTCCCGAACGGGACGGCACGGGCCCGGCGGCCCTTCGCCACGATGTGGATCACGTCCTGGGTGAAGTCGACGTCTTCGACGGTGAGGTTCGCGATCTCGGCGCGACGCGCACCGGTGTCCATGAACAGGCGGATGATCGCCTCGTCGCGGCGGGACACCAGGTCCCGGCAGGCACAGCCGGCGAGCAAAGTCCGGATCTGATCGTCGGTGAGAACGGGCACCGGCTGTTCGGGGACGACGGGCGGGCGCATCCGGTCGAGCGGCGACCGGTCGAGATCCTCTTCCTCGGCGAGCCACTGGCCGAACTGCTGCAACGCCCGGAAGACGAGGGACACGGTTGCCGGGGCGTGGGTGGCCGCGTAGTCCGCCAGGAAGGCTTCGACGTGGGAGCGTTCCAACTCGGCCGGGTCGGCCGGGCCGCCGTTCGCGGCGAGGTGGCGGCCAAGCGCGCCGCGCTCACCCGTCTCGACGATCATCTGATCGGCGGCTGAGATGCCCCACTCCCCCCGACGGCGGCCCGGCAGGCGTGCTACACCGGTTGCTACAAACGGTCGGATTTCCCGGCCCCAGAGGCGCCCCGTCGGGGGGTTCGGGGGGTCGTCCCCCGACTAGCATCGCGGCTGCTGGCGCAGTTGATCGCAGATCAACAAGCATGCGGAACCAGCCCGTGGGCGCGGCAGGGATCGAACCTGCGACCACTCGCTTGTAAGGCGAGCGCTCTTCCGCTGAGCTACGCGCCCGGGAGATGACGAGGCCGACTAAGACTACGCAGCGGCGAGCCCCGGCGGGAGCCGGCCCTCCACGACTCCCCAGACGCAGGCCGGCTCCCGCAAGGACGATCTTAGAGGATGGCGAGCGCCTTGAGGTACTCGGCCTGGTCCCGCGCGTCGGGGATGTTGTTGACGACCTTCCAGCGGACAACACCCTCCTTGTCGATGACGAAGGTGCCCCGCAGGGAGATGCCCCGCTCCGCGTTGAAGACGCCGTACGCGCTCGCGACGGCGCCGTGCGGCCAGAAGTCGGCGAGCAGCGGGAACTCGTAGCCCTGCTGGTCGGCCCAGACCTTGTGGGCGAACGGCGAGTCGACCGACACGGCCAGCACCTGGACGTCGTCGTTCTGGAACGAAGCGAGATCGTCCCGCACGGAGCACAGCTCGCCCTGGCAGACNCCGGTGAAGGTCAACGGGTAGAACAACAGGACCACGTTGCGCTTACCCTGGAACTCGGACAGCGTGACAACCTCGTTGTTCTGGTCCTTCAGCGAGAAGTCCGGGGCGACGGAGCCAACCTCGACGGCCATGGGCTCTTCCTCTCCACAACGGTGGGGAACTGATCAGGGACCGGTGACCACAACGGGTGATCACTACGGCGGCGGGCCCCGCGCCAGATCCGGCGAAGGTACTCACCGATCGGCATGGATGTCCCGATCCAGCATGCCATTGCCGGCTACCTCGAAGCTGGCCACCCATCCGCGGCGTGCCCTACACGACCTTCCGGATCTCCGCCGTACCGCCTGGAACCGCACCCGACCTGGACGTTCACACGCATGCTCGACAATCAGATCACGGCGATCAGATCGGGACGAAGGGTGTCCTTCCCGGTCCGGTGACCCCGATGCGGCGGGNGCGCGGGNTTTNGAGGCCAGAGNGCCCTAGTCTGGCCGATCGACGCGGGAGCCGCACCCGCCGGACATGCGTGGGGGCATGGTGCCGTGCCCCGCGGCCACCACTGGTATGGACACCGATGAGGACAGGGCCACGTTGACCAATCAGAGTTCCACCCCGCACGGATACCCCGCCCGGGAACCCCACCCGATCGACGGGCCGGGCACATCCACCGGCGGATTTCCGATCTATGCGTTTCGTGAGTCTCTGACCGGCCACGAACCGCAGCAAGGCTACCCCGCCACCCCCGACTACGGGACACCGGGTCTGGCCGGACCACCTGGTTCCCCCGACACGTTCCAGGGGTCCGGCCTACTCGGGAGGAGGCGTAACCCCTTCGCGGTGTGGCTGGGTCTTCCTCTGATCACCCTGGGTGTCTACCCGTTCGTCTGGATCTACCGGACGAACAAGGAACTCGCCGAGTATGACCGGCGCATCGAGGTGAACCCGACGCTGTCGCTGCTGGCCTTCCTGATCGGCTGGGTAATCATCGTCCCGCCGTTCGTCGCGGCTTGGCGGCTCGGCACCCGCGTCCGCGACGCCCAGCGTGCGGCCGGGGTAGCCGAGACGAATCCGGTCCTGGCCTTCGCTCTCTTCCTCATCGGCGGCGGCGCGCTGGTCCTGCAGTTCGGAATCAACCGCATCTGGGACCGCTACCCCGGGGCGGTCGAGGGCCAGCAGGTGCCGCTCTACCGGTGACCGCCCTACCGGTGACCGCCCGCCGCCCGGCCCACCTGGAGCGCCGCCCACGGCGGCGAGAGACGCCCATACACCCCGCGTACGTCCCGGAGGCACGCGAGCACGGCGGTGCGCGCCTGCCTCGACCCGGACCCCGAAACCGGGGGAACCGGCCCGAACCGACCAGGCCCGGCCGAACCGACCAGGCCCGGCCGGGCCCGGACCGGCCAGGCCCAGCTGGGCCGGACCGGGCACCCTGGGTCAGCGGTGACGCACCCGCTGCGACTTCGGCGCCGCCAGCCGCTGGCCGGACCACTCCTGGGCGACGCTCAACGTGCTGGTCTGGACGAGACCCGCGGTGGGCACCGCGTCCAGCACGTCACTCGGCTCGACATGGCCGGCACGCCCGGCCTTGGGCGTCAGCAGCCAGATCACGCCGTCGTCGGACAGCTGCCGCCGTGCGTCGATGAGGGCGTTCGCCAGGTCCCCGTCATCCTCCCGCCACCACAGCAGGACGATGTCGACGACGTCGTCGGAGTCCTCGGGGACAAGCTCGGTCCCGCTGGCGCTCGTGACGGCGTCCAGCAGGTCCTGGGCGATGTCGTCGTCCTCGTTGAGCGACTGCACCTGGGTCCCGGCGGAGACTCCCAGCCGCTCCGCTCGGCGCTGACCCTCGGCGTTCGCCGCGGTCGGACTCACCCTCCACTACCTCCTGCTCGTATGTCGACGCTCCGCGTAGCCGCGAGGGCGTCCCGTCTCGGTGGACGCATCCAATGATGATCCTCATCGATCGGTGCGCCTCGACCTAGTCCACCGGACCTTCCGGTGACTGCGCAAGTGCCACGCCGTCGGTTGTGGACAAGCGACGGCGTGGTCAGCCTGATGTGNCNCCCCGCCAGTACCCCGGAGAGAGCGGAATCATCCCGCCAGGAACGACATCCGGACCGTTCGATCGGGGTTGTCCACGTTGAGGTCCACCAGCGCAATGGACTGCCAGACCCCGAGCGCGAGGCGGCCGTCGATCACCGGGACCGTCAACGAGGGCGGGATGATGGCCGGCATCACATGCGAGCGGCCGTGACCGAGCGTTCCATGTGCGTGGCGCCATCTGCCGTCGGCGGGGAGCAGATCCGCGAGCGCCGCGAGCAGGTCGGCATCACTACCGGAGCCCAACTCGAAGATGGCCACGCCGGCCGTGGCATGCGGCACGAAGACCGACAGCAACCCATCACCGGAACCGGCAAGGAACCGCCGCGCATCGGGTGTGAGGTCCACCACACTTTCTCGCCGGCCGGTGCGCACGGACAGCGTCGTCGTCTTCATCCGGGTCTCCATCAGGGTGATTGTCCACCACGGCGGGGCCCGGCATCGGCCGCACTACGGACGACATGCCAACAACGCACCGCACATCGCCCAGGTCCCGACCCGGAAGTAACAAGACGTACGTGACGAGGCAGCTGCGATAGAGCACGATGGTCCATGACAGGCCCGTTCTCCGGGTGACCCCCCTCTCGGCCACCGAGGGTCGGCCATCACCCAGAGCACAGGCGTCGTATGGGATGAGCGAGCGGCCGGGATGCGGCGGCGCATTGATCATGCATGTTTCCACCCCGGTACGTTGCGAAAGTGACCACTGGGCCGACGGTCATACGATCAGGACCTTTTCGCATGGTCGTGACGGCCCCGGGAAGCTCGAGGAGCAGGAGAAGGCGTGGCGCAGGACACACCCCGGAAGTTCTCGGTCATCACCGATGGGCTACCGAGTCAGCTGCCGGATATCGATCCCTCCGAGACCAGCGAGTGGCTGGAGTCGCTCGACGCCGTCATCGAGGAGTCCGGCCGCGGCCGGGCCCGCTTCCTCATGTTGAAGCTCCTCGAACGGGCCCGGGAGAAGGCGGTCGGTGTTCCCGGTCTCACCAGCACCGACTACATCAACACCATCAGCCCGGAGCGGGAGCCCTGGTTCCCCGGCAACGAGCACATCGAACGCCGCATCCGGGCCTATATCCGGTGGAACGCGGCCATCATGGTGAGCCGCGCCAACCGCCCCGCGTTCAATGTCGGCGGTCACATCGCGACCTACGCCTCAAGCGCGAGCCTCTACGAGGTGGGCTTCAACCATTTCTTCCGCGGCAAGGACCATCTCAGTTCCTCGCCGGGAAGTGCCTCGGGTGACCAGATCTTTATTCAGGGTCACGCGTCCCCGGGCATCTACGCCCGCGCCTTCCTGGAAGGCCGGCTGACGGAGAAGCAGCTCGACGCCTTCCGGCGCGAGGGCGAGTCGGGCGGCCTGTCGTCCTACCCTCACCCTCGGCTCATGCCTGATTTCTGGGAGTTCCCCACGGTTTCGATGGGACTCGGGCCGATCGGCGCCATCTACCAGGCCCGGTTCAACCGCTACCTGCTCAACCGCCAGATCAAGGACACCTCGGGCAGCCGGGTGTGGGCGTTCCTCGGCGACGGCGAGATGGACGAGCCGGAGTCAATCGGCGCGCTGGGCGTGGCCGCCCGCGAGGAGCTCGACAACCTCATCTTCGTGGTCAACTGCAACCTGCAGCGCCTCGACGGCCCGGTCCGCGGCAACGGCAAGATCATGCAGGAGCTGGAGTCGCTGTTCCGGGGCGCCGGCTGGAACGTCATCAAGGTGGTCTGGGGCCGCGACTGGGACCCGCTGCTGGCCAAGGACACCGACGGCGTGCTGGTAAACCGCATGAACACCACGCCGGACGGGCAGTTCCAGACCTACTCGACGTCGTCGGGCGAATACATCCGGGAGCACTTCTTCGGCTCGGACGCCCGGCTGCGCCGGATGGTCGCGGACCTCTCCGACGACGATCTGCGCAAGCTCTCCCGCGGTGGCCACGACTACCGCAAGCTCTACGCGGCCTACAAGGCGGCGACCGAGCACGCGGGCCAGCCCACGGTCATCCTCGCGCACACCATCAAGGGCTGGACCCTGGGCAAGGACTTCGAGGCCCGCAACGCCACCCACCAGATGAAGAAGCTGACCAAGAGCGAGCTCAAGGAGTTCCGCGACCGGCTCTATCTGGAGATCCCGGACTCGGCCCTGTCGGGTGACCTGCCGCCCTACTGCCACCCGGGGCCGGACTCTGAGGAAATCGCGTACATGCGGGAACGCCGGGCCGCGCTCGGTGGGTCGATCCCGCGTCGGGTCGTGCGGGCCAAGCCGCTCCCCCAACCGCCAGCGAAGATCTTCGACGAACTCCGGAAGGGCTCCGGCAAACAGCCCGTCGCCACGACGATGGCCTTCGTCCGGCTGCTGAAGGACCTCATGAAGACCAAGGAGATGGGCGCGCGCTTCGTGCCGGTCATCCCCGACGAGGCCCGCACCTTCGGCATGGACGCGATGTTCCCGACGGCGAAGATCTACTCGCCGCACGGGCAGCGCTACGAGGCCGTCGACCGCGAACTGCTGCTGTCCTACCAGGAGTCCGAGACCGGTCAGATGCTGCACGAGGGCATCAGCGAGGCCGGGTCGATGGGCTCGGTGATCGCCGCTGGCACGGCGTACGCCACCCACGCGCAGCACATGATCCCGGTCTACGTCTTCTACTCGATGTTCGGCTTCCAGCGCACCGGCGACCAGATGTGGGCGCTCGGCGACCAGCTCGGCCGCGGGTTCCTGCTCGGGGCGACCGCCGGTCGGACCACTCTCAACGGCGAGGGCCTGCAGCACCAGGACGGCCACTCCCTGCTCCTGGCGTCGACTAACCCGGCCTGCGTGGCCTACGACCCCGCCTTCGCCTTCGAGCTGACACACATCGTCCGGGACGCGCTCGACCGAATGTACGGCGAGCGGGACGACAACGTCTTCTACTACCTCACTGTCTACAACGAGCCGGTGCCGCAGCCTGCCGAGCCCGCGGGTCTCGACCCGGCGCAGATCATCTCCGGGATGTACCGGTTCCGCTCGGCTGAGGACCTGGCCGGCGGGCTTCCGGCGGCGGGGGCCGGCGTGGGCTCCCCGCCGCGGGCGCAACTGCTGGCCAGCGGGACTTCCATCCACTGGGCGCTGGCGGCGCAGGAGATCCTTGCCGCCGACTTCGGGGTCGCCGCCGACCTGTGGTCGGTGACCTCGTGGAACGAGCTTCGGCGAGATGCGCTCGACTGCGACCGCGCCAACCTGCTCAACCCCGAGGCCGACGACGCCGTGCCGTACGTGACCCGTGCCCTCGAAGGGGCCGCCGGCCCGGTCGTGGCGGTCTCCGACTGGATGCGCGCGGTGCCCGACCAGATCTCCCGGTGGGTTCCGCAGCCGTTCACCTCGCTGGGCACCGACGGGTACGGCCGTTCCGACACTCGGGCCGCCCTGCGCCGGCACTTCAAGGTCGACGCCGAGTCGATCGTCGTCGCGACCCTGGAAGCCCTCGTCCGGGCCGGTGAGGTCAAGGCCACCACGGTCGGGGACGCGATCAGGCGATTCGGGTTGCGTGCCGACAAGGCCGGCCTGGACGGGCCCGAGGCGATCGTGGCCGGCATCAGGATCGTGGCCGGCGCCGAGCAGGACGAGCGGCCGATCTCGGGCTGACCGACCCACTCAGGCCCCGGACCACTCAGGTCCCGGATTGCCCAGGCCTTCGGGCCATCCGGGACCTCCCCGGCGCCGACGGAGCCACCTGCGGGCTCCCCGGCGCCGGGGCCCGAGGTCACGGTGCCGGACCGGACCCCCGCGTGGCCCACCCGGCGCGGAGCCCGGGTGGCTGGGTCCGGAAGGTGGGGCCCGGAAGGTGGGGCCCGCGCGATGGAGCCCACCACNCCGCNCCCGCCGGACCGGATCCCACGGCACCGGAGCCGCCGGGCCGTCCGGCCCCACCGCGCCCGCATCACCGCCTCCAGACCGACCCATCCGGCCCACCGCGTTCGGGCCATCGCCTCCAGGCCCGCCCATCCGGCCCATCCGGCCCACCGCATTCGGATCGGTACCTCCGGGCCACCCCGGCCGGGCAGCGGGCCGCGCACCGAACCCCTTGGCGTCCGATCTCGGCCCCGCGGCCTCGGGTTTCATTCTCCGGGCCCACCGCGTTGCCCCCCTGCATCCAGGCGCGCCCGGTTCCGGCGGGCCCGGCCCGGACCCCCCGGAGGAGTTACCCAGCGCATCGGCACTGTCCGTGATGAACTCCACCGCGCTCGGCTTCATCGGGGTCCACCGCCGTCCCCGATTCGGTTACGCCCCGGGTCTTTCGCGGTACCCCATGTTCCACTTGATGACGCGTTGAGTTCCGCATCGCCGCCGCGGACACTAGTCTCTCGAGGGTGATGTCCAAAGGTTGGTCACGCGGCGTTACCAGCTGTGAAACCGCCGGCGGCGAAGCCCTCCGGCACGTACTCCCGGCCCCCGTCGGTGTCGGAGAGCAACGAAAACCCGCCTGCCGATCATCGCACGGCCACGTCGCGGTCCGGTACGGTCAGGCATCTGTCAGGTCGCTGTCAGGTCAATTGTCAGGTCAATTGTCAGGTCAATCAGGAGCCGGCCGGCCAGCCGATAACCAGCCGACCGGCCGGCGCGCGGCTGCGGGTCGTGACGAGGCCCGCGCGGCGTCTGCTGCGACGGTCGAGGAGGACGAGGTGAATGGTGTGGCGACGACCACCGCACCCGCGGCGGCATCACCTGAACCGCGGACAGGCGGGAGCGCGGTGAGCCCACGGCGGTCCCAGTGCGGCGTCGCAAGCCGCGTGGACGGGACGGCGGCATGATCCTGCGGGCCCGTCGCATCGAGCGGCTGGAGGAACATCCCAACCTCCGCGGCATTCTCGGCATCCTCGCCCAACTCGTCCACACCACCGACACGGAGCTCGTCTCGCTCGCCGCCGCCTGGCGCAACTCGGGGTACCTCGCCGCTGCCCGGGACAAGGCGCTCTCCCCCGACTCTCCATTGATCGTCGAGGTGCTGGCCGCCTTCGACGCGTTGAGCGCGATCTACGCCGACGACCTCACCGGCGCGGAGTACGTCACCGTCGAACCGACGATCGCCGCCACGGCTCTGCGCGCGATGCGCGACGCGGTCGCCGCCTCCTACTCCCGGCCCATCCTCGGCCGCGCGGAGTACGCGGCACTGATGCGTCCGTGGCGCACGGTCTACCCCCGCGCGCGCTCGCACGAACCCGACCTCGGCCCGGCCGCGGCGGACGTGAAGCGGGTTCTCGCGGCACTCCCGGTCCTCGCCGGGCGCTGCCACGATCCGGACAGCCTCGAGGTCTTCGACGGCCTGCTGGTGTCCGCACTCACCCGCGACGACTCCGCGCATCAGATGGCGATGGACGCCGCCTTCGCGAGCGCCGTGGTGACCGGGCGTCGCCGGGTGTGGACCCTGGTCCGGCGCAGCGCCGCCGAGGGTTTCTGGCGGTTGTGCCCGTACTGCCGCGGCCATCGGGGCACCGATTCGAGCGAGGACCGGCGGGNCATGGAGCTGTGCGCCGACCTGGCCTGCGCGCTGCTCGTCGAGGATCTCCTCGATACCGACCAGTTCACCCGGCTGACCAGCCCGCTGCACACGCTCATCCCGTTGCAGCACCGCCGCGGTCGCTGACGCCGCCGCGGTCCGCCCGGCTGCCGGTCCACCGGCCCGGCTCAGCCGGATGCGCCGGGCCGCCGCGGCCGGTAGACGATCAGTCGGGCTCCGCCCGGAGTGATGACGATGCGTTCCACTCCCTCCGTGACCTCGCCGTCACAGGCGAACGGCAGCGGGCCGGGCTGACGGGATGAGATCGTGACCCGTTCGACCGTGTGTTGTTCGTACACCCGGCTGCGCCCGAGACGGCCGGTCAGCACCGCCCCCACCAGCCGGAGCCGGGCAAGCGACGCCGCGGCGTCGACCACCCGCAGGTCCAGCAGCCCTTCGTCGAGGCGGGNGNGGNAGGNGGGGGNGAACCCGTCGGGCTGGTAGATCCCGTTGCCGACGAAGATCAGCCAGACCCGGCGGTACTCGGAGTCGATCTCGACCTCGAACGGCGTTTCGTGGCGCAGCACCCAGCTCAGCGCGATGAGCATCGCCGGCCACTTGCCGATGCGGCGCTCGAACCGCGCACGGATGGCGACCATGTCCGGGTAACCGCCGAGGCTCGCGGTGTTCACGAAGATGCGGGAGAACCGACTGAACGTCGCGCCGATGCCCTCGGCCCGGCCGATGTCGACGGCGACCGCCGAACCCTCCCGTATCGCCTGCACCGAGTCACCCGCCCCGGCGAGTCCGACGTCCGCGGCGAAGTGGTTGAGCGTGCCCGCGGGGAAGACCGCCAGCGGCACGCCGTGCGCCAGCGCGGTCTGGGCGGCCGCGTTGATGGTGCCGTCGCCGCCGGCGACGCCCAGCACACGGGACCGCGCCGCCGCGGACCTCAGCACGGTTCTTACGTCGCCGCCCGCGTCGACCTCGACGACCCGGGCCCTGGGCAGGTCGGCCCGCAGCACGGCGAGCAGGTCCGTGTGGTTACCCGGACCGGAACGGGCGTTCACCACCACGGTAAGGCCGTCGCCGTCGGGCAGGGCGGGCGCCCACGCCGACGCGGGGCTGGCCCGGGCGGGGGCCCACGGCCGACGCGGCATCACCTTCGTCGTCGCCAGGCCCGCCCCTATCCCCAGCAGCACGCCGGCGGCCACGTCCCCGGGATAGTGCACCCCGACGTACACCCGGGAGAACGCCACCGCGGCGGCGAGCACAGCCACCGGCACCGCCGCGCCGGGTGCGTCCAACGCGACTCCGGTGGCGAAGGCGGCTGCCGACGCCGCGTGCCCAGAGGGGAACGAGAACGTCGTGAGATCCTCGCGAAGCCGCCGCAGCGGGGGAATCGTGTGAGTCGGTGGGCGGTCCCGGCGGAACACCACCTTCATCGGCCCGTTGGCGAGAACGCTCGCGACTCCCAGGGCGAGCAGGCCACGGACGGCCGCCGGGCGACGGCGTCCCTTCGTCGCACCGAGCGCCCCGGCCACCCCCCACCAGAGCAGACCATGATCGGCAGCGTGGGACAGCCGCGGCAGCGCCGGGTCGAGCAGCGGTCTGCCGCCGGCCAGCGCCGCGAAAAGCGACCGGTCCGCACTGGTGAAGGCGTGCAGGAACGTCCGGCCCAGCGCGATGTCACGGCGCATGAGGATCCGGACGCGCCGACCGACCCGGTTCTCCGCGGGCCAGCGGGGAGCGGTCCCGTTTCCCGGCCTCGTCACCGACCTTGACGCCACGCCGGCACCGTACCCGTAAGGGGGACACCCAGATCAACTGGGATGAACTTCACATCCTCCCGAACTCCACGGAAGGAGCGAGCAGAAGGAGCTCGCTGTCAGGCCGCGCCTGTCAGAACGCGACCGTCAGAACGCGACCGGGGCCTGGCTCGCCCATCTCGGAGCCGGCGGCCGTGCCACGCCCCCGGGCCGGGGCAGCGCCCGTCGTGGCTCGACGGTGCGACCTGTCGGCAGGATCTCGCCGGTGTCCTCGAACAGAATCACCCCGTTACACAGCA
This sequence comes from Frankia sp. Allo2, assembly GCF_000733325.1. Lineage (NCBI taxonomy): Bacteria > Bacillati > Actinomycetota > Actinomycetes > Frankiales > Frankiaceae > Frankia > Frankia sp. Allo2. The sequence continues at coordinate 15,682 of NZ_JPHT01000012.1, forward strand.
GGATCCAGCCCTGGTCCCAATGCTGGCTGGCCACCCGGGCAGCGTCGCGATCCGCACTGTCCGCCGTGGGGCAGGGCGGACAGTGCGGGCAACCACGTCGCCGGAGCGCGGCTGTGCGTGAGGCGTCAGCGGGCAGGGGAACTGAGGACGGCTCGGGCGAGGAGGGCTCCGGGTCGTCGGTGGGCACCGGGGACGCCGATGCCGGGTCTGAAACGCGAACAGCTTGCACGAGCACCAGACGTTACGCCTCTCCGTAAGAAGCGTCACACCGAGGCGCGTGTGAAGGGGCCGACGTGTCTGCGACCCTTGACTCGCAAGTCAGCGTGGGCAACGGCCGTGACCAGCGCGGATGCGAAACGCGGCACATCGGGAACCAGCCGGACGGACCACGGGGTGTCTACAGCGAGATACCGGTAACAGGACCGGACCATCGGATCGGTAGGTTACGGGGCGGTGGCCGAGCGGTTCCGCCATCCTGACCGCAACAATGACGTGGGCCGGTTCCGCTGATGCGCCCACCTGCATGAACGGCGCCCGTTGTCCCCGGCGACCGGGCATCGACACGGCAGAGCCACGGACAGGCACCGGTGAACGGCCACGGACCCGGACATGCCCGGCCACAAGGGGGGGTACGGACGATGGACGGTGCCACGGGTGTCGGTACCGGTACCGACGCCTTCGGGGGCATCCCCACCGGCGGGGGTTTCGGCCCGCGTGCCGGCGGACAGCCGGTCGAGGTGTCGGTCGTCATGCCGTGTCTGAACGAGCAGGAGTCGGTCGGCGTCTGTGTGCGCAAGGCCCTTGCGGGACTGGCCACCGCGGGTGCCGCGGGCGAGGTCGTCGTTGTCGACAACGGATCCACGGACCGGTCGGCGGACGTCGCCGCAGCCGCAGGTGCCCGGGTCGTCCGCGAGACCCGGCGCGGCTACGGCAACGCCTACCTGGCCGGGTTCGCCGCCGCCCGAGGCCGGCTGATCGTGATGGGCGACGCCGACGACTCCTACGACTTCTCGGATCTGGGCGTCCTGCTCGCTCCGCTGCGCGCCGGGCGGGCCGACTACGTGCTCGGGTCGCGCTTCGCTGGAGAGATCCTGCCGGGAGCGATGCCCTGGCTGCACCGTTACGTCGGCAACCCTGTGCTCACCGGCANCCTGAACCGGCTGTTCGACGTCCGTTCCTCCGACGCGCACTCGGGCATGCGGGCCTTCAGCCGAGAGGCGTACCTGCGTATGCAGCTGCGCTGCGAGGGGATGGAGCTCGCCTCCGAACTGGTGATCGCCGCGGGCCGCGCCGAGCTTCGGATCGAGGAGGTGCCGATCACTTACCATCCGCGGGTCGGGGCCTCCAAGCTGCACTCCCTGCGGGATGGTTGGCGGCACCTGCGGTTCATGCTGCTGCTGGCGCCGAGGCACCTGTTCGTGCTGCCCGGCCTGGTGCTGCTGGCGCTCGGGATCGTGGGCCAGGCGGCGCTGCTGCCCGGCTCGCTCAATCTCGGCTTCCACCGGCTGGACCTGCACTTCTCGATCCTGTTCGCGCTGCTGGCGCTACTCGGCTGGCAACTGGTGCTGCTGGGGGTCTGCGCCGACGTCCACAACCACGCCCTCGGCTGGCAGGAGCGCCGCCGCTGGCCGCTGCCGCTCATCCACCGCCTGTTCACCCTCGAACGCGGGCTTGCGCTCGGCGCGGGCCTGTTCATCGTCGGATTTGTCGTGGACGTGGTCGTCCTCGTCCGCTGGCTGGTCAACAATCTCGGACCGCTCAACGAGATGCGCCCGGCCCTGCTCGCGATGACGCTGATGGTGTTGGGCGCGCAGACCGCCTTCGGATCCTTCTTCCTGCGGCTGCTGACCGCCGGACCCAGCGGGGGGCATCAGCGGGCGTCGGCCCGCGGTACCCGTGCCGGCACGGGTACCGGCACGGGTACCGGCACGGGTACCGGCACGGGTACCGGCACGGGTACCGGCACGGGTACCGGCACGGGTACCGGCACGGGTACCGGCACGGGTACCGGCACGGGCCCTGACGCGGGCCCTGACGCGGGTGCGGGTGCGAGTGCCGGCGCGGGCTCCACCCAGGCCGAGGCGAGCGGTCCACGGGCCGACACGCCCGGCCTCGGCCTGTGCTTCGAGGCGCCGGAACACCCGGCCGAGGTCGTCAGGTTCTGAGAACGGCGGATATTCATCATGGCCGTCCTGGGCAGAATGGTCGTCTCGGGCAGACGCCGCTTTCCACCGCTGCCCGGTGACGCCGCGCCCGTCTCCCTATGCGATCCCGCTGTCTTCGGGGATGACCCCGCCTCCGGGAATGACCCCGCGGATGACCTCGCCGCCCCGGGCCGGGTGCCGTCCGGGGAGCACCCCGGCCCGCTCTACGGCCCGAACGCGCGGCGCCGTGAATCGGGTCCGGCCTCCGCCCAGCCGGCCCGACCCGCCCGGCCGGCCCGACCCGCCCGGCCGGTCGCGCGGCATCTGCCCTTCGCGGTTCTCCTGGTCGCCGGGATGACCCTGCGGGTGGTCACCGGGTACGCCTACCGGCCGGCGTTCGAGTTCAGCGGAGACTCCTACGCCTACCTGCGACTTTCCACCCTGCACGCGCCCGACCCGATGCGGCCGGCCGGATACCCGGCCTTCCTGCGCCTGCTGTCGCACACCGGCGACCTGTGGTGGGTGACGGTGGTCCAGCACGTCGCGGGCCTGGCGCTCGGGGTGGGGATCTACGTCCTGCTGGTCCACCGCCGAGTGGCGGCCCCGGTGGCGGCCCTCGCCGCCGCGCCGGTCCTGCTGGACGCCTACCAGCTGGTCCTCGAGCACTACGTGATGGCCGAGACCCTGTTCGCGGTCCTGCTGGTCGCCGCGATGATCGCCCTGACCTGGTCGGCNCGACCGTCGGTGTGGGCGTGCGGGCTCGCCGGCCTGTTACTGGGCGGGGCGGGCCTGGTCCGCACCATCGGGGTCGCCATGGGTGTGCTCGCCGTGGGCTACCTGCTTCTTCGTCGCGTCGGATGGCTCCGGCCCGCCGCCTTCGCCGTGATGCTCGCCGTTCCACTCGTCGGATACGCGGGCTGGTTCCACCACGCGCACGGGAAGTACGCGCTCACCGGTGGGGACGCGGTGTGGATGTACGGCCGGGTGGCACCGATCGCCGAATGTGATCGCCTACACCTGAGCACGCGCCAGCTCGTCCTGTGCTCCCCGCATCCGGTGGCGGGGCGGCCCGATCCCAGCTACTACGTCTGGAACGGCAACAGCCCGCACTGGCGGCTCGACATGCCCGACGACAAGCGGGACGCGCTGCTGCGCGACTTCACCCGCCAGGTCATCCGGTATCAGTTCGGTGACTACGCCCGGATGGTCGGCGGGGAGATCGCGCACTACTTCGCCCCGGGCCGACCGGTCGGGCACCGTGACTGGCCGGACGCGACCTGGCGGTTCCCGACCGGTAACGAACCGCGCTACCTACACAACGGCGAGCCACTGCTCGGCTTCCACGGGGACGCGCCCAGCCGCGTCATCCGCGAGCCGTCCGCCGGTTTCCTGCGGAGCTACCAGCATCTCGTCTTCACGCCCGGTCCGGCCCTGGCCGGGATGGTGATCCTTGCCGTCGTCGCGATCATGATCCCGGGACGGGACCGCCGTGCGCCGCCGGGGAACCGTGGCTCCCGGCGCCGGAGAGGCCTGCGGGACCGGGCCGCCGAAGATCGACGGCTGCGGGCGGACATGGCCCTCCTCGTGGCGGCCGGGGCCGCCACGCTCATCGTCCCGGCCGCGACGGTGTGCTTCGACTACCGCTACCTGCTCCCCGTCCTCGTGCTCTTCCCGCCTGCCGCCGCGCTCGCGACCCGCCGGTTCGTGCTGCTCAATCGATCGCGCCGGGCGCCCGCGGAGGAGCCGGGGATCAACGGCTCCAGCCGAGCCCCAGCCGGGGTGCCTCCATCGCCGGGCAGGTGTCCATGACGACGTCCAGCCCGGCCTCGCCCGCACGCGCCGCGGCAGCCTCGTCCCGCACACCGAGCTGGAGCCAGACCCCCTTCGCGCCGATCTTCACCGCCTCGTCGACGAGCGGGCCGGCCAGCTCCGACCGGACAAACAGGTCGACGACGTCGACGGGAAACGGGATCTCGCTCAACGTCGCGTATCCCTGCTCCCCCGCGACCACGGGTGCCGAAGGATGCACCGGCACGACGTGCTTGCCGTGCCGTCGCAGGTAGTCCGCAATGCTGTAGGCGGTCCGGCGGGTGTCGTTGGACAGCCCCACCACCGCCCAGACCTCGGTGTCGGTGAGCATGCGGCGAATGGTGTCGTCATCTCCGAAGCGCATACCCGCATAACCGCCCATGCCGCCCGGTTCATCCGGACCGCGGAAGGACTTCTCAGTTCCCGGCAACGATTCCCGGCAACGGGGGCGAGAAGCACGAGCCCCGGTGGAGGCGGGCGCATAGGATCTTCACGTGGAGAACGTGGAGCTTTCCCCGCTTCCGGCCGCCGGGGGACGGCTGGCCGCCGGGGCTGGAGCCGGCGGTGAGTGACAAGCACGAGGTGACGCTGTCCGCCTCGGCCGAGCGGGACCTGTCGAAGCTGGCCGAGCTCACCCGCGGCGAGGTCCGTCGGTTCCTCGACGGTGCCCTGCGCGACGATCCGCGCAAGGCCGGCACTCCGATCCCCGGCGAGCAGGTCGGCATGCACGAGGCCAGCGGGCGGACCTGGCGGATCCTCTACCGGATCGACGCCAACACACGCTCTGTGCGCGTTATGGTCGTCGCGCCGCGAGGTGCCCGCTCCCGGATCGTGCCAACGATCGGCAACGCCCGCCCCGCAACCGGATGGCGCCGGGTCTGAGCCCGGGCGGTCACGAGGCCCGGGCGGTCAGGAGACGTTGACGCCGAAGTCCAAGGCGATCCCGCGCAACCCGGAGGCGTATCCCTGACCGACAGCGCGGAACTTCCATTCCCCACCGTAGCGGTACAGCTCACCGAAGATCATCGCCGTCTCCGTGGAGGCGTCCTCGGTGAGGTCGTAGCGGGCCACCTCCGCGCCGTTCGTCGCGTCCGTCACCCGGATGAACGCGTTGCGGATCTGGCCGAAGGCCTGCCGACGCGAGTCGGCATCGTAGATGGACACGGTGAACACGACCTTCGCCGCCTGCGGGGTCAGCATCCGCAGGTCGACGTTGATCTGCTCGTCGTCACCGCCGCCGCCACCGACCAGGTTGTCACCCAGGTGCTTCACCGCACCGTCCGGACTCACCAGATTGTTGAAGAACACGAAATAGCCGTCGGAGAGGACCTGGCCGGCGTCATTCACAATGATCGCGCTGGCGTCGAGATCGTAGGCGGCACCGGTGGTCTGCCGCACCTGCCACCCCAGGCCCACCGTCACGGCAGTGAGGTTGGGGGCGACCTTACTCAGCGAGACATTGCCGCCCTTGGACAGCGACACGGAGGTCATATCCTCACCTTAGTACGAATGGTCCCCGCCCTGCCGACCGGCGGGCCCTACGGCTCGATCAGGCGCCACCGGTCTGGTGTTCCCGGCTCGGAACGCGCCGCGCCGGTTGCCTCCAGCGTCGCGAGGTACGACATCGTGTCCATCACGGCGTTCTGCAGCGCCACCCCCCGCAGGTTGCGGAACGGCCGATGCCAGGTCACGTATCCGGCGACGTCCCAGACCCGCGAGGCACCCGCGCGCAGTCCCTCGACGACCTCGGACAGCCGGCCGGCGTGATGCGCGTCGAGCTCCGCGAGCCGGCGCTCCAGCCCGGTGAACCGGTACTCGTGCGCCGGCAGCACCTCCTCGGCCGGCAGGCTCCGCAGCCGGGCCAGCGAACGCAGGTAGTCCCCCAGCGGATCAGGAACGGCCTCCTCCGGCGCGGATACCCCGACCGCCGTCGAGGGCAGGACGTGGTCCCCGGAGAACAGCAGCCGGTTGGTCGGCTCCCAGAAGCAGAGGTGTCCCGGCGAATGGCCCGGTGTCCACAGCGCGGTGAGATCCCAGCCCGGGATGTCCGGCCGGTCGCCGTCTTCGAGGAGGATGTCGGGTCGCGATAGGCCCGGGGCCGGCTGCTGGTAGCCCGCCAGCAGCCGCTCGGTCATCTCGGCGGGCGCCCCGGCCCGGATCATCAGCTCGGAGATCCGGTCGGCGTAACCATGTTCGAAGTGCCGGAGCATCGCCTCGTCCAGGCGATGCAACGAGACCCACGCCCCGGATGCCTCCCGGATCCGGTTCGCCAGGCCGTAGTGGTCCAGGTGCGCATGGGTCACCACGACGCCCCGCACGTCGGCCACCGACATCCCGATCATCGCCAGTCCGGCCTGCAGCTCGTCGAACGCCTCGTCGAAGTCCCAGCCCGCGTCCATCAGGAACGGGCCCGTGGAGGTCTCGAAAACGTACACGAACACGTGCGCCGGTTTGGCCCAGGGCAACGGGACGGGAATACTCCACAGTCCCGGACGCACCTGCTCGACCGGTGGCAGGGGCCGACGCCACCGCGCGGCACCGTCCCGGCCGGCCCGCTCCACGGCCGGCTGCGGCCCGGTCTGACGCGGCACACCGACATCCCCGAGAGCAGCGTCCACGACCTCACCCACCCGTTTTCTCCGGCGCCCGACGGCGCGTGCATCGCGTACCGCGGCGCCCCGGGCCTGCGGCACCCGTCTCTGGGCCTGCGCCACCCGACGGAACCTTGGCGCGTCCCGGCCAACCTGTCATGCTATACCGCGCCGCCCGGTACCCCCCGANCNGGGCGGCGCCATACTTNCCCNCCGCCGTCACCGCCGTCACCGCCGTCNCCGTCACCGCGCCGGTCAGGAGGGGCAGGGCAGAACGGTGAGGGATCCCGGTGCCCGGGAGCGCCGCCCGTCGAGATCGGTCACCGTGGCCGTGTAGGTGATCGCCCCGGCCACACGGGCCGGGCCCACCGGGCCGGACCACGTCGACCGGTTACCCGTCGCCCGGTCAAGGACCAGCGACACACTAGCCCTGCCTCCGTCGGGGAGGTTCACCACGAGCTCCGCGGCGAAGATGCCGGTCGCGTCCACGACGGACACCGTCACCGTGGACACCGTCACCGGGGACGCGGTCACCGGGGACGCGGTCACCGGGGACGCGGTCACCGGGGACGCGGTCACCGGGGACGCGGTCACCGGGGACGCGGTCACCCTCGCGGCCGGCGCGCAGCCGGACGGGTACAGCGTCGTCGGCGCCGCGACCATCGACACCACCTGTGGCGAGCCGTCGACCCTGGCGGTGACCCGCACGTCGCCCCCGCCATCACCCTTGCGGGGCCTGACTGGAACGGTCACATCGATCGGTCCGGACGGTGCCGCCGCCCGATCAAGAGTGATCACCAGGGGGACGACGGCCCCCGGATCGATCCGCGACCGGCCGGGCACCACGGTTAGCCAGGACGGGCTGGCGCCGATCACGACGTCGACCGGCGCCGTGCCCTCGCCACGCAGGTCAAGCCGCCAGACGGAGTCGACGTCACCCAGGTCGACCCTGGTCGAGCTCAGGCTTAGGGCCGGGCCGGCGGGCCGCGCAGCGACCGGGACGGCCGGTGACCCGGGCGGCGGTCCGGTCCGCGGCCTCGCGGCGGTCGGGGCAACCCGTGGCGAAACCGACCCGATGCCGGTGCTCGGGGAGGCCGCGGACGCGGTGGAAAGGGCCGGACCGGCACCCGGCCGGGCAGTGACCGGGGCCGCCGTCACGTCCGCCGGCCCGTCCTCGTCACCGGGCGTGGGTGCCGGCGCTGCGACCGGCGCACCCGGCCTGCCTCCGGAGGAACCCGCACGATGGTCGCCGGCCATCCGCCCACGCACAACCACCAGACCCGCAACGATGACGACCAACACAGCCACCACAGCGATGATGCGTCCCCACCGGATCGGCAGGATCCGGCCTGAACGCCCCCAGGGAGAACGGTGACGTCCCGGCGATCCCGGGCCCCCCGCACCATCATGCGTCATCGTGACGAGATTAAGCCGACGGATTCTCGCTAGGGGACCAATTCGCTCGTTTCCGTCACGAAGTACGCCGAGATCTCTCTCGGCCCTCGGGTCGAGACGGGATGCCCCGATTCTCCCCATTGACCCCGTTGTCGCCGTTGTCGCCGTTGTCGCTGGCCTCCCGGCTCTCCCCGGTCCGCCGGCTGCGAGGCCTGCCGGGCGGCCCGCCCCGCAGCCGGCGCCCCCACCAGACCCACCATGCCAACGTCTGGGTCACCAGCGCGAAGCCGAACAGCAGATCCTCGACCGGAGCGTGCGCGATCCGCGGGCCGAGGATCCGGCGGGGGTCGTAGACGACGATGCCGAACCCGGTGAGGATCCCATTGGAGATCAACTGGAACAACGCGATGATCGCATAGGAAGTCCAGAAAACCCGCCGGGTCAGCAGCCGGGTCCGCAGGACCCACAGGTCCATCGCGATCGCCAACGCGACCCCGACGACCGCCAGGGCCGTGTAGCTCACGGCCGATCACCATCGGGAGTCCCATCGGAACGCGTCGCGCTCGGATGGGCGGGCTCGTCGCCGACGTCCCAGCCCCGCACCGCGCGCACGGCCTCCAGCGTCAGGATCGCGCACATCGGCACCACGGCGAAGAACAGCAGCTCCTCCAGGGGAAGGCCCCCCGGAAGCAGGATCCCGGTGATGCGGCGCCGGTCGAAGCTCCAGTGCCCCGCGGAGACGGCGAACAGGTCCCAGACAACGAAGATCACGATGACGGGGGCGAGGGTCAGCAGCAGCCGAACCGGCCGGGCGTACACCCGGGTGCCCAGAAACACCTCAAGCGGCGCCGTTCCGAGCAGGCATCCCGCCAGGACCGCGAGGTAGCTCAGATGGCGCATCGGCGGCTCGGACGGCGCATCGACAACTCTCAGACAGCTCTCAGACGCCGAGCGAGGGCAACAGCGCTCGCGGCCGGATCCTCGACCCCGGTGAGGCCCCGCACGACCACCACGCGGCGCGCTCCCGTCGCAAGAATCTGATCCAGGGTATCCGGACCGACGCCACCGGTGACGAACCACGGCTTCACGCCCGGAGCGAACGGAGGAGCGTGCCGCGCGGCCAGCCGGGGCAGACCCAGGCCGACCGGCGGCCGGCCCTCCTTGGTGGGCGTGGCGTGCACCGGCCCCACGCACACGTAGTCGACGTCGGGGTCGGCGAGCGCCGCGAGGAACTGGTCGGGATCGTGCGTCGACTGTCCGATCAGCACGTCCGGGCCCACCAGGCGCCGGGCAAACCGCGGCGGGATGTCGCCCTGACCGACGTGCAGGATGTCGACCCCGGCGAAGGCGGCGAGGTCGGCGCGGTCATTCGCGCTGACCAGCACTCCCCTGGCGCCGGCGGCGGCCTGCACCCGCCGCAGCCCGCCGAGCTCCTCGTCCCATTCGAGCCCCTTCTCCCGGAGCTGGATCAGATCGACCCCGGGGGCCTCGGGCGTGCCGACCACGGCGCTCAGGAAGGCGTCGAACTCGGCCCGACGCGGCGTGCACAGGTACAGGCGGGCGTCGGCCAGCCGCCGCAACCGGTCCGCCCGGGCTGGCCCACCGGCGCGCGGCGACGATCCCTCAACCTCCGGCGACAGCACGCACGATCTCCAAAATGTCGCCGTCGGCGAGCCGGACGGCGGGAATCTCGGACGGCGTCAGAGCCACGCCATTGTGCTCGACCACCACCGAACCAGACGGCAGGCCCAGCTCGGCGAGCAGGTCGGGCAGCGGCTGGCCACCCGGGATGCCCCGCGGCGCACCATTGACGACGACCCGCGCCCGGGCGAGCGGCTCCGGGTGCGCACGCGGGTGCAAGTGCGGCGGACGATCGACCATTTTTCGACCCTACGGGAGCAGCGCCCGCCGTGCGGGCGGTGGGTACGGCCGGGACCGGGCCGGGGCTAGAAGGCCGACGCCTGGGCCCGCCGTTTGACCTCCTTGCCACGGTTCTCGATAAGTGCCTGCATGGGGGTGCCCGGCAGACTCGGATCCTCCCGGAAGATCCAGTCGAGCGCATCCTCATCGGTGAACCCCGCGTCGGCCAGCACCGTGAGCAAGCCGGGCAGCCCCTTGACGACGGCGCCGTCCCGGATGAAATCGGCAGGCACCCGCAGGACGCCCCCCTCCCGCCGGGCCAGTAGCGTCCGGTCGCGCACCATCTGCCGGACACGGGTCACGGGAACCTGCAGCTGATCGGCGACGTCAGGCAGGGTCAGCCAGTCCATGGTCAAGAGTAAACACCTAAGTCTCGATGGCGTCGTATGGTGCCGGCGCGGCCGCGGACGTTGGCCGCGCCCCTCGGCGAGGGGATGACCAGGCGGTTTCCGGCCGGGACGGTCCGGCCGGAACGGGTCAGAGCGCAGCCACCTGGGCGCCGCCCGCGGCCGCCGAGCGCACCGCCGCCTCCAACACCGCGACCACCGGACGGGCGGTCTGCACGCCGTAGCCGGACAGCGGCCAGCCCGAGACGAGACAGTCCGCCAGGTCCCGGTGAAACGTACTGCCCGAGGTGGGTGCCAGCGGGATGTGGCTGCGCACCCCGTCATGGGTGATCAGCACGAGCGACCCCGCCTCCGCCTCGAGTATCTCGGCCTCGGCCTCGACCTCGGACCGACGACCGGCGTGCCGTCCCAACCGCGGCACCAGCTTCCCCTCCCCGTCCCGGAAAGCCCCGCCGTCCCGGAAAGCCCCGTCCAGGATCAGCGAGCCGGTGGACCCGAGCACCTCGAACCGCGGGCGCCGGGCCACCGTCAGATCGGAGNCCGTGACCTGCGCCTCGGCCCCACTCGCGAAACGCAGCAGCAGCCGGCTGTGGTCAGCGTTGCTGACGTGGTGCCAGACCCGCTTGACGGTGGACGCGCTGACCCATTCGACGGGCTCGTCAACGAGGGCGAGGATCTGGTCAACGCAGGCGCTGCCCCGATCATGGAGCTGCCCACCACTGATCCGCTCGTCGTCGTGCCAGGTGCCGGCTGGCCGGCGGAAGCCGCCCCGGTGGGCGTCCAGCCGCAGCGGCTCGCCGACGGCGCCGCGGTGCACGGCGGCGCGGACCGCCCGGTAGCCCGGGTCGTCCCGACCCTCCGGATACACCGCGAGCACCAGGGACCGGGCCTCCGCGAGCTCCGCGAGCTGGTCGGCGTCCGGGGTCGACAGGCAGAGCGGGGCGTGCACGACGACGTGCTTGCCGGCCTCCAGCGCACGACCAGCCCATTCGAGACGGGTGTGGGTCGGTGTGGCCACGATGACGACCCCGAGATCCGGATCGTTGACCAGGTCGTCCGGGTCGTCGACGCGGCGCGGCGGGCGACCCGCCGCGTGCGCCGGGAGCCGGCCGGCACCGCCGTCGCAGAGGGCGGCGAGTTCCAGGCCCTCGGTCGCGTCCACCGCCGAGTGGTGCGTCCCGGTGATGTCCGGGGTGCCCAGCAGCCCGACCCTGGCCGGCGCGGCGTCGAGCACGCCGAGGCAGTGCCGCAGCCAACGTCCCACGAGCCGCTGGTAGGCGGGATCGGCGAGCACGGCGGGACCGGTACCCAGGGNGAATATGCCGAGGCCCGTGGAGGGCCGCCAGGTGCAGACGGGATGCTCGCCCATCTCGTGCCGGACCAGGAGCAGCCGCTCCACGTCGTCGGCAATCTTGTCGGGGATGATCCAGCTCTCCCGGGGGCGGAAGTCCGCGGACCGGGCCATGACCGCGCCGCCCTGCGGCCCGACGGTCAACCGCAGGTCGTAGGGCGCGGTGGTCCGCCCCGGGATGAAACCGGACGCCTCGATGAGCGGACTTCCCGGCGGCAGCGCCCGCATGGTCGGCCCGGCGAGCAGGACCGGGACGGTCTGCCGGGCCCGGTCCAGCAACTCCTGCTCGACGTGGTCGAGCGGACGGTCGATGAGCACGAGAAGCGCGTCGGCCGACCGTGCCGAGGTCGGGCCGAGACCCGCTGCCCGCAAATGGTCGCCGAGCGCGTTCACACCGGCCAGGTTCGACACCAGGTGAATGCGAGGCACGTCTCCGCACTCTAGTGACTGTTCCCGACGTTCCGGCGATTGGGGTCATCAAACAAAGATCCAAATAAAGATCCGCGCAAAGATTTACACAAGGATGCATACATAACGCAATGCCGGGCAAGAGTACCAATGATCCTGATATCCAGAAATCCCGCCGTCCGGCCGATCGGAACGCCTGGAACGCCTGGAACGCCTGGAAAATCCGGAGCACCGGGAACACCGGGTCGTCACCGGGCGTCATCGACTTGCCGCGGCCAGTTCCTTCATCGACACGGAGATATCGGCGAAACGCTCCCGATCCGGGATACCGTCGGCCGCCATCAACCGGCGACCGGCGACCATGTCCATCGGGCGCCCCACAGTGACCAGCGCCTCGAGACGGCCGTCCGGGGCGAACCACCCGGCCGACCAGCCAGACGGACGCCCNCCGTCGGGCGGCACGACGACGCCCGGATCGCCCCGGAACACCGGGGCAGCCTCTGCCGAAGGGAGTCCCGCGAACTGCACCATGCGGCCGAACTGTTCCGACCAGAAGTAGGGCACCGGGTCATAGACGGCCTCCCCGCCGAGCAGCGTGCTGACCGCGACCGCGGGCGACTGCTGGGCGCAGTCCCAGTGCTCGACCCGCAGCCGCCGACCGTAGCGACGCGACCACCAAGCAGCACAGTCACCGACCGCGACCACCGGCGGCCGGTCGCCGTCGGCACCGTCGGCACCATGGGTCCACCGGGCGGCGAGATGCTCGTCAACCACGACTCCCCGGTCGAGGGCGAGCCCGGAACCGGCGAGCCAGGCGGTGCCGGGCCGCACCCCGACGCCGACGACAACCTCGTCCGCAATCAGCTCCTCACCGCCAGCCAGCACCAGCCCGTCGGGGGTGACCCGCTCCACGGCCGTGGCCAGGCGCAGGGTAACCCCGGCCCGGGCGTACCACGCGATCGTGCACCGGCCCACCTGCGCGCCGAGCGCGGCGAACAGCGGCGAGGCGGCTGCCTCCACGACGGTGACCTCGGCACCGATCGCTGCCGCCGCCGTGGCGACCTCCGCGCCGATCCAGCCGGCACCAACGATGACGAGCCGGACGCCGGGACGCAGGGCGCCACGCAGATCCCGGGCGTCGTCAATGGAACGCAGGACCCGCTGTGGGCCGTCGCCCGGCAGGGTTACCGGGTCGGCTCCCGTCGCCAGCACCAGGCCGTCGTAGTCCAGCGGCCCCGCGTCGGTCTCCACAGTGCCCGGTCGCAGGCCCGTCGCCCGCCGTCCGAGGCGCACCTCGACCCCGTCGAGGTCGAAGGGCAACGTCGTGTCGTCGATGCGGCCGGAGAGCACCGCCTTGGACAGCGGCGGACGATCGTAGGGCCGGTGCGGCTCCGCCCCGAGCAGGATCACCTCTCCCGCGAAACCACGCGCGCGCNCCTCGGCGGCGGCCCGNCCCCCCGCCATTCCCGCGCCCACGACGACTATTCGCTGCATTCGAGCAGACTATCGACGACCCGCGACGCCGGGCCGCCGTCACCGCACCGGGTCGACAAGCGGAAAGGCGTCCTTCCACACCGGCTCGTACCCGGCTTCGGCGAGCATCGCGGCGATCTGTGCCGGCGAACGCTCGTCGGAGATCGAGAACTGTTCCTGGGCCGTGCCGGGCGTGGTGTAGCCGCCGGGTTCGGTGGAGGAGCCGGCGCTCATGGTGGTCACGGCGATGCGGACGAGCCCGTCGCGCAGCACCGCCGGCTCCCGGGTCGACAGCGACAGCGCGAGGTCCGGCTCGAACAGGCGCAGGGCCGCGTACGCCTGGACGAACTCCGCGTCGTCAACGACGACGACCGGCGGGAACCCGCTGGCACTCGGCTTGATGCGCGGCAGCGCGATCGAGACCTCGGTCCGCCAGTAGCGACGGGAGAGAAAGGAGGCGTGCGCGGCCAGCGCGAGCACGTCAGCGCGCCAGTCCGGGGCGAGCCCGAGCAGCGCGCCGATCCCGAGCCGGCGCACCCCGGCCCGCGCGGCCCGTTCGAACGAGGACAGCCGCCGGTCGTAGTCACGCTTCCAGCCGGCGACGTGCACCTCGGCGTAGCGGGCCCGGTCGTAGGTCTCCTGGTAATGGACGACTCCCTCCAACCCGGCACGCACCAGCCGGGCATAGGTGTCGTCCGACCAGGTCTGGGTCTCGATGCTGATCGAGGGGAACATCGGCCGTAGCCGCTCGACCACCGCGACGAGGTAGTCGGCCGATACCTCGACGCGATGCTCGCCGGAGACGAGCAGCAGATGACGGAACCCCCGGTCGACCAGCAGGCGTCCCTCCGCCACCACCTCCTCAAGGTCCAGCGTGCGGCGCACCACCGGCAGGCCCTTGGCGAAGCCGCAGTAGGTGCAGGACGACAGGCAGGCGTTCGACACGTACATCGGGGCGAACAGCCGGACCGCCCGACCGAACCGGAGCAGGGTCGCCTCCCGGGCGGCAATCGCCAGCTCCTCCAACCGGGCGGTGGCCGCGGGTGAGAGCAGGATCGCCAGCTCCGCGAGACCGATCCGGGGGGTGGCCGACCCACCGGATCCGGGCCGAACCCGCCGCAGCACCGTGTCCACCTCGGCGGACGTGGCCCGCCGCGACATCGCGGACAGCCCGGCCAGGTCGTGACCGGCAAGTTCGCGCGCGAACTCCCCTGGCGGGGCGCTCACCTGGACGCCTCGCCCACCACCGCAGCCGGGGACGTCGCCCGGGACACCGAGGGCACGGGCGACGCCGGTGACGGGTGGGACGCCGGTGACGGGTGGGCGCCGAGGAACCCGGTGAGCGGGGAGGAGGCGGACGCCACCGTGGCCGGGCCGGCAGCCCCTCGGCCGGCCAGGAAACCCAACCGGCCGGCGGCGGTGGCGAGCGCGAAGGCCCGCGCCATGCGCGCCGGATCGGCGGCCACCGCGATAGCGGTGTTGACCAGCACCGCGGCCGCGCCGATCTCCATCGCCTCGGCCGCGTCCGAGGGCACCCCGAGCCCGGCGTCCACGACCACCGGCACCCCGGCGCTCGCCACGATTGCCTCGATCGCGTCCCGGGTGCGCAGCCCGCGGTTCGAGCCGATCCAGCTGCCCAGCGGCATCACGGTGGCGCAGCCGACCTCCTCCAGCCGGCGGGCCAGCACCGGGTCGGCCGAACAGTAGGGCAGGACCGTGAAGCCGTCGGCCACCATGAGCTCGGCGGCGCGCAGGGTCTCCAGCGGATCCGGCGCCAGGGTGCGCGGATCCGGGGTGACCTCCAGCTTGACCAGACCGGTGCCCGTCGCCGCCCGCCCGAGGCGGGCCAGCCGCAGCGCCTCGGCCGCGTCCACCGCGCCCGAGGTGTTGGGCAGCAGGGTCATCGACGGCGGGATGAAGTCGAGAACGTCGCCGTCACCGATCCGGCCGATGTCGACCCGGCGCAGCGCCACGGTGACGATGGTGGCACCGGATGCGACGAGGCTGTCCCGCATCACCCGGTGACTCGCGAACTTCCCGGTGCCGATCAGCAGCCGGCTGCCGTAGGCCCGCCCGGCGATGACGAGATCGTCCGCCCCCGCGGCACCGGGTCCGGCCTCACCACCACCCCCGCCGCCGACGGCGGAACCTTCACCGGCGAGGCCATCGGGACAGGAACCGTCGGGGGGAGAATCGCCGGGACGGGAACCGGCAGGACGTAGGGGGTGCTGCGACACGATCTTTCATCCTCCCCACGCGCGCATGACCGCGATCGGGTATACGGGTCGCCGACGGGATACTGGCCAGCCTCTCAGCCCACGTCCGTGGGCTCCCCGGAGCAATCGACAGTGTAACCGCTGCTTCCTGGCCGCGGCTTCGGGTGTCCCGCCGCGACGCCGATCTGCGACGCCGATCTGCGACACTGATCCACGCCCGTCGACGATCATCGCGGCCTTGAGAACCGATTCAATGTGGGCACCCGGGTTTCACCCGGTGGACACCATGCTGCGCGACGAGGTACTTCTCGCTCGAACGACGTATCCGGGTTAACCTCGCGGGGCTCGGTAGCGGCATCCTTCGACAACGATCGTAAACTCTCCCTCGTGGATGCCACCGTGGCCGACCCCGTCGTAGGTCGGCTTCTCGACGGCCGCTACACGGCGCAGGAACGGCTCGCCGTCGGCGGGATGGCGACGGTGTACGTCGCGCACGACAACCGGCTGGACCGGCTCGTCGCCCTCAAGGTCATGCATCCCACTCTCAATCACGACCCGGAGTTCGTCACCCGTTTCCATCGCGAGGCCAAGGCCGTGGCACGGCTCAACACCCCGCGCGTCGTCTCCATCCTCGACCAGGGTTCCGACCACATCCCCGTCGGTCTGGTCAACTACCTGGTGATGGAGCTGGTGCGCGGCCGGTCGCTGCGCCAGCACCTGGGCGCCCGGGGTCGGCTCCCGGTCACCGAGGCCATCGAGATCATCGAGCCCGTGATCGAGGCCCTCGCCGCCGCGCATGCCGCCGGCATCATCCACCGCGACATCAAGCCCGAGAACATCCTGCTCGGTGACGACGGCCAGGTGAAGGTCGCGGACTTCGGCCTCGCCCGTCCGGTGAGCCAGCCCACCCAGGCACTCACCGGCGGCGTGGTGATGGGCACTGTCGGGTACCTCGCCCCCGAGCAGGTCACCCACGGCGTCGCCGACACCCGCAGCGACGTCTACGCCGCCGGTGTGGTGCTCTTCGAATCCCTGACCGGGCAGCTCCCGCACAGCGGCGCCACCCCGATGTCGGTGGCCTACCAGTCGGTCCACGGCGACGTGCCGGCGCCGTCCACCATGATCGAGGGCATTCCCGCCGAGCTGGACGGTCTTGTTCTCCGGGCCACCGCCCGCGACCCGGCGCGCCGGCCGGTCGATGGTGCGGCCCTGCTGGCGGAGCTGCGGCGCATCGAGCCGTTCCTGCCCCCGCAGGACGCCTACCCGAGCGGGTTCACCGGCGAGATCGAACGGATCGGGTTGGCCGAGCGGCCTTCAGGGGCCCGGGAGCCCGGGTACCCCCAGGAGCCCGGGTACCCCCAGGAGCCCGGGTACCCCCAGGAGCCCGGGTACACCCAGCCGTTCCAGGCCGAGGACTACGACGACTCCCGGGGCGCCGGGCCGGGGGCCGCCGCGGAGCGCGCGTTCGCCGGTGCCGGGCCGGGCCAGCCAGGCACCGGCGCGCTCTATCGATCCGCCTCCCCGCCCTCGCCGACCGCCACGGCCTATCTCGGGGGCGGTGGCGGGCGCGGGCGGCGACGGGCCGCCGCATCGCCACGCTCCCGAGGGCTCATCCCGGTCGTCGTCGGTGGCATGGCCGTCCTGGTCCTGCTGCTCGGGATCCTCGCGTTCCGTTCCCTGTCCGGCGGAGGGACCGAGGTCCCGCTGCTGACGAACCTGAGCAGATCCGACGCCGAGAAAATGCTGCGCGACGCCGGCTTCCAGTTCACCTACCTCGACCCGGTCGCCAGCGCCACGGTACCGGTCGGCCACGTCGCCCAGCAGGATCCCCGGGACGGATCGAAGGTCGACAAGGGCGCGCTCATCACCCTGCGGCTGAGCTCCGGCCCCGCGACGGTGCGCGTGCCGGACCTGGCGAACCTCACCGAGACCCAGGCCAAGGCCCGGCTGGCCGAAGTGGACCTGACCCTCGGCGGCCTGAGCCCACAGTCCAGTGACACGGTGCCGGCGGGCCATGTGATCGGTACGAACCCCGGGGCCGGCACCGCGCTCAAGCCGAAGGACCAGGTCGTCGTGATCACTTCGACGGGCCCCGCGACGAAGCCGGTGCCGGCCGACATCATCGGCAAGTCGTTCGAGGAGGCCAAGGCCGAGCTCGTCGGCCTGAACATCGGCCTCGTGGTGCAGCGCACCGACGCCGTGAACGACGCCGTGCAGCCCGGTGAGGTCTTCGGGGTCTCTCCCGACGTGGGGCAGCCGATCTCACCCGGCGGCACCGTCACCCTCACCGTAGCCGAGGCCGACGGGTTCGACAACGGTGACGGTTCCGGGGGCGACGGCAGCGGGATCCAGGTCCCGGTGCCGAACGTGGTCGGGAAGAGCTACCGGGAAGCCGAGAACATCCTGCAGCGCCGGGGGTTGAAGATTGACCGTATCGGCTGGATCGGCGGGCCGGGCGACCGGGNGACATCGCAGTCCGCCAAGGCCGGGAGCAAAATCGAAAAAGGAAGTACCGTGCACGTCAACACAACGTGGGACCCCCTCGGCTGAGCCGCCATCCTCCACCAGGTTGATCATATTGTGCAACGAATCGCGCGGTGGGCGAAAGATCCGCGACCGCTTCCCCGGGGGGACGACGGCGTGAAGGCAGCGCGTGGTCGTGGCCGGTGGCCCGCCGGCCCGCGGCGGCCGACGTCGTGGTGGCGGGAGTCGTCGTGGTGGCGGGAGTCGTCGTGGCGGGGCATGGCCGGCGGTGGACGGCGGGCCGAGCGGGTCGCCGACCTGCTGGACGGACAGCGCCCCCCGTATGACGAGACCGACGCGCGGCTGATCGACACCGTGGCGGCCCTCCGGGACCTGCCGTCACCGCGGCTGCATCCGGCACGGCACGCCGCCCTGCGCGGACAGCTGTTCGCCGCCGTCACCGGCTCCCCGGCATGCGATCCCGTCCGTTCCCCCGCCGCCGTTTCCCCCGGCACCTCCGTGAAGGGCCACGAGACCGAGGCCCGTCCCACAAGAACCCGTCCCGCACGCACGCCTCCCGAGGGCGTCGATCCTGACCTGCCGGGAAACGATCCGGTCGACGCGCGGTGGGTACGCCGGACCGGTGCCCGCGGTGTCTCTGCCTGCGGTGTCTCCGGCCGGGGCAGGATGACCCGGGCCGCCCGGCCGCTGCTGGCCGGAGCACTCACCGCCGCCGTCACCACGGCGGCCCTCGCGGTCAGCTCGGGGGACTCGCTACCCGGCGATACCCTGTACGGCGTCAAACGACAGGTCGAAGACCTCCAGGTGTCGCTGGTCCGCGATCCGGTCGAGCGGGCGAAGACCCGGCTGGGCATGGCCGGCTTGCGGATGAGCGAACTGCGCACGATCACGGTGAACGACGGCGGGGTGATCGCCCCGGAAACCGGTGCCGGCGCTCCGGAGACGAGCCCGCGGGTGCCGGTGGTGAACCCCACGGCGACCGCCGCACCACCGACCATCGCGGTGTCACCGACCATCGCGGTGTCACCCGCTGCGGTGTCACCCACTGCGGGGACGTGGCCTCCCGGNCCCCGCACNCCCGCCGTCTCCGGCGACGCCGGCGAATCCGATGGCCCCGACGCGCCGAGCGACCCGCCCGGCCCCGGCAACGGGGACCGCCTCGACCCCGAGCTGGTCAACGCGCTGCTGCGGGACTGGATCGCCGAGGTGCGCGCCGGCACGCAGGTACTGCTGGCCCGGGTCGCCGCCGGGGACACGGACGCCTGGACCACGGTGAACGCCTTCACCACCGAGCAGTCCCGCGGGCTGAAGAACCTGCTGAGATCGCTTCCCGTGGGCTCGGTCGGACCGGCGCATGCGGCTCTGGATCTCATCGACGACGTCAGGCGCAGGCTCGGCCCGCGGGCACCAGCGCCGGTCCGGGCCCCCTCACCCGTCCGCCAGATCTCTCCGATCGTGCCGACCGGTGACGCCCTCACCCCCCCGCCCTACGTGGCGCCGCTGCTCTCCGCACCTCGGCCCACGGCGACCGGGGCCACCGCCGCGCCCGCCCTCAGCACTCCCACCCCCGGCACTCCCACCCCTGCCGGCACCGGCATCGGCTCGCCGGGGCCCCCGAGCCCGGCGCCGGGTGGTGCCACGAGCGGAACGACCATCCCGACCCCGACCCCCGCCACGACCCCGACCCCCGCCACGACCCCGACAGACGACACGACCCCGACAGACGACACGACCCCGACCCCCGCCACGACCGCATCCGATGTCACGCCGACCACGGTGGGCGCGCCCTCGCCGCAGAGCCCCCCGAACGGGGCGCCGACGCCGGGATCCCGCTAGAATCTGTTCCGAGTTTGGATCATGGGGTTGGCAGGCTGCGTAGCCAGAGGATGGATCCGCGCAGGTGGAGTCCTGCGGCGTAGCTTTCGGGTGTCTTGTCGTAGCGGGTGGCCAGNCCCCGCCATTCCTTGATCTTGCTGATGCCGCGCTCCACGGTGTTGCGGTCTTTATAGAGCGCGGCGTCGTGGCGGACCGGGCGACCTCCGGCGCTGCCGCGCTTCTTACGGTTGGCCGTCTGATCGGCCTTCTCCGGAGGACGAGCCGTGGTACTCGCTCTTCCCAGGACCCCCGCGTCACGGGCTCGGGTCCCAATGCCGCTTCCACTAACTGGATCTTGATGGTCGTCGGTGTGTCGGTTCCGGCTGTTCTGTCTGGTTGCCGGCATGATCGGGGTGTGTGGCGGACAGTGAGGCGGTTGCGGGNAGCCAGCTGACGGACTGGATCTCTCTGGGGGTCCTGACGTCGTTCGTCCCGCGTGATGCGGTCGATGAGGCGATCGAGGCGACCGGGGCGGGTGCCCGGCGCTCCGACACGACGATCCCCCCGCAGGTCGTGGCCTATTTCGTGATGGCGCTCGCGTTGTTCGCGGACGACGACTACGAGACGGTCGCCCGCCGGCTCGCCGCCACGCTCACCGATCTCGACGTGGTGGGGCCGCGGTGGGAACCGACCTCGTCAGGGCTGACCAAGGCCCGCCAGCGGCTCGGTGCGGCGCCGCTGGCCGAACTGT
The DNA here is from genome assembly GCF_000733325.1 of Frankia sp. Allo2. Classification (NCBI taxonomy): domain Bacteria; kingdom Bacillati; phylum Actinomycetota; class Actinomycetes; order Frankiales; family Frankiaceae; genus Frankia; species Frankia sp. Allo2. The sequence goes on from NZ_JPHT01000012.1 coordinate 36,386, forward strand.
TCGGTCAGGTCGCCGGGCCGGTCGCGGACCTGGACACGGTCGGGGCGTTCCTGAGCCGGTGGCGGCTGATGAGCATCGACGGGCTGGAATGGGATGCCCCCGCCTCGAAGGAGAACATCGCCGCGTTCGGCCTACCGGCCGGCCGCGTCGACGCGCCAGGGGTACTGCCGAAGGTCCGCGCGGTGACCGTGTCCGAGTGCGCCTCGCACGCGCCGGTNCTGGCCGCGTTCGGCCCGGCCGGTGGGGCGAAACCCGCCAGCGAGCAGGCACTGGCCCGGACTGTCTACCCGCGGCTGGCCTCGGACTGGCTGCTGCTCGCGGACCGTAACTTCTACTCGTGGGCGGACTGGTGCACCGCGGCGGACACCGGTGCGGCGCTGCTGTGGCGGGTCAAGGCCACCCTGCGCCTGCCCCCGCTGCGCGCGTTGTCCGACGGTTCCTATCTGACCGTGCTGGTCAACCCGAAGGTCACCGGGAAGGCCCGGGAGACCCTCGTCNCCGCGGCCCGCGCCGGCGCGCCGCTGGACCCGACGAAAGCCCGTTACACCCGCCTCGTCGAGTACGACGTCCCCGACCGTGAGGGCGACGGGAAACACGAGATCACCGGCCTGCTCACCACGATCTGTGACCCGCGGGAGGCGACCGCGACCGCTCTGGCCGGGGCCTACCGGCAAAGATGGGAACACGAGGTCGCGATCGAAGACGCCAAACAACTCGTCGGCGTCGGCCAGGCCCGCAACCGGCTCGCCACCGCCGCGCAACGCGCCGTCCCGTTCGGCCTGACCTGCCAGACCCTCGCCTTCACCTGGTACCTCACCACCGGCCACCACCACGACGACGCCGCGGAGCACCGCGCCCGCGCGCCCTGGTACACCACCAAGACCCGGCCCTCGACCGCCGACCTGCTCGCCAAGCACCGCCGCGTCCTCATCGCCACCAAATACCAGCCCGCTCACCCCGAACAGCCCACCCCAGCCGAAATCCACACCCTCCGACNGGCCTGGGAGATCACCGCCGCATAACTACGAAAGTCGAGGTGTTAGTAGGAGTGCGAAACGCTCCTGGACGGAGGCCGGCGAGCAGGCGAGGGAGGTGTCGAGAGCTGCCTGATTGACCGGCCGGGGGGTGATGGTGTTGCTACCGGCCTCCCACTTCGAGACCATGCGCTCGCTGACGCCGATATGTGCCGCGAATGCTTGCAGGCTCATCCGTTTGGCCTGACGTAGTGCCCGGATCTCTCGTCCTGTCCAGCGGATCACGGTAGCCATCCGTGAGCTTCCTACTCCAGGGAATCGCCGGGGATGGCGATATAGGTGGCATGGAGTTCCCGTAGAATTGGATGGTCGTCGAGAAGGTTCACACCATCAATCATGTGGATCGGGCGGACGCCGATCGAAGTGTTAGTAGCAAAAGCCGCCTGCATGCTGCCGAGCATATCCAGGGTAACAGGGGCGGTGACGTGAGTGCCGACCTGCTGCAGGAGTCCCATGGTTACTCCAGGCAGGACGTCGGCTTTGGGCCAGATGACGTTGTCGCCATCAAAGAAACCGACGTTCCAGGTGGCGCCTTCGGAGACGACTCCTGTGGGATCGGTGAACAGCGCATCATCATAGCCGTCGAGTTGGGCACCGCGGCGATGGTACAGAGAGCCGAACAGGCCGACGTGTTTCACCATCGGAAGATCCCGCAAGTAGACGCAGGCCTTCACGCGTAGCGCCGGCAACACGGTCGGCGCGACCGGTCGAGTGGTCACCAGGATGTGTGGAGCGGCCGTCGCACCCGGGTGCCCGAGTTCCAGTGCTGGGTCGAAGACGGTGACGCGGACGACGAGCGAGCCGGTTCTGCCTCCGACCGCGTGACGGACCAGCTTCAGGACGTGTTCCGGATCGAGGTCGGCTGCAAAGACGATGCGGCAGTCACGGACCAGCCGGCTCAGGTGCAGCGGCAGGCCCCGTACCCGGCCATCATCGACGCGCATCGAGGTGAAGTGCCCGAGGTTGGTCAGGGCCAGCGCCGCGAGCGCCTCAGGGGTGACCGGGTGGCCGTCGAGTTCCGCCATGTCCTGGAGTCTGGCAGCCGGGGGCAGCCCGGCAAGCGGATGGGTGTCTGGGTCCGCCAAGTTCAGTGAAAGTTCGGTACTGGGACGGTGCAGTGACCTTGTGGGTGGAGCTCGTGTCGCGGCAATCTGGGGACTCTCTACAGAGTCATAACCCGCTAGTCCCACCCACTTCCCGATCTTGGACACTGAGCTGGCGGTCGGGATCCCAATGCTGCCTCCACCCGCAGAAGCGGTCCGGGAGACTTCACCTCGCGCCCATTTATCGAGACGCTTGTTCAGAGATGCATGGAGATGACGAAAGCATCTATTCGCCATGGGCCCACGTGACCAGACCCACGAACGAACCCGGGGCCGCCGGCCGGACGCCCGCCGAGGGCCACCAGCCCAGCCCTGACCGGTCGTCGTCCAGCGCCGTGCTGCGTTCCGGAGTCGGACAGGGCGTGGTGGCCGGGGTGGGGAGGGAGCCGGTCGGAGCGGCCGTTGACGGCGCTCACTCCCCACCGCTCCCGATCCGGACGCCACATCCGGGCTGGGGTGTGGTCGAGCTGGACGTGAACGGCCGAGTTGTCCGGATCATCGTCGGTGAGCCGGAGTTCCGCAGCCCTGCCGATGCCGATCTGTACGCCCGCAGCAGAGGTCTTCCTGATCACCGCGTCGCGCCGGTTGACCTCGGCAGTCGGGTGCCGCCCAGGCTCTGAGACAGAGGCTGCCCCGGCCCGTCCATCCCGGCGCAGCTTCCCGGGATCCGAAACGGGGCCGCCCCGTCCACAGACGGCCCGTCCAGCACCCCGCCCACGGTGCGGCCTGCGACCGCGAGCGGGCCCTTGAACGCGCCGTAGCGACGTTCGACGACTTCCTGGCCTTTGTAGCGGGCGAGTACCTCGGCGGGGCCGATGGTGTCGGGCAGGTTGGTCAGCAGGGCGTACCAGCCGTCGGTGGCGGCCTCGGCGTCGAGCGCGGCGGAGTCGAAGTGCCAGGTCAGGGCCGGTTTCCCGGTGTCCGGATCGACGCTGGTGGCGGCGACGAGGTAGCGGGTGACGCGGTGTTTCGTCGCCAGCAGGGTCAGGCGGGCTTTCACCGCGGCTTCGGTGCGGTAGAGGTGCTGGCTGCCCGCGGCGCGGGTGAGGGTGTCGAGGTCGGTGCGGGCGCGGTCGAGTTTGAGTGCGCGGGCGGCTTTGGCGGCCTGGTCGTTCGCGGACGACCAGATGAACACCGTGCGCACGGTGACCGCCGCGTCGGTCTTGCGGGGCCCCCGCAGGGTTGTCACGCCCTCGCGGGCCCGGTAAGTCGCCCGGGCGTGGATCGGCTTGTCCTGGTCGCGCGCCGCGACGTGGTCGACGAGGGNGGCGGTGGCCCAGTCCTGGGCGGCTAGGACCTGCGCGGGCACGGCCGTCGTCGGTGCCGGCGCGAGGAACGTGACCCCAGGCGTGGAGGTCAGCGCGGTCAGGTTGGGGTAGGAGACGAGTTTGCTGTCGCCGACCAGCAGGAACCGCCGTTCGCCGGCGATCGTGGTCAGGGCGCGTATCGCGGCGGTGACCTGGGAGACCTGACTGACCTCACCGGCGCCGCCGTCGTAGGCGCGGTGGACCAGCGGGATCCCGCCGTCGCCGGTGGTCGCGGGCCCGGTCTGGACCTTTTGAGGTCGGGGCGGCGGTCCTTGGGATGGCCGTACTTCGGGGTCGCGTAGTCGCCGTCGGCCTCGGGGTAGGCGCCGTGCGGCGAGATCGACGTCATGTCCCAGTGGATCCGGGACACGTCGAGGCCGAACGCGGTGATCGCCGCGGCGCCGACCGAGCCGACGACGGCCTCGCAGACCGGGGCGAGCGCGTCCAGCGCCCGACCGACCCGGTCGTCGTTCAACACGTCCGGCGCGAGGCCGAACATCTCCTCGACCGCCCACTGGCGTGCCCACCGTTCGACGTGCAGCAGCGGGGTCGGCGAGGTCAGCCGGTTGGCGACCAGCGCGGCGATCACGTCGCCGTGGGTGGCCCGGTTGACCTTGTCACGCATCGGGGCGAGCCGGTCGATCGTGCCCGCGACATCGAGGCGGGCCAGGTAGTCACGCACGACGGGCAGCGCGCCGAGCGGCTTCTCCACGCTCGGCGGCCCGTAGTCCATCGCGACCGTCACAGCCAGGAACAGTCCCAGACCCGTCACTACCGATCGCGGTCACCCCGACGTGATCCGAACAAGAGATCAAGCAGCTGGCTCATCGCACGCACGCACGTGCGGAAGACAAGTCCAGCTCACGAGGGCCACGGCGCGCCGCGTTCTCCCCGCGTGTTCTGCAGCATCTCGGCGACGAGGAAGGCCAGTTCCAGCGCCTGCCCGGTGTTCAGACGGGGGTCGCAGGCGGTCTCGTAACGGCCGCCGAGGTCGTCTTCCCCGATGAGTTCGGCCCCACCGAGGCACTCGGTGACGTTCTCCCCGGTCAGCTCGATGTGCAGGCCACCGGGGTGGGTGCCCAACGCCTTGTGGACCTCGAAGAAGCCGAAGACCTCGTCGAGGACATCGTCGAAGTGGCGCGTCTTGACGCCGCCCACGTCACGGGTGTTGCCGTGCATCGGATCGCACGACCACACCACTGGCGGCCCGGCGGCGTTGACCTTCTCGATGATCGGGGGCAGCGTGTCCCGGACCCGCTTTGCCCCCATCCGGGAGATCAGGGTGAGCCGGCCGGGGACATGGTCGGGGTTGAGCCGCTCGGCAAGCTCGAGGACCTCGTCCGGGCCAGCCTTCGGCCCGATCTTGCAGCCGATCGGATTGCCCACCCGGGACAGCAGGTCGACGTGGGCACCGTCGAGGTCCCGGGTCCGCTCGCCGATCCAGATCATGTGGGCGGACAGGTCGTACGGGTCGCCGGTGGCGTCCTCGATCCGGGTCAGGGCACGCTCGTACTCCAGCAGGAGGCCCTCGTGACTCGTGAACAGCTCGACCCCGGTCAGCGCGGCGGTCCGATCGAGGTCGATGCCGCAGGCGGCCATGAAGGCGAGGGCACGCTCGATGTCCGTCGCCATCACCTCGTAGCGGCGACCCGCCGCGGAATCCCGCACGAACGCCTTGTTCCACTCGTGGACCTTCGACAGGTCGGCGAAACCTCCGGTGGCGAAGGCCCGCACGAGGTTCAGCGCGACTGCGCTCTGGTGGTAGGCGGCGACCATCCGCATCGGATCGGGCTGCCGCGCGGCGGCCGTGGGCGCGATGTCGTTGACGGCGTCGCCCCGGTAGGAGGGCAGCCCGGTGCTGGCCTCGATGTCCGCGGACCGCGGCTTGGCGTACTGCCCGGCGATGCGGGCGACCTTCACCACCGGCGTGCTCGCGCCATAGGTGAGGACGACCGCCATCTGCAGCAGCGTCTTGACCTTGTCCCGAATCTTGTCGGCGGTGTTCGCCACGAAGGTCTCGGCGCAGTCACCGCCCTGCAACAGGAACGCCTCGCCCCGAGCGACCAGCGCGAGACGGTCGGTCAGGGACCGGATCTCGGGCGCGGTGACCAGCGGGGGGAGGGCCGCAAGCTGGTCATGGGCGGCTCTCAACTCTGCCGGGTCGGGCCAGGACGGCTGCTGCTTGGCCGGAAGGGTCCGCCAGAGATCCAGTACGCTCACCACACCAGGGTACGGCCCAGGTCGAGCTCGAGCGGTCACCNTCGCCCGACATCTTCCCGGGAATCGGCGTCTTCCCTTGGACAGGCATCCGCCCGGAACTCGGCACCCGGCCCTGGCTCCCGAATCGGGACCGGATCCTGGACCGAAATCAGATCCTGGAGCGGGATCGGTTCCCGGACCGGGATCGGTTCCCGGACCGGGATCGGTTCCCGGACCGGGATCGGTTCCCGGAGCGGATCCGGCCCGACGGCCCGCCCCTCCCCCGGTCAGCCGAAGAAGATCTCGGCCTCGTGGTAGAGCTCCTCGGGCACCGTCTTGAGCTCGCGGGTCGCATCCTGCAGCGGAACCCGGTCGATGCGGGTGCCGTGCAGGGCGACCATCACCCCGAAGTCGCCTTCGTGCACGGCGTCGACGGCGTGCAGTCCGAAACGCGTCGCGAGCCATCGATCGAAGGCCGTGGGCGTGCCGCCGCGCTGCAGATGCCCGAGTACCGTCGCGCGCGCGTCACGACCGGTGCGGGCGCGGATCTCGGTCTCCAGGACCGCCCCGATGCCCTGCAGGCGGACATGCCCGAAGGCATCGACCTCACCCTCCCTGGCGACCAGGGTACCCGTGATCGGGACGGCACCCTCGGCCGCGACGATGATCGGCGCGTAGTGGGTGGCGAACCGGGCTTCGACGAAGGCGCACACCTTGTCGAAGTCGAACGGCCGCTCCGGGATGAGAATGACGTTGGCNCCCCCCGCCATGCCGCTGTGCAGAGCGATCCACCCGGCATGACGGCCCATGACCTCAACGATCAACACCCGGTGATGGCTTTCCGCGGTGGTGTGCAGCCGGTCGATCGCCTCCGTGGCGATGTTGACCGCGGTGTCGAAACCGAAGGTGTAGTCCGTCGCGGAGAGGTCGTTGTCGATGGTCTTGGGCACTCCGACCACGGGCAGTCCCTCGGCGTGTAGTTGGGCGGCCNCCCCCNGGGTGTCCNCCCCGCCGATCGCGATGAGCGCGTCCACCTCGGCTGCGGCGAGGTGCTCGCGCACCAGCGCCGGCCCGTCCACGGCGGCGTAGGGATTGGTGCGGCTGGAGCCGAGGATCGTGCCGCCACGCGGGAGGATCCCCCGCACGGCCGCGATGTCCAAGGGGACCGTCTCGCCGGTCAGCGGCCCTCGCCAGCCGTCCCGGTACCCGACAAAGCTGTGGCCGTAGACGCTCTCTCCCTTGCGCACGACGGCCCGGATCACCGCGTTGAGTCCCGGGCAGTCGCCGCCGCCGGTCAGTACGCCGATCCTCATCCCGAGTCCTCTCGTCGACCGTACACCGCTTTCTCCGGCGGCAGCGTAGCGGGAGAGCCACACTTCAGGACAACAGCGCGGTCACGTGGCGTGGCAATGACGAGGCCGCCACGGCCACGTCATCGACTCATCGGGATGGGTTCGACACGGCGGCGACCTGGGCGCGCAGCGGGGCGAGAACCCGCCACCGGGCGAGGTTGTGCAAGGCGTCGGCGAGCGCATCGTGGGCGTTGGGCGGCGGTGCGGGAAGAACCGGCCGGCCCACTTCCTCCCACAGCTGACGCAGGTCCCGGGTGAAGCGGGGCAGCTGGGCGGGCAGGGCGGTCATCGTGCCGAAGAGCTGGCAGAGCACCACGTGGTCATAGGCCCCGTACCAGGCCCACAGCTCGGGGGCACCGCCCGCGGTCAACAGCGCGGCGACCTCGTCGCGGATTCGGGCCCGCGGCTTCCACGCCTCGTCCGATGGCGACGGCAGCTGGTCGAGGACGTTGCGACGGACCCAGGGCACAGCCCACGACGGGTCGAACTCGGTCGACACGGCATAGTACCGCTGTGTGCCGTCCTCGCTGACGATTCCGACGCTGACCAGATCGAGCCAGTGATGACCGGTGTCGGCGCGTTCGATGAACTCGGTGTCGTAAAAGAAGCGGGTTCCCACCGGCTCAGTCTCCTCCGGCCGAGGTGTCCGCCATGGTCGGCCGCTCGACCGCGGACCACCCCGGGCCGGGGCCCGAGCGCCGGCGCCACGGGCGCAGCAAGGCCCCGAGCAGCAGCGCCGCCAAGGCGGCACCGACCAACGGCAGCAGCCACAGCAGCGGCCCGGAGTACTCCTCCGTGGCGTCATCCCCGGACGCCGCCACCCGCGGACCGTCCGGTCCCGGCGACCGCCCTCCCGCCGGGACGATCGCCGGCGTCGCGCGGCAGCCGGCCGAACCCGCGACGGACGGCGGAGTCACCGCGGGACCGGTCGCCGGAGAGACCCGGACCTCGACCCGGGCGGCGCCGGGATCACTGACGAGGCAGAGCAGACCCGCCCCGGGCGCGGACGTCACCCGCGCCCCGGTGACCTGCACCTGGTAGCCCGTCGGATAGGACCAGGCCGGCACGCTGATCGCGGTCGCCGTGCCGGCAGCGAGGGGCGGCCCGGCCGACGGCGCGGTCCGATAGGCCACCGTCAGCACCCGCGACGCGTCGAAGCGCAACACCTCCGGTACCCCGGCGATGGCCACGGGGTAGGGGCGGACGATGTCCGCGGGCGGGGCGGGCGCCCGGCGTTCGGCGCCGCCGAGCCCGACGGGCGCGGCGGTGCCCACCGTGCCCCCGGTCGGGCTCGGGACGTCGTAGAACCAGCTCAGGCCGAACGCGTCGGCGGAGGCGACGAGACCGCGGACACTGACCGCCGACCCGTCCTTCCAGCCGACCAGGTATCCGGTCGGATCATTGACCGCCACCGTCGATGCGGCGTCGAACGGGGCAGGCCGCTCCCGCCACAGCAGGTGCGCGCCGTCATGCGCGGCCACCGCCGCAACGAGACCCGCACCGCCGCCACCACCATCGGGCACCTCGTAGCCGAGCAGGCCCGGCACATCGCGGAACCGCGTCGCCAACCGTTCGAGCCCCGCGGCGAGGCCGGCGACGGAGGGCACGTAGCCCGCCGAGGAGGGCACGATCCGCAGCGTGACCCGCAACCCGCGGTCGGTGAACATGCGGGTGAGGGCGGCGGCCTGGTCGAGTCCGGGGTCGGCGGGCGTGGTCGCCGCGCCGGCACCGTCGAGGACCGGCCCACCGGAGGTCGCCGGGAAGCGGCCGCCGCTGGCCATCGGGACCGCCAGGCGCACCCCGGTAAATCCGAAGCCGACCCAGGTGTCGATGTCCCCGGCGGTGGGCGTCACCCCGGCCGGCACCGTGATTCCATGCAGGACGACCACCCGGCGATCACTGTCCGTAAGATACGTTCCCGAGCGACCGATCGTATCGGCCGGGGCAGCGCCCACGGACGGTCCAACGGGTCCAGCAGGTGCGGCGGGTCCAGCGGGGGAACCGGCCGCCGAGGCCCCGGGCACCGGGCCCGTTCCCGCGAGGCAGCCGACGATCAGGCCGAGCGCGACCAGAAGTGGACGCCGTCCCGGGAATCGCCGGGGATGTTCGAAGCCGCCGCGACGCCGACCGATCGCCGTCCAGCCAGGAACGCTGTCACCACACACCGGACCATCCTGCCGTGCCCACCGCAAACGGGTCAGACCGCCCGGTCGATCCGGTCTTTGGTGGCACGTGGGTTCGCCGGCGCCGTGACCGGCAGCCCGAGCTGATCCGGAGACCGAGCCGGCGTCGCCGCCCCAGGGGAACCCGGCGCTGTGCCGGTGGACGCCGGGGAGACCGATGCCGTGCCAGTAGACGCCGCGGCCGCCCCGGCAGCCGCCTGTGCCCGGGCGGCCGCGAGCTCCTCCTTGGCCCGCTTCGCGTACAGGTCCACGTACTCCTGGCCGGACAGGGCCATCAGCTCGTACATGATCTCGTCGGTGACCGAGCGCAGGACGAAACGATCATCTGCCATGGCCGCGTAGCGGCTGAAGTCGAGCGGGCGGCCGATGCGGATGCCGACCCGACGGATCTTCGGCACCAGCTGGCCCGGCGGCTGAACCTCGAAAGTCCCGATCATCGCCACGGGGATGACCGGGACCCCGGCCTCCAGCGCCAAGCGCGCGACACCGACCTTGCCGCGGTAGAGCCGGCCGTCCGGGGATCGGGTGCCCTCCGGATAGATCCCGAGCAGGCGGCCCTGGCGGAGCACCCGGACCCCCGAGCGCAACGCGCCCTCGCTCGCCTTGCCGCCGCTGCGATCGATCGGGATCTGGCCGACGCCGCTGAAGAACACCCGCTTGAACCACCCCTTGACGCCCGCCTCGGTGAAGTAGTCGCTCTTCGCCAGGTAGGTGACACGGCGGGGGACGACCAGCGACAGGAAGAGGTGGTCCAGGAAGGAGAGATGGTTGCCGGCGAGGATCGCGGGCCCCTCCAGGGGGATGTTCTCCGCCCCCTCGACCCAGGGACGCCAGAACAGTCGCAGGACAGGTGTCAGGAATACCTTGACCACCCAGTAGAACAAGACAGCTCCCACCTGGTCACCGCCGCACGACGACGGCCCGCCGGGGGCGCCCGTGGCCAGTCGCCCGTCTTCATCCGCCGACGCCGATCACACCTGGCCCGAACCTCCCACGAACCGACCGGCCGGTCGGGCACCGGGGCGCACGCCGCCGGTCCACGACCCGCGGCCTCGTCGGGGTCCGCCACGGAGACCCCGACGATCCTTGCGACCCCACCGCGCCGGGTCGCCCAGGGCCGGGTCGCCAGGATGATGGGCTTGTTCGAGCCTAAGGAGAGGTCATCACGACGTCCACCGAACGGGGTCTACCCCGCTCGGCGTGTCATTCTCCGGTGCCGGCCAGGAAACCTGACGGCGGGCCCCCAACCCCCCGCGGACCGCGCCTCGATCCCGATGTCCCGCGCGCGTGGCCACCCATCACCGATATCATCAGGCGGAGACTTTCCGTCCGGCGGCTTCTGCGCAGCGATGTTGCGCAGCGATGTTGCGCAGCGAGTGAGACACGCACGACCGTGGCCTCAGCCCGCGGACCGTGCGAGCATGCGTTTACCGGCGTTTTCCCTCCGCGCGTCGCCGGACCCGCATCGCGGCATACGGGCGGGCGCGCGAGGCACGAAGGGCGGATCACGATGGCGGGTGTCACCGGTGCGGCCGTCCTCCCGGGCGCGGAACCGTTCGAGTTCGAGGGTGGGTCGGTCGGCGTGCTGCTGGTCCACGGGTTCACCGGCTCCCCGGGCAGCATGCGGCCCTGGGGCGAGTACCTCTCCGCAGTCGGACTGACAGTCTNGTGCCCGCTGCTGCCCGGCCATGGCACCCGCTGGCAGGACATGGTGCCCACTACCTGGCCGGACTGGTACGCTACGGCGGAGACCGCGTTTCTGCGGCTGCGGACCACCTGCGAGCAGGTCTTCGTCATGGGGCTGTCGATGGGCGGGACCCTGGCCCTGCGGCTGGCCGAGCAGCACGGCGGGGACCTCGCCGGCCTCGTCACGGTGAATCCCAGCCTCACCACCGACCGGTGGCACGCGGCGTTCGCCCCGCTGCTGAGCCGGGTGATCCCCGCCGTGCCTGGCGTGGCTGGCGACGTGAAGGCCGAGGGCGTGCCCGAGGTCGGTTACGACCGGGTACCCCTGCGCCCGTTCGCGTCGCTGCGCCAACTGTGGGCGGTGACCCGGCCGGAGCTCGGTCGGATCGTCTGTCCGGTCCTCACCTACCGCAGCGTCGTCGACCATGTGGTGGAAGCCAGCTCCGGCGCGATTCTGCTGGCCGGGCTGCGCGCCCCGGCCGAAGAACGACTGTTGGAGAACAGTTACCACGTCGCGACGCTCGACAACGACCGAGAAACGATCTTCGACGGAAGTCTGGAATTCGTCCGGCGGCACGCGCCACGCGCGCTCGTGCCCGACGCGCCCTGCGGCGATGACTGAGCGGTCACCGGGTTCAGGACCCGGCGAGCACCGGCCCTCGCCGGCGGACGGCGCCGCGCCCGAGGGGGCTCCCCTCGGCGGGCCGGGCGGCGCCCCCGCCGGTGGCGGTGGCACCTCCGCGAACCGCGAGGAGCCGACCGGCGGCGGATCCACGCCCGGTGCCGCGCCCACGGCCGGCCGGGGTGGCGGCGGTCTCGACGGCGACAGCGACGGATCCGCGACAACCGCGGGGGGCGACGCACCGCGGCCCTCCCCGCGCTCCCAGAAAGCCGACGACGCCGCGTTCTTCGAACTCATCGCGCGCTTCGACGAGGAGCCCGAATCCCACCGGTGGCCGGCTGCGGAGGATCTGGACGACACCCGCCGCCCCACTGTGATCATCCTACGTCCGCCGTTCGAGCCGGCTGCTCCGCCCGTGTCGGAGGACCGGACCGAACCCGGGCTCGACCAGTTGCCGTTCCCGTCCGCGGGCGGCGAGGGCGGCCGACGGGGACGCGGCGGCACCGAGGACCTCGTCGTCGACCTCGGCGATCTGCCGGGTTCCGGCCAGCTCCCGGAGGGTCTGGACGACCCGGATCTGGATCCGGATCCGGATCTGGACCCGGACGGCGAGCACTACGAGCCGCCACCCCCGCCACCGCTGCCACGGATCAGGCCCGTGACACGCTGGGCGCTCGGTTCGATCGCCCTCGGTGTGATGTTCCTCGTCGTTCCGGACCTGATCGACTTCAACCAGTCCCGAACCCAGAACGTCGCCGGGGTTCTGCTGATCCTCGGCGGGGTCGGCACGCTGGTCGCGCGGATGGGAGACCGTCCGCCCACGGACTTCGACGGCCCCGACGACGGCGCGGTGGTCTGAGCGCGGCGTGGCAGCCGTCGTACCGGCACCGAGATGGAAGGGCGTGGGGCGTGCAATATCACGAAAAGGTCGAAGTCCACGGACATCTCATGGATACGGGCGTGCTGGCCCGGGTTCTCGATGACGTGCTGGACTATGGCGGTGACTATCGGGTCGTTCGTATCGACCTGGGGCGCAGCCACGATGACGAGTCCCACGCGGTCATCACGGTGGGGGCCGACTCACCGAGTCAGCTCATGCGCATTCTGATGCGGATCCAGGTCCACGGCGTGAACAAGATCGAGTCTGGCACGGCCCGGTGCGAGCCGGCCGACCGCGACGGCGTCTTCCCCCCGGACTTCTACTCCACCACCAATCTGGAGACCGTCGTCCACCTCGACGGCCAGTGGGTGCCGGTGGAGCATCCCGAGATGGACTGCGGCCTGGTGGTCTCGCACGGCCGGGTGCGAACGGTACCGGTCACCGACGTGCGCGCGGGAGACATGATCGTGTGCGGCGTGGACGGGGTGAAGGTCGTCCTGCCGGTCACCGCCCATTCCAGCCGGATCTACGAGGAGTACGAATCCCTGGCCGCCCCGCTGCCGAGCTCCACCCAGCCGCAGGCGGTCCTGGTCCGGGCGATCGCCCGCCAGATCCGCGAGGTGAAGGCCGAGGGCTCGCAGGTGCTCTGGGTGGCGGGTCAGGCGGTGGTGAGCACCGGAGCCGGGCCGGCGCTGGTCGCCCTCGTCGGGGCTGGCTATGTCGACGTGCTGTTCGCCGGCAACGCGCTGGCGACACTCGACGTGGAGGCTGCCCTCTACGGATCGCCGCTGGGGCTCGGGCCGCTGCGCAGCGGCCGGGTGCAGCGCGGCAGCGAGCAGCACATCCGCGCGGTCAACACGATCCGCCGGGAGGGATCCATCCGGGCCGCCGTGGAGTCCGGCGTGCTCACCCAGGGGATCATGCACGCGATGGTCAAGGCCAACAAGACCTTCGTGCTCGTCGGATCGGTCCGCGACGAAGGCCCGCTGCCCGACGTCCACACCGACGTCCTGGCAGGCCAGCGGGCGATGCGCGCCGCGCTACGGGGGGTGGCGTTCGCCCTCATGATCGCCAGCGCCCAGCACTCCGTGGCCACCGGCAACATCCTGCCGGCCTCGGTCCCGGTGGCCTGCGTGGACGTCAACCCCTCGACGGTGCACGCCCTCATCGAACGCACCAGCGCGCACGCGGTCGGCGTCGTCGCCGACACCGGGCTGTTCCTCGAGGAGCTCGCCGCCGAACTGGTACCCGACTACCGGGCCTCCCCCGCGTAGCGGCTTCGCCGCGACGCGGGGACCCCTGTCACAGGGCGCCGTACGGGGTCTCCGCCGAATCGCCTTCGGCGACCCTCCTGGGATCGCCGTGGGGGTCGGGTCAGAACCGGGCGAGGTCGGCCGCGCCTACGAGGCCCGCTTGGGATCCGAGCTCGGCGATGACGATGTCCGGCTCGGAACGGTAATCCCGCCCGGGCATAGCGGCCAGGAGGCTCTGCCGGGCCGGGCCGAGCAGCAGCTCGCCGGCGTCGGAGACGCCGCCGCCGATGACGAAGCGGTTCGGGTCGAGCGCGGCGACCAGCGTCGCCATGCCCTCGCCGAGCCAGTGGCCGATCTCGGTGAAGCACCTGATCGCCGCCGGGTCCCCCTTGCGCGCCGCCTCGGTGACGTCCGGGCCGGTCAGCGCGTCGACGCCACCGCCGCAATGCTCCAGCATGGGCACGGCCGCACTCGGATCCACGGTGGCGATGTTCTTCGCCAGCCGGACCAGCGCTCGCCCGCTCGCATACTGTTCCCAACACCCTCTGTTACCACAACCGCACGGATACCCGTCGGGTACCACCCGCATGTGACCCATCTCGGCGCCGATACCGGACGCGCCCCGGTAGAGCTCACCGCCCAGGACGATGCCGCTGCCGATGCCGGTTCCCACCGTCAGGCAGACGAGGTCACGCCGGCCACGGCCGGCCCCGAAACGGTACTCCGCCCAGGCCATCGCGTTGGCGTCGTTCTCCACGACGACGGGCAGGCCGATGCGCCCCCCGACCTCGTCGCGCAGGGGTTCGTCGCGCCAGGCGAGGTTCGGTGCGAACAGGACGCGGGACCGGTCCGAGTCGACCCACCCGGCCGCGCCGATGCCGACCGCGCGCACGGCGTGGTCGGCACTGAGCTCCGCGACGACGCTGGCGATGGTGTCCGCGACCTCGGCGGCCGAATGGCCCGGGGTGGGCCGACGCAGGGAAGTGATGATCGTCCCCGCACCGTCCACGACGCCGGCGGCGACCTTCGTCCCGCCAACGTCGATGCCGATCGTCAGGCCCTCCATCCGGTTCTCCGCCGGCAACGGGCCGGGGGCCGCGCCGGCACGCTCGGCGCGCGGAACCGTCAAGCTGCCCGGAATATCCAGGTTCTTCGAACTATCAGGAGTAGCGATGCTCACGTGATATCGATCCTCTGCACGCGGGGTCTAAGCGCGGTGGCTGGTTGGGTGCCGGTGGTGTCCCCCGGCCATGGATGATCTCCGGATGCGGGGCGCGCCGTCTCGCGCCGTCGCGGCGTGGCGGGCCCGGGAGCGCCCTCCCCACCGGCACCGAGGGCGGCGCGGAACGCCGCGGTCAGGGATCCGGCCGCCGCGAGGAGATGGCCAACCACCTCGGGGCGGTCGCCAGCGAGGCTCGACAGGAGCCGGCACAGTGGGCACACGGCGCAGGGCCAGGTGTGATCCGCGGGTCCCGGCGCCGGATCCGCCTGGGGATCGGGCATCGCCGCCGCATCGTCGGCAGCGGGTCCCGCCGCCGACGATGCGGCGGGACCGGGATGCCCGGCGGGACCGGGGGGCAGATGCGAGGCGGCCCAGTCCCGCAGGGCGTCAGCGAGCAGGGCGGCTTCGACCGCGAGCGACCCGCGGCCGGGCAACGCGGACGGGTCGGGGGGAGGCGTGCCGGGGGGAGGCGTGGTGAAGTCGGGCCCAGCGCCGGCGGGCCGGCCCGGGGTGGACCGCTGCGTGGTCATACCCGCACCCACTGCCGCGGGTCCGGAACGAACGAGACGACCAGCCGGTCGTCACGCAGCCGGGCGGTGCTCACGTCGCAGCGACGCAACGCCGCGGGCAGCGGAACAGCCCGCCGGTACGACCCCACGGTCACCACCAGGTCATCACCCAGCCGGGCCAGATCGATCTGGGAACTGTCGACGAACGGCAGGCCGAAGGACAGCGCGAACCCGTCCTCGGTGCGTTCCACCCGCGGCTGGCCGCTCGGGCCGATGAGCGGCTCCCCGAGAACACTCCCCGGATCGAGCTCACCGTAGGTCGCCGCGCCGAAAGCGGCCAGCTCCTCCAGGCCGATCGGTTCGCCCGCCCGGTAGCCGACCGGGAGGACCGGGGTGGGCATGAAGGCCGCGGTGATGTCGGCGAGCTGCTCGCGGTGAACGGCGGCCCNCCCCGCCCGCCAGGCGTCCGCGTTCGCCGGCGGAAAGATCCGGTTGACGACGACGCCGTCCAGAGTGAACCCGTGCAGCGACAGCGCCGTAAAGCTGCCGCGGGCCGCGGCGAGCGCCGAGCTCTCGGGGGTCGCCACCAGCCGGACGCTGGTGGTGGCGTGGTCGGTGAGGATCGCGCGCAGGTCGACCGCCGCCCGGTGCAGGCGGGAGACGGTGTCGTAGGCGGGGGCCGCCAGCGCGCTCCACCGCCCGCCGAGCGCCGCCGCCCAGCCGAAACCGGGTCGCAGCCAGCGCGCGAAGGCACCGTCGGGCGGCAGCAGCCGGCGGCAGTACCACGACAGCGTCTCGGGAAAGGCCAGCAGCCGCACCAGCGCCGCCGCCGGGCCTCCGTCGACCACCACCAGGTCGTAGTTCTCGCTGGTGAGACCGTCGCGCAGTTCGAGCAGCGTCAGGGTCTCGACGGCCCCCGGCAGGAAGGCCAACTCCTCCAGGTCGAACGGATCGACGTTGATGGCCGGCCAGGTGCCCGCCAGCACCTCGCGTACGGCCGGCCACCGGGTCTCGACCGCGCGGCGCAGGTCGACCTGCTGGCCGTGCAACCCCGGTTCAAGCTCGGTCGGCTCGGCGCCGATCGGGTGGTCGAGCGCGCCGGCGAGCCCCGCGGCCGGGTCGACCGACAGCACGAGGGTCCGGTGACCCCGTTGGGCGGCGAGGATCGCGGTCGCCGCCGCCACCGTGGTGGTACCGCCGCCGCCCTTCCCCGTGAAGAGCACACACCGCACGTGCGCTCAGCTCTCGACGTACTTCTTGAGGTCCTTGAGAGCGGCCTCCACGATGCCGCTCTGCACCTTCCGCCGGAGCAGACCAGGAATCTTGATCTTCGTCTCGGCGGTGAGGTCGTAGGTCACCTCGGTGCTACCGTCACCCAGGTCGCGCAGGGTGTAGCTGCCGTCCTGCGATGACATCGCCTGGCCCTCGACCATGCTCCAGACGACCTGATCATCGCCCTTCCAGGTGTACTCGTTGACGAACTCGTCCTTGATGACGACGGCGTTGATCCGAAACCGGGCGCGCCGGGGACGGCCGTCCGGGCCCACATCGAGGATCTCGGCCTCCTCGATCTGGCCGATCCAGGTCGGATACGCGGAGATGTCGGCGATCGCCCCCATCACCGCGGCGGGCCGGGCGTTGATGACGATCGTCGATCGGGCGTGGTCCGCCATGGCAGACAGCACCTCCACATTCTTCGAGCGCGGCTGAAGAGCACGGCGTCGCCGGCCCACCGGCAACCCGGATCTCTCCGGGGCCCGGGAACAATCCCCGACCGATCGCCTGAGGCTACCGGAACACCGAGCGCGCCCGGCCGAGCGGCCGGCTACCACTCAAGAACGAAGGGCGTCCCCCGAGCATGGAAATGTCCGACGTTCACGCAGCGTGTGCCGTCGATCTCCAGGCTGGCCGTCAACGGCTGGTGCACATGCCCGAAGAGCACGTAGCGCGGCCGGGTCGCGTGAATGGCTTCGAGGATCGCCACACTGCCGCGCTCGAAGCGGCGTGCCTCGATGTCGTAGACCAGCTCGGGGATGTGCGGGGGGATGTGGCAGCACAGGACGTCGACCTCGCCCACCGCGGCGACCTTGGCGGCGAAGGCGTCGTCGTCAATCTCGTAGGGGGTGCGCATCGGGGTCTGTAGCCCCCCGCCGACGAAGCCGAACCGCAACCCCCCGATCGTGGTGGTCTGCCCGTCCAGCAGGGTGACGCCGTCGCGCAGGTACTCGGGATACAGGTGCGGCAGATCGACGTTGCCGAAGGTCAGGTAGGTCGGGGTCGGGAACGCCGCGAACAGCGCCTCGTACTGACGGCGGATGGCCGCCTCCACGATCTGCGTACGGTCCCCGCCCAGGCTCGCCCACAGCGTCCGGGACCATTCCCGGGCCTCGTCGAACCGCTGGGCGTTACGCAACTCGATCATGCGACCCACGGCCTCGGCGCCGAACAGGTCGCCCATGATGCCCCGGCCGTGATCGTGGTAGTCGATGAAGAGGATGAGATCACCCAGACACACGAACGCGTCGGCCCCCTCGCCCGCCGCCGCCAGCGCATCCGCCCGCCCGTGCACGTCGCTGACCACGTGGACCCGCATGGCTGGAAGCTTAGGCGCCGACAGGGGTCCGTCGCCCCTACTCGAACGGTCCATCCGGCCGATGAGGGATGCCGTGCGGATCCCGGGCATATCTCAGGACGTATCCCCGGCGGTCGCGCTCACCGGCGACGATCACCGGCCGGACACCGTCGAAGGGAACCCTTTGCACCCCGCAAGGTCGCAAACCGCCTGCCCGGAGGCTAACGTCTGATGCCCTGGCCTGGCCTTCCGTTCTTCCGTTGTTCCGTGCTTCCGTTGTTCCGTGGCGTCGTCCTCCGGCGCGCACAAGCCATCTGGTAGGAGTAGCAGTGCGCGAGTACACCTCCCCGCCCCTGGTCACCATCGCCGACGATGCGACCCTGACGGACGCCGTGTTCCGCAACGCGGCGGCACATCCGGACAGTACGCTTATCCAACACAAGATCGACGACGAGTTCGTCGGCATGACCGTCCGCGAGTTCCACGATCACGTCGTGGCCACCGCCCGGGGCTTCATCGCCCGCGGGGTGCGGCCCGGGGACCGCGTCGGTCTGGCGAGCCGGACCCGGTTCGAGTGGACGATTGTCGACTACGCGGCGTGGCTGGCCGGAGCCGTCTGCGTGCCGATCTACGAGACCTCCAGCCCGGGCCAGATCGAGTGGATCCTGCGGGACGCCGGCGTCGAGGTTCTCGTGGTCGAAAACGACGAGCTCGCCGAGCGGGTCGCACAGATACGCGACGGCGTCCCCGCGCTGCGGGAGGTCCTCGTCATCGAGCACGGGGCGCTGGCCGGTCTCGCCGTGGACGGCGCAGGCATCGCGCCGGAGCGGCTGACGGCGGCCCGGGCGTCCGTCAACGCCGACAGCCTCGCGACGATCATCTACACCTCGGGGACCACCGGCCAACCGAAGGGCTGCGAGATCACCCATCGCGCCCTGCTGTTCACCGCCGAGGCGGCCATCGCCACGCTGCCCGAGCTGTTCGCGCCCGGTGCGTCCACACTGCTGTTCCTCCCGCTGGCGCACGTTTTCGCCCGCATGCTCCAAGTGGGCGTGGTCCAGGGGGCGTTCACCCTCGCCTACACCCCGGACTCGCGGACCCTGCTGCCCGATCTCGCCAAGGTACGCCCGACCTTCCTGCTCTCCGTGCCCCGGGTGTTCGAGAAGGTGCACGCCGGGGCACGCCACAAGGCGCACGCCGAGGGCAGGGGTTGGATCTTCGACGCCGCCGAGAACACCGCGGTCGCCTACAGCCGGGCTCTCGACGGCGGCGGCCCCGGCCTGCTCCTGCGGCTGCGGCACCGGCTGTTCGCCGCGCTGGTCTACGGCAAGCTCCAGGCTGCGCTCGGTGGGCGGGCCCGCTACGCGGTCAGCGGCGGGGCGCCGCTGGGTGAACGCCTCGGCCACTTCTTCCGCGGGATCGGGTTCACGGTGCTCGAAGGCTACGGTCTGACCGAGACCAGCGCGCCGGCCGCGGCGAACCGGCCGGGCAACGTCCGCATGGGCACCGTCGGCCAGCCCTTTCCTGGCGTGACGATCGCCATCGCCGATGACGGGGAGATCCTCATCCGCGGTCCCCTGCTGTTCCGCGGCTACCGCAACAACGAGCTCGCGACGAAGGAGGCGCTCGACGCCGAGGGCTTCCTGCACACCGGCGACCTCGGCGACCTCGACGCCGACGGCTTCCTGCGGATCACCGGCCGCAAGAAGGAGCTGCTGGTCACCGCCGGTGGGAAGAACATCGCACCGGCGCCACTGGAGCACATCATCCAGTCCCATCCCCTGGTCAGCCAGGCGATGCTGATCGGGGACCGGCGGCCCTTCGTCGCCGCCCTCGTCACGCTCGATCCCGAGGCGTTCGACCGGTGGCGGTCCTCGGCGGGCAAGCCGGCCGGCGCGACGGTTGCCGACCTGATCGACGACGCCGGCCTGCGCACCGAGATCCAGAATGCGATCGACGCCGCGAACGCGACAGTGTCGCATGCCGAGAGCATCAAGAAGTTCGCGATCCTGCCGCAGGACTTCACGGTGGAGACCGGCGAGCTCACCCCGAGCCTGAAGGTGCGCCGCTCGCTGGTGCTCGACCGGTTCAGCCAGGCGGTGGAGGACATCTACGCTACCCCGCGCTAACCGTCCGGGCCGGCGAGCAGCGTGCGCAGGTCCTGCGCGAGGACGTCCCACCGCCAGCGCAGCTCGACCCACGCCCGCCCCGCGGCACCCATCGACGCCGCCCGGTCGGGGTCGGCAAGAAGATCACCGATGGTCGTCACGACCTGCGCCAGATCGGTACCGTCGATCACGATGCCGGTGTGCTGGTGCAGGACGGCGTCGGGGGAACCCCCACTGCGGCCGGCCACCACCGGCAGGCCGGTCGCCGACGCCTCGAGGAAGACGATGCCGAGCCCCTCGACCTCCAGGCCGGCGAGGCGGGAGCGGCAGGGCATCGCGAACACATCGCCCGCCGCATAGTGCGCCGGCAGTTCCTCCCACGGCACCGAACCAGTCATGATCACATGCTCGGCGACGTCGTTCTCCCGGGCGAGCCGTTCAAGGTCACCCCGCCGGGGACCGCCGCCGACGATCAGCAGCGCGGCGTCCGGTACGCGGCTCCGTACCATGGGCAGCGCCCTGATCAGCATGTCCTGGCCCTTGCGGGCGACCAGCCGGCTTACGCACACCACCACCCGGCGGCCCGTCAGCCCGTGGCGCCGGCGCATCTCCTCGCGCCCGTGACCGGGATGGAACAGCGAGGGGTCGACTCCGCTGGGCAGCCGGGCGAAGGTGGGATGGCCGCCGAAGGCGGGCCGGATCCGGGCCCGGGTGTAGTCGGTCAGATAGGTGATGACGTCGGCCGCGGTGCCGATGCTGTGCAACGCCTGACGCGCCCCCGGCAGCGCCGCCCAGCCGACCTCGTGACCATGGGTGCTCGCGACCATCCTGCGCATGGCCGTGTCGCGGCGCAGCCGGGCTCCAAGCAGCCCGAGCGGTGCCGCGGCGCCGAACCACATCGTGTCGCATCCCTCCGCCCGGGCGATCTCTCTGGCTCGGCGCAGGACGTCCGGTGTCGGCAGCATTAGCGACGTGGTGTGCCGCACGACCGGGAAGTTCTGTTCGGCGTCGAAGGCGGCGGCGTTCTTCCAGGCCGGGGCGTAGACGACGATCTCGCCCTCGGGCAGCCGCGAGGCGAAGTTGTGCACGTAGGCCTGGATCCCGCCGGGACGGGGCGGGAAATCGTTCGTGACGGCCAGCACGCGCATCCGCTCATATTCTCCCACGGTCCCACCGCGTTTTCCCACGGCCCCACCGACGCCCGCGCCGGAATCCCCCGGCCGGGCGGGCTAGCCGGCGCGGCGACGCCGCGGCGTCTGGTCCGGCCGCGGCGCCTGGTCCAGCAGGGCCGTCCGCACGTCGGCGAGCGGGGGCAGCAGACCGGCGTCGGCGAGCAACCGCAATGCCTCGAGCTCCTCGGCGTCCCAGCCGACGGGCGGGCCCGACGCCGGGAGCAGGACGGTCATCATGCAGCCGGCGCACCTGACACCACGGGCGGTGCAGGAGTCACAGTCGATCAGCATCGTGCGCACCTTCCGGATCCGAACCGGTGGAGGTCGGCGACGACAAACAATCCGAGCACCGATCTCCCGACTTCACCGACGGTAAGTCCAGGGTCCGACAATTCTCGGCGGACAAGTCCCGCCCGGCGAAAGTCCCGCCCGGCGGATCCCCTACCGGTCGAGGCGGGCCAGCAGAGCGGCCGAGGGCACCGCCCGGGCTCCGGCTGCGACGCAGTTCTCCGCGACCTCCCGGTCGGAGGTGATGACGAAGACCGGGCGGCCTTCCGGTTCCATCCGCGCCAGCCGGACGATCTCCTCGTCAGCGAGCTGCCCGGGCCGGCTGAACAGCACGCGCACCCCCCGAGGCATGGCGACACCCACCGGCCGGGCCNCGACGGCGGTGGCGTCGAAGACGACCGTGACCTCGCTGTCGGGATTGCGGCCCGCGAGCGCACCGAGTCCGGACAGCAGCCGCTCACGCTGGGCCTGCAGGGTGAGGCGGCCGTAGCCCCGCTTGGTCACGTTGTACCCGTCGATGATCAGATGGACCCCGGGGACGGCCAACACCTCGTCGATCAGGGAGGGGTCGTCGTCCGGCCGCCCGCGGGCCCCGACGAACGCCTGCGGGCCGTTACTCGGACCGGCTCCGCCGCGAGCGATGAGATCCGCGGGCCTCGCGACCATCGTCGGGAGGTCGAGTTCGCGTCGCAGGCCGTGCGCCGAGGCGATCAGGGTGTCAAGTAGAACGCGCAACCGGGCGTCATCGACGCTGCGGGACTCGCGGCTGTCCCGGCGGGTGGAGGCGAGCGCGCTCTCCAGCTCCGCCACCCGGCCGCGCAGCCGCCGGGTCTCCGCCTCGGCATCCCGACTGGCGGCCAGGGCGGCGTTCCGGGCCGCCTCGGCCGCGGTCAGGGCCTCCCGCGTGGCCTGCTCGGCCTGCCGGATCCCGGCAGCGGACGAGCGCAGCCGCCGGCGAGCCTCGTCCGCCTCCGCCCGGGCCGCCTGCAGCTGCTCGCGCAGTTCCTCCTGCTCGGCCGCGGCGATGCGCTTGCTCGTCTCGAGTTGTTCGGTGAGCCGCAGTATCGTCCGCCCGGCCTCGTCAACCTGGCTGCGGGCCGCCGCCTCCGACGTGGACGCCGCGGCGACCTGGACCAGCTCCTGCCAGCCGGAGACCCGCAGCAGGTACGCGACCGCGGCGATCTTCTCGGGGGGCGCCGCGGGCGGCGGTCCGTCCGGCGAGCTGACGGCTTCGACAAGCTCGGGATGATGACGGTGGATCCACTCGGCGACCCGGCCGCGGAACACGTCACCGTCCACCGCCGCGGCCAGCGGGACGGCCCCCTGGCGGACACGGCGGGAGGGCTTGAAGCGGCGCACCGCGACCAGCGACGGCGGGACCTGCGACTCGGGAAGATCCGCCAGCGTCCGCTCGGCGAACTCGACGACATGCGCACGCACCGGCGCCGGAAGCGGCTCACGCATGCGGCGAACCCGAGGGTGGCGACGAAATGTCCGTCATCACGCGCACGACGGAAAAACTGGGCGGGCCGTATCTCCAACGGCTCGTCCAACCGGCCAGACAGCAAGGCACGCGGGACTCCGGAGCCGATGGGGAGAACGATGACAGTACAGCTTATCGGGAGAGCTCAGGGCACTCACAGCCGCTACCGGCCGGATCGGTACGTCGCGGCCTACGGCTGGGCGGTCATTGTCTTAGGTGAAAGTCGGCTTATGTAGCCTCGCGAGGCGCGCCCCTTATGCTCGATTTCTTCCGAACGCGGCCCTGGCTGCGCCTGAGAGGATCATCGTGACCGACCAGAACCCGCCTCACCAGCCCCCCAGCGGTGACGGGAGCCAGGAGGCGTGGAGGCAGCCGAGTGATCCCTGGCACCAGCCCGCGGACGCCGGCAGCACCCCCACCTCCGGTTCGTCCTCTACTCCCCCGGCGGCCCCGGTCCCATCGTGGGGAGCGCCCCAGCCCGGCCAGCCGAACCAGCCCGACTCGGAGGAGACACGCCTCGCCTGGCCAGGCACCGCCCCACAACCGGGTGGGCAGCAGTGGGGCGGGCAGCCCGGCGGCCCGCAGCACCCCGGCGCCCCACAGCACCCCGGCGCCCCACAGCACCCCGGCGCCCCACAGCACCCCGGCGCCCCACAGCACCCCGGCGCCGCGCCAGGGTGGGGACAGCCCGGCGAACGGCAGGGCTGGGGACAACCGGGCGGCTGGCAACAGCCGGACCATCCCCCGGCCGCGGCTGCCGGGCCCTACCAGGGTGGGAGTGCCCCATACCCGGGGACGGTCGGCTACCAGGGCGCTCCCGACGCCTACCAGAGCCCCCCGGGGGCTTACCACAACCTCCCGGGGGGCTACCCGCCGCCCGGCGGCTGGCAGCAGGGCAGCCCGCTGCCTCCGCCCCGGCAGCGGGCCAATCCGCTGTTCATCATCGTGCCCCTCGCCGTGGTCGCCGCCATCGTGCTCGGTGTCGTGATCGCCCTCGCGGTGCGCGGCGGTGACGGCACCGAGATCGCCTCCCCGCCGGCCCCGACGGTGACCGTGCCCGACCTCCCGAACACCACTGCGACCGCGACCGCGACCGCCCCGACCGCGACCGCCCCGAACGCGACCGCCCCGAACGGAGTGCCGAACTGCGTTCCGGTGACGCCACAGCACGCGCCGGCGGCCGGCACCGCGACGATCGGCGGGTCCGGCACCGCCGTCGGCCGGGCCACCTCCTCGGTCAGCGACTTCGAAGCCAGGGTCACCCTCAACAGCGTCTGCTCCACCACCGGCAAGGTGACCCAGTACGGCGACGCGCCCACCCAGGGGGCCTACTACGTCATTAACGTGACGGTCGAGGTGAGCCGCGGGTCGACGTCCGCCTCGCCGTCCGACTTCTACATCCAGACCTCCGACGGCACCCGGTACGACGGCAGCTACGAAAACGTCGCGCCACGGCTGTCGGTGTCGACTCTCAAGGCCGGGCAACGGGTCCGGGGCAACATCGTCATCGATGCGCCGCCCGGGCACGCCATCCTGAACTGGGANCCGCTGTTCGCCGTCGATCCGCCGAAGTTCCAGCTCTGACCGCCGCGCNCCCCTACGANCCGCTNAANCCGCCAGAACCCCTGAAACCGCCAGAACCGCGCCAGACCGGTACCCGGCTCAGCCGAGGGCGGCGCGGATCCGCTCGGCCACGGCATCGAGCTCGGCCGAGTCGGGGTTGTGGTCGGCGAGCCTGAAGTCGATCTGCGTCTCGTCCTCGATCGGCAGGAGATGCACGTGGACGTGCGGGACCTCCAGCCCGGCGACGAGCGCGGCCNCCCGCCGAGGTCGGAAGGCCGCGTCGATGGCGCGGCCCACCGTCGCCGCGGCGCTCCACAGCGCGGTCTGGAGGTCATCGGGTAGATCGATCCAGTGGTCGATCTCGGTGCGGGGAACAACCAGGGTGTGTCCCGGCCGGATCGGCGCGATCGTCAGGAACGCCACCACATGCTCGTCGGAGTAGACGATGCGACCGGGAAGCTCGCCGTTGATGATCCGGGTGAAGACGCTCGGCATGGGTGCGACCCTATCGACCGGGTCGTCCGGCACGTGACGACAGCACCCGATGGCCGATGGCCGTTCACCCGGCCGTCGAGCTGTCACGTTTTCCGCTGGGCGCGCCGGGAGTCCGGCCCCGCGGGAGTCCGGCCCGCCGGGGTGTCAGACGAAGGGGCGCGCAAATCCCGCTGGCCCAACCGTCATCACCCGGAACTCATTACCCTCCGGATCCTTGAGAACGTATCCGCTCTCCCCGTCGTCGTCGTACCGGGATACCCGGCGGGCACCGAGGGTCGACAACCAGCCGATCACACGCTCCGCGTCGACGGCGTAGAGATCCAGATGAAGCCGGTTACGGCCGGCATTGCGCTTCGCCCCGGGCCTGAGAAGGAGCTTGGGTCCCGCGCCGGCCGGGTGACGCAGGATCGCCCCGTCGTCACGCCGGCTCACCTCGTATCCCAATGCGGCGGACCAGAAGCGCACCATCACGTCAACGTTCAAACAGTCGACCGCGACCCGCGCCACTCGAATGCCGTTCGTCTCGAACCATGCCACCTGGGCATGATTCCGCATTCGACGCACGCAGGCCTGCCGAGTGGGCCGCACGCTTGAGCGCACGCCCCGACAGAAGCACCAGACTGCCCCGACGGGACCATGAACGGGACAACCGCGGAGAATTTCGTGGCCAATACCGGCCCGTGGCACACCCGGCACCCTACGGAGCAGGTAGCGTTAGTCGTTTTCCACCGGCCCGCGACCCGGAACCTCCATGACCCGGAACCTCCATGACGACGTGCGGCGAGGCGGACCTGCTTTCGCATCCGGGTCCGCGGACGATCCCGGGCGCAAAACTGTCGGGGGTGGGACCTACCGTGACGCCGTGCGCCCAGATCCCGCCCCGGACCGTCCCCGGCCGCCCCGACAGGGCAGGCTGGATGATCTCGGTCGTCCGTTGGCGGACGTGACCTTCGTCGTGTTCGACCTGGAGACGACGGGCACCTCCCCGGGACGCGACGAGATCACCGAGATCGGCGCGGTCCGGGTCCGCGGCGGCCGGATCCTCGCCGAGATGGCCACCCTGGTCCGGCCGGGCGTCGGCATCCCTCCGATGGTCTCGGTGCTCACCGGCATCACCGACGTGATGGTGGCGACGGCGCCGCCGGTCACGCAGGTGCTGCCTACCTTCCTGGAGTTCGCCCGCGGCGCCGTTCTCGTCGCCCACAATGCCCCGTTCGACCTCGGCTTCCTGCGCGCCGCCGTCGAGCTCTGCGGCTATCCGGTACCCGTCTGGGAGTATCTGGACACGTTGCGTATCGCCCGGCGGGTGGTCACGAGAGACGAGAGCCCCGACTGCCGGCTCACGTCGCTGGCCTCGCTGTTCCGCAGCCCGGTCGAGCCCCGCCACCGGGCGCTGGCGGACGCCCGGGCCACCGTCGACGTGCTGCACGGGCTGTTCGAACGGCTCGGCAACGCGGGCGTGACCACCCTGGAGGACCTGCACGACTACAGCTCCCGGGTGTCGCCGGCCCAGCGACGCAAACGGCATCTGGCCGACGGCCTGCCGACGGGCCCGGGTGTCTACATCTTCCGGGACGCCGACGAACGAGCCCTGTATGTCGGCACCTCGCGTTCGGTGCGCTCCCGGGTCCGTACCTACTTCACCGCCAGCGAGCCCCGGACGCGGATGGCGGCGATGGTGGCGCTGGCCGAGCGGGTTGACGCGATCGGATGCGCGCACGCCCTGGAGGCCGAGGTCCGGGAACTGCGGCTGATCGCCGAGTACAAGCCGCCGTACAACCGCCGATCCCGCTTCCCGGAGCGCTCCGTGTATCTCAAGCTCACCGACGAGCCATTCCCACGGCTTTCACGGGTGCGCGCCGCCCGTGACGACGCGACCTATCTCGGGCCGTTCGGCAGCGTCCGCGCCGCCGACGCCGCCGCCGAGGCGCTGCTGGCCGCGGTGCCGCTGCGCCAGTGCTCCGGGCGCCTGTCCCCGCGCGTGCGCCGGTCCGCCTGTACCCTCGCCGACCTCGGCAGATGCGGAGCGCCGTGCGACGGCNGGGAGGACGTGGCGAGCTACGGCCGGCACGTCGCCGCCGCCCGGGCCGCCATCACCGGCGATCCGGGCCGGGTCATCGCCGCCTCGACGCGGCGGATCGACCGGCTGGCCGCCGAGCGGCGCTACGAGGAGGCCGCCGTCCAGCGGGACCGGATGATCGCGTTCGTCCGCGCAGCCGCACGTGCCCAGCGGCTGTCGGCCCTCACCGGGGTCGCCGAGCTCGTCGCCGCGGCCCCGACCGCCGAGGCCGGCTGGGATCTGGCCGTAGTGCGTCACGGTCGGCTGGTGTCGGCGGCGAGCGTGCCGCCCGGTGTCGATCCGCGGCCCTGGGTCGACGCCGCGGTCGCCAGCGCCGAGACGGTGCGGCCGCGGCCCGGTCCGGCCCCGTGCGCCTCCGTCGAGGAGACCGAACGCATCGCCCGTTGGCTCGGTGGGCCTGGGGTGCGGCTCGTGCGGCTGGAGGGCGAGTGGAGCTGGCCGGCCGCGGGCGCCATCCGCGCCGCAGCCGGATTCGGTGCGGCCCCCGGCCGGTCGGTACGTGCGTATGACGGTGACGGATGGTTCCCGTCGGCCTGACGTGACGTGCTCCGTCAGGCCGGGCGGCTACTGCCGGCCGCCGCCGGGTGGCTGCTTCTCCTCGACGAAGAACCCGGTCACGGCCTTGCCTGCGCGGCGCGCAAGCCCCTTGCCGTGACCGTCGCCATGCCCGTTGGCCGCCGGCAGCTCGAACCGGTCCGTCGGGACGAGCGGATGGTCGGGGACGGGAGTCGGCTTCGGGCGGTGGTCCTCCACGAACTCCCCGCTGGGAAGCTGGCGGATGATCCCGGTCTCGATGCCGTGATGCTCGATCTCGGCGTCCTTCTGGTTGAGCGCGATGCAGATCTTCTTCGTCACCGCATAGGCGATCGGTGGCACGACGATGAGCCCGATGCGGCCGGCCCAGGTCATCGCGTTCAGCGAGATGCTGAAGGTCTTGGCGATGATGTCGTTACCACCGGAGATCATCAGCACCAGGTAGAAGCTGATCGCCATCGCGCCGATCGCGGTCCTGGTCGGCGCCTCCCGTGGCCGCTGCAGCAGGTTGTGCGGCTTCGTGTCCCCGGTGAACCTGGCTTCCAGCGCGGGATAGAGCGCCGCCAGCGTGAACAGGATGCCCGGCAGGACGGCAGTCGGCCAGAACACCGCGGGGATGGTGTGCCCGAGCCCGCGGAACTCCCAGGGCGGCATGAGCCGGGTCGAGCCGTCGAGGAAGCCGATGTACCAGTCCGGCTGGGAGGCCGAGCTGACCTTCGACGGGTCGTACGGGCCGAACATCCAGATCGGGTTGATCTGGGCGAGACCGCCGAGCAGCGCGAGCATCGCGAAGACCAGCATGAAGAACCCGCCGGACTTCACCGCGAACACGGGGAAGACCCGGTGGCCGACGACGTTGTCCTCGGTCTTGCCCGGCCCGGGGAAGTCCGTGTGCTTCTGGTGCCACAGGATGCCCATATGCGCGCCGATCAGGGCGAGCAGGACACCCGGCACCAGCAGGATGTGCGTCACGTAGAGCCTGGGCAGGAAGTTGACGCCCGGGAACTCCCCGTTGAACACGAGGAACGACGCCCACGTCCCGATGATCGGGATGGACTGGGCGATCGAGGCCGCGATCCGCAGACCGGTGCCGGAGAGCAGGTCGTCCGGGAGCGAGTAGCCGGCGAAGCCCTCGAGCATTGACAGGGCGACCAGACCGATGCCGATCAGCCAGTTGGTCTCACGGGGCTTGCGGAACGCGCCGGTGAAGAACACCCGGAACATGTGCACGATCATCGACGCGACAAAGACCAGCGCGGCCCAGTGGTGGATCTGGCGGAACACCAGACCGGCCCGGGTGTCGAAGCTGATGTCCAGCGTCGAGGCGTAGGCCCGGCTCATCTCCACGCCCTTGAGCGGGACGTAGGAACCGTTGTAGATGACCTCGGTGTTCGACGGGTCGAAGAACAGAGTCAGGTAGATGCCCGTCAGCAGCAGCACGACGAAGCTGTAGAGGGCGATCTCCCCGATCATGAACGACCAGTGGTCGGGGAAGACCTTGTTCAGGTTGCGCCGCAGAAAGGCCTGGTTGCCGAACCGTTCGTCGAGCTCACGGTTGGCCTTCCGGATCGGGCCCGGCCGCTTGACGAACTCGGGGGCGGATGCGGTGGTCATGAGCGCTCCCAGAAGGCGGCACCGACGGGCTCGTGGTAGTCACCGTCACGG
Source organism: Frankia sp. Allo2 (assembly GCF_000733325.1). Classification (NCBI taxonomy): domain Bacteria; kingdom Bacillati; phylum Actinomycetota; class Actinomycetes; order Frankiales; family Frankiaceae; genus Frankia; species Frankia sp. Allo2. The sequence continues at coordinate 65,696 of NZ_JPHT01000012.1, forward strand.
GCGTAGAGGAACCCGTCCTTGTCCGCGGCGATGGCAAGCTGTGGCAGGGACCGGCTGGCCGGCCCGAAAATCGCCCGACAGCCGTCCCGCACGTCGAAGACGGACTGGTGGCAGGGGCAGAGCAGATGATGGGTCTGCTGTTCGTACAGGCTGACCGGGCAGCCGGCGTGCGTGCAGATCTTGGAGTAGGCGACGTGGCCGTCGACGCCCCAGTCCTCCCGGCCCTTGCGGGGGCGGTCGACCCCCGGTGGCAGCCGGATGAGCAGCGTCGTGCTGTCGGCCTTGGTCTGGACATCGGTCTTCGGCTGGTACGCAACGGTGCCGTCGGACTCGGTCACCGGAACGGCCGGGAACACCGTCTCGATGCCGCCGATGGCGACGTCGCCGAGCTTGACGTAACGGCCGTCCTCCGTGACGAGGCGGGCACCCTTCACCCAGCTCGTGTGGTCGAGCTTCTTGCCCGGCTTGGTGTTCGTCAGGTTCAGCAGCGGCACCACGATCAGCCCGCCGAGCACGGTGCCCGCCCCGAGCAGGGTGCGGCGCAGCAACGGGTAGCGCGCGAGGCCGGTGTCGGCGAACCCGGCCGCGATCTCCTCCTCGGTGACGGCGATCTCCTCCTTGGAGGAGGCGAACGCGTGGCGCTCCTGCACGGCCTGCTCGTGCGGCATCAGCCGCTTGGCCCACAGGATCAGGCCGATGCCGAGCCCACCGACGGCGAGGCCCAGCGCGGCCCCGAGGGAGGGGGTGTAGTACGCCTTGTACTTGTCACCGACGAAGTTGGTGACAACGAACCCGACGGTGCCGATCACCGAGATCAGGAACCAGCCGGCAATCAGCCGCTCCGCCCGCCGCTCGGCCCGGCGGTCCACGTCCTGCGCGCGCGGCGGACGGACGGTCACCCCACCGGCGGCCCGCTCCCCGTAGGTCGGCTGGATGACCCCCGCCTGCGGGCGAACGGCCGTGGTCGCGGGCTCACGGGTCGAATCGGTCTGGTGGGGCGGCGTGCCCAAGGCCTCCGGGCCGTCCGACGTCCCGGCCGGGACGTCCGGGCCGCCGGCGGACACCCCGGATCCCCCGGCGGGCTGGCCGGAGGTGTCCACCGGGTGTTTCGCCCTTCTGAAGATGCTGCTCATCGAGTCCTGGTCAGATTCGTCGGCCGGTTCGCCCTGGTAGCCCGGGTAGTGCATGCGCCGGTCCGTCGGAACGGACGGCTGGTCCGCACCGGAATCCGCCGGCCCCGGCGTGCCCCGGCCCGTCTGGTCACTCATACCTTCTGCCTCGCTCCGATCCACAGGCACACACCCAGCAGGGCACCGACGCCCACCAGCCAGGCCAGCAGTCCCTCGGGCACCGGACCGTAGTTACCGAGGCTGTACCCACCGGCGCTCGGCGCTTCCTTCATGTGCTTGATGTAGGCCGCGATCGCGGTCGCGTCCTCCTCGTTGAGCTGGCGCGGGCCGAACACCGGCATCGACTCCGGCCCGGTCCGCATGGCCTCGACGACCTGCACCGGGGTGGCCTCGCTCAGCGAGGGGGCGAACTTGCCGTAGGTCAGCGGCGCGCCCTGCCCGACGGCCTGATGGCACTGCGCGCAGTTGGCCCGATACAACTCGCCGCCGTGCGACAGGTCGGCGTCGTTGAGCGCCGCGTCCGTGACCTTCGGCACCTCCTCGCCGCCGCCAAGGCTCTGGATGTACGCGGCGAGCTGGTCGATCTGGGTCGCCGAGTAGATCGGGGGCTTGCGGTCGGCCTGCGCGGCGGGGGCGGCCAGCGGCATCCGGCCGGTCGACACCTGGAAGTCCACCGCGGCGGCGCCGACGCCGATGAGGCTGGGCCCGGTGTTCGTGCCCTGCGCTCCCAGCCCGTGGCAGGTCGAGCAGCCCTGCAGGTACAGCGCCCGGCCCTGCCGGACCGCCTCGTTGGCGTCCGGGGTCTGCGCGGCGTTGCCGCCCGGCGCCAGCACCGTCCACAGCACCCCCGTGGCCAGCAGGCCGAGGACCATGACCAGCGCGGAGGACCTCCGGCGGCGGCGCGCGGACGAACGGCGTCCGCGCGAGAACCGCTTCGTGGCGGCGACCGACACCGAGGATCGCGACGCCGCAGTGCCCGACGCCGGGGTGCCCGACGGTGGGATGCCCGACGGCGTGTCCGAGGATGACGAGGTGCCCGAGGATGCAGTCATGTCGCTCACTGGAGGAGGTAGATGGTCGCGAAGAGGGCGATCCAGACAACGTCGACGAAGTGCCAGTAGTACGACACGACGATCGCCGAGGTCGCCTTCTCCGGTGTGAAGCGCCCGTACGTCGATCGGCCCAGCACCATCAAGAAGGCGACGAGACCGCCGATCACATGGAGCCCGTGGAAACCGGTGGTCAGGTAGTACACCGATCCGTAGGCGTGCGATGCCATCGTGAACTTGTTCTCGCTGAAGTACTCGTTCGCCTGGCCGCCGACGAACACCAGACCCATGATCAGCGAGATCAGGTACCAGCGCCGTAGCCCGTACACGTCACCACGCTCGGCGGCGAACACGCCGAGCTGGCAGGTGACGCTNGACAGGACCAGGATCACGGTGAAGAACAACGCGTACCCGACGTGCAGCTCCACGGGTCCGTGTTCGGATCCGGCGGGGTCGCCGGTGACCGGCGGCCAGTTGCCGCTGTTGACCGAACGGATCGTGAAGTACATCGCGAACAGGGACGCGAAGAACATCAGCTCCNACGACAGCCACACGACCGTGCCAACCGAGACCATCGAGGGACGGTTGGCCGTCGGGTGTGGTGGAGGAGCCTTCTCGAGGACGGGGGCTGAGGCCACGTCGGTCATTCTGGCACGGGACGGCCCACGCGCCACTGTAGGTTCGACGTTCGGTAGGACTACGACCCGTCGATGACCGCCCCGAATCATCGTGGCGGCTGCCTCGCCTGCCCGGCAAAGCCCTGCCGTAGCTGGAAAAACGCAGGTCACAGCGATGTCAGTTGGCCTACGAACGACGCGGAGCGACAAGGCTGACCCGGCCGATGTTGCGTGCCTCACCCGCGACACACCGGCCCGCCAGCGCCCTCCGGCGGGCACAGTCGAGCCAACACGGACACCCCCGACCGCGCCGTGACCCCCGACCGTGACGTGACGTGACGCCGGGCCGGGGCGGGCCTCAGCCGGACATCGCGGCGAGCGCCCGCAGGCCGTCCGCCGGCAGGGCGATGCCGCCCTCCGAGCCGGGATCGACCGCGAGCAGAAGATCGTCGGACGGCCAGATCCGGCCCAGGGCCGCCACCTGGACCGTGCGGTAACGCGCCACCTCCGGCAGCGCCTCGGCCAGGCGTTGCTCAGAGGTGAACGTCGGGACGAACTGGGTGCCGTCCTGCCGTTCGGCCACCGGCAGCTGCAGGAGGCTGTCGTCCTCCTCCGACAGATCGGTGATGTCGTTACCGAGGTCGGGCAACAGGACCTCGGCGGCGGCGAGGTCACCGAGCGCGGCCCACTCGTCCTTGCCCTCGGCGAGGCGGTGCAGCGCGGCCCGCGCGGCCGTGCCCTGCGCGGAGGGGACGCCGGGCGGGACGGCGGCGCCGGGGCGGATGCGGTCGGGACGTAGCTGGTCATCGGTCACGGGTGGCTCCCTGACGTGGATGAACGTGCTGACGTTGACGGGCGGACGGACGTGCCGACACGGACGCGTGCCCTAGATGTTCCGCCTACCCATCCCGCGGCGCGCGAACCGACTACCCGCGGATGCGTCCGNCCTCNCCCGCGACGGGGACCCGCGGCCGTGACCGGCCGTGGCCAGCCGTGACCAGCCGTGACCGTGACCGGCAGGCAGCGGCCGGGTGAGCCGGTCAGGACCGCAACGCGAGATCCGCGATGAGGACACGCCGGGTAGCTCCGGTCAACGGCGTCGCCTCGCTGTACTCCGGGTGTTCCACGACAAGCTCGACCGGCACGCCGGGGTCGCGGAAGGCGTCCCGGAGCGAATCGGTCAGCGCGAAGCGCACCATGTGCACGGAGACGGTCTCGGTGGGCATGTCGGGATCCTCGTCAAGGCCGGGGATCTCCTCGCCCGCCACCCGGATTCCGCCGATCTCCAGGGCGAGACTGTGCTGCAGCCCGGCAAGCCGCCCCAACTCCTCGCGGACGGTCTCCAGAACCGAGAGCTCGATGAACACCGTCGCCGTGAGGACGTGGCTGGAGGGTAGCAGGCGGGAGTAGGCATCGATCTCGTGGGCGACGTCGGCGGAGGCGGTCAACCGCTCGGTGTAGACCATCTCCTGCACCTGGTAGCGCAGCGTCTGCTCGTTTTCGAACTCGAGGACGACGATGTCCCCGACCCGTACCCGGCGTTCGGCGCGCACCAGGATCATCTGGCTGCGCAGCCGCAGCCGGCGCTCCGCGTACGCCTGGTGGTCGGTGGTGATGTCGGCGATGGTCAGCGCCACCGTGCGATCTCCTGTCCGGAAATGCTGGGATCCGTAAACGGGCGGGCGGTCCAGGAACGGCCGAGGGCCCACGAATCGGCCGAGGGCCCACGGCGCGGGAGCGACGATGCGAGCCGGGGTGGCGACGAGGGACTACTGGCATCGCCCCCGCCACCCCGGCCCGGTAGATCGAGAAACCCCGACGATCAGGCGTCGGCCGTCTCCTCGGCCGACAGCGCGTCGAGGGCCTTCTTGAACCGACCGGCGTGGGTCTTCTCCGCCCGGGCGAGGGTCGAGAACCAGTCCGCGATCTCCTCGAAGCCCTCCTCGCGGGCGGTCTTGGCGAAGCCCGGGTACATTGCGGTGAACTCGTAGGTCTCGCCGGCGACGGCGCTGGCCAGGTTCTTCGTGGTCGTACCGAGGGGCTCGCCCGTCGCCGGGTCGCCGACCTCCGCGAGGAAGTCCAGGTGCCCGAAGGCGTGACCGGTCTCGCCCTCCGCGGTGTCGCGGAACAGCGACGAGGCGTCGGTCAGCCCCTCGATGTCGGCCCGGCGGGCAAAGTAGAGGTAACGCCGGTTCGCCTGGCTCTCGCCGGCAAATGCCTCCTTGAGGTTCTCGTGGGTCTTGGTGCCGTCAAGCTTCGGCATGAAGCGCTCCTTGTGGATGGGTGTTCACTGTTGGCCGGTCCCGGCCGCGCCGCGGGCCGGGCCGGAGCCGTTCGCCTGACAGTCCGGGCACAGCCCCCGGAACCGCAGGTCGTACCCGGTGATGGCGAATCCCGAGCGACACGCGATCTGGGCCATCATCCCGTCGAGGACGGGATGATCAATATCGACCGCCCGACGGCATCCGTCGCAGACCACGTGGTCGTGACGACTCGTGTTGGCGTCGTACCGGGCCGCCGTGCCGTCGCCCAGGTTCAGCTCGAGCGCTCGGCCGGCGGATACCAGCAACGCCAGTGTGCGGTACACGGTCGCACTGCCGATCCCCGGGGATACGGTCCGCNCCCGCTCGTGGNCCTCGGCCGCGGTCGGATGGTCGCGGGCGGCAGCCAGCACCGCCAGCACGGCCATCCGCTGCGGAGTGAGACGAAGATCGGTCTGGTCGTTCATAGGATCACGCCCGTCGTACGGCGGTGGAACGCCCCAGGCCGCCGGCGATCACGCTCGAGGCGTCACATGGTCCGGCCGGCATCAGGATCCACCGGTTGAGAACGATTCTCAGTATCACTCCCGGGACGATCCGAAGGCAACCAGGGAGCTGTGATCCCGACCTCACCCGGCCCGGCGAGGGCCAGTCGGGCGATGCGACACGGGTCACGTCCAACGGTCCGCGGGAGGTAGCCTGCACAGGACAACTCTCACATGGCAGCGTCCACTTCCGAGGCGCCCGGAGCTCCGGGTGCCTGGAGTTCCGAGGTGCCTGGAGGGCGGTCCGCAGTTCACCGCTGGTCGGCTCGCCGCCGGTCGGCGGTGGTCACCTCTCGCGAAAGGCCCGCGGACGACATGAGCACCGTCCTCGTCTACGCCGACCGAGCGGATGTGCGCGAACACGTCCGGAACGCGATCGGCCGTCTCCCCGCCGCCGACCTCGGTCCGATCGAGTTCGTCGAGGCCACCGACGCCCCCGAGGCGATCGGCGTAGTCGATCATCACGAGGCGGATCTGTGCGTCTTCGACGCGGAGGCCACCCCCAGCGGGGGCATGGGGCTCTGCCGGCAGCTGAAGAACGAGGTCACCAACTGTCCGCCGACCATCCTGCTGGTCGCCCGCCCGGACGACCGCTGGCTCGCCACCTGGTCCCAGGCGGATGCGGTGGTCACCCATCCGATCGATCCGGGTCTACTCACCGAGGCGGTCGTGACACTGCTGCGGGCGCGTGCCGGCGGCGCCGTGGCCCGTCGGCCGCTCACCGGCGCCCAGCTCGCCCACTGAGATCCAGGGCTTCCGAGGTATGACCACCGTTGGCGCATCCCACTCCCACNCCGGCCGCTCCCCCGCCGGGGCGTCCCCCGCCGGGGCTCTCCCGACCGCCGGGACGAGCTGGCCGGAGCTGATAGGAGCATTGCTAGCGGGCGAGTCCCTGGACTCCGCGCGCACCGCCTGGGCGATGCAGCAGATCATGGCGGGGGTCGCCTCGCCCGCGCAGGTGGCCGGGTTCGCGGTGGCGCTGCGGTCCAAAGGGGAGACGCCGGAGGAGATCGCCGGCCTGGTAGAGGCCATGCTGGCCAGTGCCACGCCCCTGAGCCTGTCCGAGCGGGTACGGGCCCGCGCCGTGGACACCTGCGGGACCGGTGGCGACCGTTCCCACACCGTGAACCTGTCGACGATGGCCGCGCTGGTCGTTGCCGGCGCGGGTGTGCCGGTGGTCAAGCACGGAAACCGGGCCGCGTCGTCATCCTGCGGCTCGGCGGACCTGCTCGCGGAGCTCGGTGTCGTGGTCGACCTGTCGCCGTCCGGCGTCGAGGCGTGCCTGGCTACGGCCGGCATCGCCTTCTGCTTCGCCCAGGTCTTCCACCCGGCGATGCGGCACGTCGGCGGGGTCCGGCGCGAGATCGGCGTGCCCACCGCGTTCAACATCCTCGGGCCGCTGAGCAACCCGGCCCGCCCCGGCGCGCAGGCAATCGGCGTCGCCGACGCGCGGCTCGCTCCCGTCGTCGCCGGGGTGCTGGCGGACCGGGGCACCCGGGCGCTGGTGTTCCGCGGCGACGACGGGCTCGACGAGCTCACCCCGGTGACGACGTCCGCCGTGTGGGTCGTCGCGGCCGGCGCCGGACAGCCGCGCCGCGAGCGGTTCGACCCCCGCGACGTCGGCATCCACGTCGCGGACCACGCCGCGCTGCGCGGCGCGGACGCCCGTTACAACGCCGCCGTCACCCGGTCGGTGCTCGCCGGTGAGCCCGGACCCGTCCGCGACGCGGTCCTGCTCGCCGCCGCCACCGCCCTGGTCGCCGCGGCCGGCCCCTCCGATGCCCCCGTCACCGAGCAGATCGCCGCCGCCCTGCCCCGGGCGGCCGAGGCGGTGGACTCCGGTGCCGCCCGGGCCGTCCTGGAGCGCTGGGTGACCGCGAGCCAGAGCGCCGCAGCGGTTGACGCGGCGGCGGCCACGGCTCTCTGATCCCGCCCGGGTCGGGGCCCCCGAGGGAAGGGCGACCCCGACCCGGGCGGGATCAGTCCTCGGGCACCGGCGGGTGCCAGAAGTTCTCGAAGACCAGGCAAGTCACGAACACCACGACCAGAAGCGCACCGAGAATGATCATCCAGACGCCGAAGACGAGGCCCATCGCCGCCGTCACCGAGCTGGCCCCGATGAAGAACGGATAGTAGCTGCCCGGGGTGAAGTGCCCGAGCTCCCCAGCCCCGTCGGCGACCTCCGCATCCGGCAGGTCCTGCGGGCGCATCCCGATCCGCCGGCCGGTGAAGATCAAGTATCCGCCGACGAGCAGGCCGAGCCCCGTGGTGAGGGTCAGCGCGGCCGTGCCGGTCGGGTCCTTCGACCAGAACCAGTACACCAGCGCGGCGGCCCCGGCGAAAACTCCGAAGAAGTTGAAGATGATGCCTTCCACCTTCATGCCATGGCCGCCTTAACTGATCTCGGGAGTCGCGTGGTAGTCGATCCGGCCGATCGTGGCCGGATAGTGCAGGTCGAACGCCGGGCGTTCGGAGCGGATGCGCGGCAGCGTCCGGAAGTTGTGCCGCGGCGGGGGGCAGGAGGTCGCCCATTCCAGCGAGTTCCCGTAGCCCCAGGGGTCGTCGACGACGGCGAGTGGGCCCTTGCGGTAGGAGTGCCAGAGGTTGTAGATGAACGGCAGCGTCGAGAGGGCGAGCAGGAACGAACCCGCGGACGAGATCGTGTTCAGCGTGGTGAACCCGTCGTTCGGTCCGTAGTCGGCGTACCGGCGGGGCATACCCTGCACGCCGAGCCAGTGCTGCACCAGAAANGTCGTGTGGAAGCCGAGGAAGACCGTCCAGAAGTGGATCTTCCCGAGCCGGTCGTTCATCAGCCGGCCCGTGACCTTCGGGAACCAGAAGTAGGTGCCNNCGTAGGCGGCGAACACCACGGTCCCGAAGANGACGTAGTGGAAGTGGGCGACGACGAAGTAGCTGTCGCTGACGTGGAAGTCGATCGGCGGGCTGGCCAGCAGTACCCCGGTCAGACCACCGAACAGGAAGGTCACCAGGAAACCGANNNNGAACAGCATCGGCGTCTCGAAGGTGAGCTGCCCGCGCCACATCGTGCCGATCCAGTTGAAGAACTTNATCCCGGTCGGNACCGCGATGAGGAACGACANNANNGCGAAGAAGGGCAGNAGCACCGCGCCGGTGACGAACATGTGGTGCGCCCACACCNCGACGGACAGGGCTNCGATGCCGATGGTGGCGAAGACCAGACCCTTGTAGCCGAACAGCGGCTTGCGGGAGAAGACCGGCAGGATCTCGCTGANGANGCCGAAGAACGGCAGGGCGAGGATGTAGACCTCGGGGTGGCCGAAGNACCAGAACAGGTGCTGCCAGAGCAGCGCGCCGCCGTTGGCGGCGTCGAACACGTGCGCGCCGAAGCGCCGGTCGGCCTCCAGGGCGAGCAGCGCCGCGGCGAGCACGGGGAAGGCNANCAGCACGAGGATCGAGGTCNCCAGGAAGNTCCAGCAGAAGATCGGCAGCCGGAACATCGTCATGCCCGGGGCCCGCATCGTCAGGATCGTCGTGATCATGTTGACGGCGCCGAGGATGGTACCNANACCGGANACCGNNAGNCCCACGATCCACAGGTCCGACCCGGCCCCCGGCGAGTACACCTNGNTNTTCAGCGGCGAGTAGGCGAACCAGCCGAAGGACGCGGCGCCGTTCGGGGTCAGGAACCCNANGATCACCGTCAGGCTGCCGAACAGGAAGAACCAGTAGGACAGCGCGTTCAGCCGCGGGAACGCCACGTCCGGCGCGCCGATCTGCAGCGGCACGAGGAAGTTCGCGAACGCGAACGCNANCGGGGTCGCGAACATGAGCAGCATCAGCGTGCCGTGCATCGTGAAAAACTGGTTGTACTGCTCGTTGGAGAAGTACTGCAGCCCCGGGCGGGCGAGTTCCGCCCGCATCATGATGGCCAGGACACCGGCGAAGAGGAAGAACCCGAACGACGTGACGNNGTACANGANGGCGATGTCCTTGTGGGACGTCGTCCGCAGATAGCCGAGCAGGTTCGTCCGCCGGGGGATGTGGGAGTCCGGGGAGTCGGCGTGGCCGACACCCGCTTCTTGTACGAGGGTCACTGTCCACTCCCGGTGGTTGCGGTGGTGGCGGCGGTCCCGGTCGTTGACACGGCCGGCGCCGCCGAGATCGCCACGTTCTCCCGGTCCGCGATGAACGTGTCGTACTCGGCCTGCGGCACGACCTTCACGTAGAAGTTCATCCGGTCGTGGTCCGTCCCGCACAGTTCGGCGCATCGACCGATGAAGGTGCCGGTCTTCGTGATGGTCAGTTCAAACTGGTTCACCCGGCCGGGGATGACGTCCCGTTTGAACAGGAACTCCGGCACCCAGAACGAGTGGATGACGTCCGGCGAGCTCTCCACGAAACGGATCGAGCGGTTCTGCGGCAGCACGAGCACCGCCGGTTCACCGGGGCGACCGGTGACCTCGATCGGGTTGGCACCCTGCCGGCCGGATCCGGTGTCGAGGTACTTGAACTGCCAGTTCCATCGGAAGGCGATCACGTCAACGGTGACGTCTGGCTTCGGCGAGAGCTTGGTGACCTCGCTCTCGTCCCGGGCCGTGTAGAAGAACAGCCCGGCCACGATCACCACCGGCACGACGGTGTAGAGAACCTCGACTGGCAGGTTGTAGCGCACCTGGCGGGGAAGCACGTCGCTGCGTTTCCGGAAGGCGATGATCGCGTAAAAGATCATTCCCCAGACGAGCACACCGACGGCGAGCGCGGCGATCGCCGAACCCTGCCAGATGTTGAGAAGGCGCGGCGTCTGGTTCGTCACGCCCCTGGGATAGCCGAATGTAGGCCTGTCGCAGGCGGTCGCCATGATCCCCACGACAGCGAGCACGGCACCGAGACGCAGGACACGCCGAAGCGGCCGGATGTGCCGCGTCCCGTGCACGCCGACCGCGGACACCGCAGCTGCGCGTGTGTCGGAGTCAGCCGGTGTCGTCGGCGTGTCCTCGACATCCGCGAGCGACGGCCGGGTCCGACCGAAGGATCTCCTCACCAGGTCCTGCCTCCCACGACGAGCGGGCCGCGGCCGCGGGGCGGACAGCGTTCGTCCCCGCGCGCGAGACCCCCTGGAAACGCCATGTCGCCCCGCCGATCCAACCGGACGACATGCTGTCTTCGACACGCTGTAGATGGTGCGGCAGCAGCGTATCTCAGCAGCCGCGAACCTTCTCGCCTAAGGCCCCCGTCAGCGCCTGTGACGCACGCCCCTCCCGGCCGTTCACGGCGTACCGTTTCACAGGTGCCGGCCTATCTCGACCACGCGTCGACCACGCCGCTGCACCCTGCCGCGCGCGAGGCTCTGCTAATGGCTCTTCAGGATGGTTGGGCCGACCCGGCACGGTTGTATCGGGAGGGCCGCCGGGCGCGCATGCTGCTCGACGCGGCCCGCGAGACCGTCGCGGGCGTGCTCGGGGCCCGGCCGGACGAGATCAGTTTTCCCGCGAGCGGGTCGGCGGCGGCGCATCTGGCCCTGTTGGGCACGGCGGCGGCCCGGCGGCGTGCGGGTGACGTCGTCATGGTCAGCGCGGTCGAGCACTCCAGCGTCCTGCACGCCGCGCAGCGGCACGAACAGGCCGGTGGACGGGTCGTCAGGATTGGTGTGGATCATCTCGGCCGGGTCGACCCCGCCGACTTCACCCCCGTCGCCGGTACCGCCGTCGCCAGCCTCCAGCACGCCAACCACGAGGTCGGGACCATCCAGCCGGTCGCCGAGGTCGCCGAACGGATGCGCGCCGCCGGGGTGCCGCTGCACACCGACGCCGCCGTGACAGTCGGCCACATCCCCGTCGACCTGGCCGACCTCGGGGTGGATCTGCTCACCGCGAGTGCCCACAAGTTCGGCGGACCACCCGGGGTGGGCGTTCTCGCGGTGCGCACCGGGACCCGCTGGCGCAGTCCCGGTCCCGTTGACGAGCGGGAGGGCGGTCGGGTTGCGGGCTATCCGAACGTCCCCGCCGTCGTCGCCGCAGCCATGGCGCTGAGCGCCCGGGCGGGTGAACTCGCCGCGGAGGCGCCCCGGCTCGCCGGCTACGTGGCCGAACTGCGCCGCCGGCTGCCCGAACTCGTCAACGGCGTGGAACTACTCGGCGATCCGGACCGGGCGGCGACGGTTCCGCACATCAGCGCGTTCTCCTGCCTCTACGTCGAGGGCGAGGCGCTGCTGACCGAGCTCGACCGGACCGGAATCGCCGTGAGCTCCGGGTCGAGCTGCACATCCGACACCCTGATCCCGAGCCATGTCCTGGTCGCCATGGGCGCGTTGACGCACGGCAACCTGCGGATATCCTTTGGCCGCGAGTCGACCCAGGCCGATCTCGACGCCCTGCTGACGGCGCTGCCCGCAGCCGTACGCGCCGTGCGGGACCGGCTGGGCGCCGCCGGGCTTTGATGCCGACAATCCGATGACGGAACAGCCGCACACGGTCGACTCGCGGGGACGACGCTGCCCGTTGCCGATCATCGATCTGGCCCGCGCCTTCGGCGGGATTCCGGTGACCGGCACCATCACGCTCTGGGCCGACGACCCCGCCGCCGGCGCGGACGTCGTGGCCTGGTGCCGGCTGCGGGGTCAGGAGCTGGTGGACGTCTCCCCGCTTCCGGAAGGCGGGGAGGCGTTCGTCATCCGGCGGCTTGTATAACCCGCCGGCTCAGATTGCCGGCAGATGCTCGGCGATCTCGGCGGCGGCGTCGGAACCGTAGGCCTCGGTGAGACGCTTAAGCACCTCCGAGGGCTCCACCGTGTACTCCTGGGTGCCGATCGTCTCCAGGACCAGGGTGGCGAGCAGGGAGCCGACCTGGGCGGAGCGTTCGAGCGAGAGGTCCCAGGACCGGCCGGCGAAGAACCCGGCCCGGAAGGCGTCCCCGACTCCGGTGGGATCCGGGGTGGCGCGGGCGGGAACGACCGGGACCCGGATGGGGTCGCTCTCCGGGGCCTCGATGACCGCACCGTCCTTGCCGTGCGTGGTCACCCGGACACCGACCCTGGCCAGGATCTCCTCGTCCGACCAGCCGGTCTTGCTGGCGAGCAGCGCCTTCTCGTACTCGTTACAGAACAGGTAGGCCGCACCGACGACGAGCTCGCGGATCTGCGGGCCCTCCATGATCGCGAGCTGCTGGGAGATGTCCGCCGCGAACGGATATCCCCGCTGCCGGCACTCCTCGCTGTGGCGCAGCATCGCCCCGGGGTCGTTGGGGCTGACGATCACCATGTCCAGGCCGCCGAACCGCTCGGCGATCGGCCTCAACTCGATGTCGGCGGCCTCACTCATCGCACCCGGGTAGAAGGACGCGATCTGGTTGAGGTCCTCGTCGGTGGTGCAGACGAACCGCGCGGTGTGCGCGATCTCACTGACCCGCACGGAGGCGGTGTCCACGCCGTGCCGGTCGAGCCAGGAGCGGTAGTCGGCGAAGTCCTCGCCGACCGCGCCGACGAGGATCGGGCGCAGGCCCAGCCGGCCCAGGCCGAAGGCGATGTTGGCCGCCACTCCGCCCCGCCGGATCACGAGCTCGTCGACGAGAAAGGACAGCGAGACCCGCTCAAGCTGGTCGGCGAGCAACTGCTCGGCGAACCTTCCAGGAAAGCGCATGAGGTGGTCAGAGGCGATGGAACCAGTCACGGCGATACGCACGATCAAGGAGCTTACCGGCCTGCCCCGAAGCCCGGAACCACCGGCTCGCGCTGGTTCACACGCGTCATCACGGAGGCGTCAGAATTACGAGGCGTCAGATCGCGGTGTCCCGTGATTCCGGCGGCCCGCCGGCAAGGGAAACGATGAATACCGGCACAAGCGGATACCGACGCAGCACATGCGGGAGAGCCCGGTCCGACGAACAAGGGCCGGACCAGGCTCTCCCGGACGTACCAGTCTGATCAACCGGTCACCGAACCGCACCCGGGACTCGCGTCGAGACGCGAGCAGGAGGGACGGCCCGGTGCTCAGCGCATCAGTGGAACGAGTCGCCGCAGGCGCAGGAACCCTGGGCATTCGGGTTATCGATAGTGAAACCCTGCTTCTCGATCGTGTCGACGAAGTCGATCGTCGCCCCGCCGAGGTACGGGGCACTCATCCGGTCCACCGCCACCTTGACACCGGAGAAATCGATGACGGTGTCGCCGTCGAGGGACCGCTCGTCAAAGAACAGCTGGTAGCGCATGCCCGAGCAGCCTCCGGGCTGCACCGCGATACGCAGCTTGAGGTCATCCCGACCCTCCTGCTCGAGCAGGGTCTTCACCTTGCCTGCGGCGGTGTCGGTGAGGACGACGCTCGAGGACTGCGTCGCGGGTGCCGTGGTGTCCTGAACGGTCATAGGGACTACTCCTGCCCTTGGTGGACGTGCCTGGCAAGCCAGGCCACTAGTTCCGGTTGACTTGTACGCAGGGCGCCGCCGACCATCCGGCGCACACCCCCCGGGCACGGCACTGCCACTGTGCCGACATCCATGCCCAACACCGTCGGCCGGGATCCGCTTCCTATGGTAGCGACGTCGGCGCGGGCCAACCACGTCGAGATCCCGACCATGCCTGGAGACGGTGGTCACTCCCGTTCACGTTAGTGACCTTCGTCTGGCCGCCAGCTGACCACGAAGAGCTCGGCATACGATGGCGCCGGGAGTTAGAGTCTCATCGACCATTCGTGGACGGGTCCGGCGGGATCGTTCGGTCGGCCGCCGCGGACGACGAGGCGGCCAGGCCGAGGGCCGGTCGACCGGAGGAGCGCCATGACCACCAACCCGACCCTGCGGCGCGGCCCCATCCCTGCTCGCGACCCGGCCCTCGGCCGGGTCGGTGTGACTCCATCACCGCTGGCCCTGCTGCTACTCGGCCGCCAGGCCGACCCGGCCAGCGAGCGTGGCGTGGACTGTCCGGGTGAACTCCCCCCGGCGGCCGATCCGGCCCTCACAGCCCGCGCCGCGGCGGCGAAGCGGGCGCTGGGTGATCGGGCGTTCATCCTCGGGCACCACTACCAGCGCGACGAGGTCATCGCCTTCGCCGACGTGACCGGCGACTCGTTCAAGCTGGCCCAGCAGGCCGCCGCGCGGCCGCAGGCCGAGGCGATCGTCTTCTGCGGCGTGCACTTCATGGCGGAAAGCGCCGACATCCTCACCGGCGCGCACCAGCAGGTGATCCTGCCGGACCTCGCCGCCGGCTGCTCGATGGCGGACATGGCCACCGCCGAGCAGGTCGAGCAGGCCTGGGACGATCTGCTCGATGCGGGAGTCGCCGCCGATACCGTTCCGGTGAGCTACATGAACTCCTCGGCCGCGATCAAGGCGTTCACCGGGCGCCACGACGGGACGATCTGCACCTCGTCGAACGCCAGGCGCGCGCTGGAGTGGGCCTTCGGCGAGCGCGGGGGTGCCCGGGTGCTTTTCCTGCCGGACCAGCACCTCGGCCGCAACACCGCCATCGGTGAACTGGGGACAAGCGAGCAGGACTGCGTCGTTTACGNCCCCCGCAAGCCCTCGGGAGGACTGACCCGCCGGCAACTGCGCGCGGCGAAGATGATCCTCTGGCGGGGTCACTGCTCGGTGCACGGCCGGTTCACCCGCGACAGCGTCGACGAGGTCCGCCGCCGGATCCCCGGGGTGACGGTGCTCGCCCACCCCGAGTGCCGGCGGGAGGTCGTCACCGCGGCCGACCTCGTCGGCTCGACCGAGTACATCATCTCGGTCGTCGCTGCCGCTCCCGCCGGATCGGCGTTCGCGATCGGTACCGAGCTGAACCTGGTGCAGCGGCTGGCGACGAGGCACCCTGACAAGACCATCGTCTTCCTGGACCGTACGGTGTGTTTCTGCTCCACCATGAACCGGATCGACATGCCCCACCTCGTGTGGGCGCTGGAGTCCCTCGTACGGGGTGAGACGGTGAACCGCATCACCGTCGACCCGGACGTGGCCACCTATGCCCGGAAGGCTCTCGACCAGATGTTGGCGCTGCCCTGATGGCTCTGCTGAAACGACGCAACTCCGCCGGCCCCGATGCCGGCCCCGGCCCCGGGGACCCGATCGCCGAGCAGGTGGAGAGGGTCGAACAGGAGAAGGTCGCCGATCCGCGGCGCACGGCGGCCAAGGGCCGGCCCACGCCCCGCCGGGCGGAGGCGCGGGCCGCCCGTACGAAGCCCGGTGGTGCGCTCGGCGTCTCGGCGAACAAGCAGGAGGCGCGGGCCGCGCGACGCAGGCAGAGCCAGGAGTACCGCGCGGCGATGATGTCCGGCGACGTCAGCCGGCTGCCAGCGCGTGAACGCGCGCCCGAGCGCGTACTGACCCGCGACTTCGTGGACACGCGGATCAACGTCGGATCGTTCTTCTTGCCGATCGCCGTCGTCTACTTCGTCGGCGGACTGGTCCCGAACGCATCGATCAGGCTGGCCGCGACCCTGCTGATGCTGCTCGGGATCGTCGCGGTCGTCATCGACTCGATCCTGCTCTCCTGGCAGGTGAGCCGGCGCGTCGCGGAGAAGTACCCGGACTCCCGGGTGCGGGTGCGGGCCTACGCCGCGCAGCGCGCGCTACTGCCGCGGCGCTGGCGACTCCCCCGCCCGCGGGTCTCCCGCTCCGACCCGCGCCCCTGATCGACGGTCAGGGCCGACGGCTAAGGTCGTCACGTGAAGCATCGACGTCTTGGGCGCAGCGGCCTGTCGGTCAGTGAGATCTCCTACGGCAACTGGATCACCCATGGTGACCAGATCGAGGCGGACGCGGCGACCGCCTGTGTGCGTGCCGCCCTCGACGAGGGCATCACCACATTCGACACCGCGGACGTCTACGCCGGTACCCGCGCCGAGAGCGTCCTGGGCGAAGCGCTGCAGGGCGTGCGCCGGGAGTCCTACGAGCTGTTCACCAAGGTCTACTGGCCCACCGGCCCGGGGGAGAACGACAAGGGCCTCGGTCGCAAGCACATCATCGAGTCCGCGCACGCCTCGCTGCGCCGTCTGCGCACCGACCATCTCGACCTCTACCAGGCACACCGGTACGACCCGACGGTGCCGATCGAAGAGACCCTGCGGGCCTTCGACGACCTCGTCCGCGCCGGCAAAGTGCTCTACGTCGGCGTGTCCGAGTGGAGCGCCGCGCAGATCAGCGACGCCGTCCGGCTGGCCAGCGAGCTGGGGCTGGACCGCATCATCTCCAACCAGCCGCAGTACTCGATGCTGTGGCGGACCATCGAGGCCGACATCGTGCCCGTCAGCCGGAAGGCCGGGATCTCCCAGATCGTCTGGTCGCCGATCGCCCAAGGCGTGCTCACCGGCAAGTACCCGCCCGGTCAGCCACCGCCGGCCGGCAGCCGGGCCACCGGTGAAACCGGTTCCACCTTCATCTCCCGGCTGCTGCGCGACGACGTGCTGACCGCGGTGCAGGAGCTGCGGCCGATCGCCGCGGACGCCGGGCTGTCGATGGCGCAGCTCGCCGTCGCCTGGGTGCTGCAGAACGACAACGTCGCCTCAGCGATCATCGGCGCGTCCCGGCCGGAGCAGGTACGGGAGAACGTCAAGGCTGCCGGCGTGACGCTCGACACGGCGCTGCTTGATCGGATCGACGACGTGCTCGCCGAGGTCGTCACCCGGGCCTGACCCGGGCCTGCCTCCAGGCCTGGCCCCGGGCCCGCCGGCTACCCCGAACCGAATCAGATCAGATCAGATCAGATCAGCCAGGCTGGTCGCCAGCCGGGTCGGTTCGGCGGAAAGCGGAGGCCAGCGCCTGCCAGGTCCGGTCGAGATCGGATCCTGGCAGATAGCGGCCGTCCAGTTCGAGGATCATCGTGCCGTGCGCGGCGGCCCACAGGGCCTGCGCACGATAGGGTTCCCCGGCCGCCCGGTAGAATGGCTCCCCCGCCCAGTCCTCGACGTCGGCGCTCAGTAGCCGACGGTTCAGCGAACCGGCGGTGACCAGGCGGTAGAGGTTCGGATGGGCTTGGGCATAGCCCCGGTACGCGGCCAGCAGGGCCGGGACCACCTCCGCGGCACCGCCGCGGTCGACCACGTCGTGGAGCAGGTCCCCGATCTCCATGAGCATGGNCTCGATCAGCTTGGCCTCGAGCTGCGGCTTACCCGCGAGATGCTTGTACAGCGACGGCGCCCGGATACCGAGGAGATCACCGATCCGGCGCATCGTCAGCGCCCCCGCCCCCTCGGTCTCCA
This sequence comes from Frankia sp. Allo2, assembly GCF_000733325.1. Lineage (NCBI taxonomy): Bacteria > Bacillati > Actinomycetota > Actinomycetes > Frankiales > Frankiaceae > Frankia > Frankia sp. Allo2. The sequence continues at coordinate 83,465 of NZ_JPHT01000012.1, forward strand.
GCACCCCCCGCGCGACCGTGATGATCTCGGTGACCCGCGGCGAGACGGGGCCTAGGACCGGGCGGGGCGCGATCCTGGGCAATGGCGGCTCGCCGACCGGCCGCGCCTGCGCCACCGACCGTGCTCCCCGCACCGGCGCCGGCCCGGATTCCGCCCGCACCGGTGAGGTCGCCGCCCCCGTGTTCACGCCGGTGTGATCACGAAGACGGGGTGGCGGGGCGCGATCCGACGGATCTCCTCATCGGGCGAGTCCGGCCCGACCCCGTCGAAGAAGGCGCCGACCTCGGCCTTCCACCGCCGCAGGTAGGCCCGCAGCACGGCGACGCTCGCCGCCGGATCCAGCTCGGTCGCGGAGTAACGCGTGCGCGACCGGCCACGCAGCAGGTATAGCTCGCCTTGGGCCGCGCGCAGATTACGCACCCACTGGCCGTGCCCTCGCGCCGAGACCAGGTACTGCTGCCCGTCGAAGATGAGCAGGTTCACCGGGGTCCGGCGCGGCTCGCCGCTGATCCGGCCGCGTACCTCGAGGATCCGACTGCCCNGGAGGCTGATCCCCGCCCGGGTCAACGCCGCGACGGCGCGGTTGGCCACGTTACGGGTGAACCATCCGGGGGCGAGGTAATGCGCTTCGGCCGGAGTGGACGGGTTGTTGTGCTCGGTCAAGATCTGCACCCTCTCTGTCGAGCGGAACGGCCCGGCGCCGGCCTGAGCGATCTCGATGGTTCGGCCGGCCGGACCACACCGGACAGGCCAACGTCGTCAGCCAACGTCGTCAGCCAACGCTGCCAGCTAACATCGTTAGCCGACCTCTCGTCAAGAGGCGGTTCGGTCGGCGCGAATCGGGACCGGCACCGGTCGGGACCGGCACGGGCGGAGGCGGCTCAGGTCACCGGGCGCAGGCTCATCGGCCCGTAGACGCGACGGCCGGCATCGAGGAGCGTCACCTGCGCCACCCCCGCATCGAGCAGGTCACGCCAGGTCTCCCCGAGCCACGTCTCAGCGTCTCCCTGGCTGGTGAACGACTCAGAGGTCGAGTCCCCGCCGACCATCGTGATCGTGCCGTCATCGCCTTCGTAGCGCCAGGTCCAGGTCATGAGTGTGTCCTTCCCACCCGGGCGGCCCGCGCTGGAGCCGCCGGCCGTGATCGGCCAGTGCGCCGGCCGGTCGTCCCATCCAACCGCGTGCACCCCGCCGACGCGGGACTCCCGGCCCCACGCCAGGGCCGATGATCCATCGTGGCACTGGTCGACCGGCCCGCGGGCCCGGGTCTGGTCGGCCCGTGCTACTGGCGCGGTCGGCGATACCCGCGCCAGGATGTCGTGAACGTCGGTAACGTCAGTTCCGGTGGATGCCCGGACAGCATCGCGACCACCACGATCGCGAAGCCGGCGTCACCGGTCATCGCCGGTCGTGCGAGCCGGCGGCATGTCCGCACGGTGAGCACAGCCGCGTCGAAGGCAGGTCCGCACGACAGGCACGTCTGCGTGAGCAGTACGTCGGTACAAGGAGGAAGAACCCGCGTGGGAACGACCGTCTACAACGCAGCGGCCATCGTGGCCGAGTCCGTGGAACACGAGGACGCTCCCCTGACCTGGTGGGCCGCCGCGCTCGTCACCTTCGCGGCAATCTTCCTGCTGGCGGTGGTGCTCACCCTCATGACCCTGTGGGAGCGCAAGCGCCACCCGCACGTCTGAGGTTCCGCGGGCCACGGAGCCTGGCAGGCTTGAGAACCCGGAGAGGCGGGATCCGGGGGGATCCGGGGCGCAACGGGATCCGGGAGACGGAACACGATGAAGGTGACGCTGCTCGGCACCGGCTCGGCGGACGGCTGGCCCAACCCGTGGTGCGACTGCGCATCCTGTGCCTGGGCCAGGGAACACGAAGTACGCGGGCAGACGGCCGTTCTGATCGACGACGCCCTGCTGATCGACTGTGGTCCCGACGTGCCCCGGACCGCTGCCCGGCTCGGAGTACGCCTATCGGGGCTGCGTCATCTGCTGATCAGTCACGCCCATCCCGATCATCTGGGGCCCGAGAGCCTGATGTGGCGCTCGTGGTCGACAGCCGCGGGACGGCCCCTCGACGTGGTCGGTCCGCCGGCGGCGCTGGCGGCGTGCCGGGAGTTCCTGGCTCGCTGGGAGCGCTCCGATCCGGACCGGGACGGCTCGCCGCTGCGGCTGATCGCCGTGGTGCCCGGGGGCACGCCGACGACACCCGGACCCCTGCGCCTCGGCGCGGACGATCGGCAGGCCGCGGAGGACCGGGGATCCCCGGAGGATCAGGAGTCCCCGAGCGATCGGGGTTATCTCGTTCGACCGGTCGCCGCCCAGCACGGTGACGCGAGCATCGGGCCGGCCGTGCTCTACGACGTGACGGCGCCGGACGGTGGACGTCTGCTGTACGGCTGCGACACCGCGGCGCCGCTGCCGGCGGAGACGCTCGAGGCGGTCACCGGCCGCGCCTACGACGTCGTGCTGCTGGAGGAGAACAACGGCGACCGGCCGGGGTTCGGCGAGCACCTTGACCTCGACACCTTCGGTCAGCTCGTGGCCGAGCTGCGCCGCCGCGGCGCCGTGGTGCCGAGCACCCTGGTACTGGCCGTCCATCTGAGTCACCGCAACCCGCCCGGCGACGAACTGGCCCGCCGGCTCCACCTCGTCGGCGCGCTGGCACCGGCGGACGGGACCGTCTATGACATCGTCCCGGCCGCCCGGCGGCAGCCATCACAGCCGTCGCAGCCGTCGCAGCCACCACGGGCACCAGGGCGGTGGCAGAGTCCGGTGCTCCCGGCACCACACCGGGTCCTGATCACGGGGGGTGCTCGGTCGGGGAAGTCGGCCGAGGCCGAACGCCGGCTGCTCGCCGAACCGGAGGTGGTCTACGTCGCGACGTCGGCGCCGCCTGATCCGGCCGACGCCGAGTGGTCCGAGCGGATCGCCGCACACCGGCGGCGGCGCCCGGCCGCCTGGACGACCGTGGAGACGGTCGACCTGGTTCCCCTGTTGCGCTCTCCCGGACCACCGCTGCTCATCGACGGTCTGGGGCTGTGGGTCGGCGCCTGGCTGGACCGTCCGGACGAGTTGCGCATCCGCGCGGAGGAGCTCGTTGACGCCTGGCGGGCCACCGGCCGTCGGGTCGTCGCGGTCACGGACGAGGTCGGTTCCGGGGTCGTTCCCCCGGCCGAGGCCGGCCGCCGGTTCCGCGACGTGCTCGGCCGTCTCAACGCCGATCTCGCGGCCGAGGCCGACGAGGTGTGGCAGGTGGTCGCGGGCATCCCCCTCCGGCTGCGACCGTTCCCGCACGAGCGGTCATAGCGTCCTCACGGGACGAATCCTCCCGTGACGAAGTCGTAGCGGTAGAGCCCGGCCGAGCAGGCCACGATGAGACCGGCCGGTTCGGTCGCGGGAAGCCACCGGCAGGACCGGGCCGCGCCGTCGCTCACCCGCCAGACCCGCACGGTGCGGTCATTGCCGCCCGAGGCCAGCCACCTGCCGGCCGGGCCGGCCGGCAAGGACCAACCGTCCCGGCCGCGCCGATNGGCACAATCATGCGGTACGGGGACCACTGGGAGATACCTTCGCGGGGATGTGGTGCGTTGCCGACCGAGCGGATCAGGTAGTAAGGATCCCGTGGATCCCGATGCGTCAGGCAGCGCCGTTCCCGCCGTTCCCCCGTTGGACTCCGACGCGATGGCGGCGGCTCGCCAGCGGCAGACCGAACTGACCAAGCCACCCGGGGCGCTGGGCCGGCTCGAGGATCTGTCCATCTGGCTCGCCGGCGCACAGGCGACCTGCCCACCCCGTCCCTTCGCCCGGATCCGGGCGGTCGTGATCGCCGGCGACCACGGTGTCGCCCAGGCCGGGGTGTCCGCCTTCCCCAGCGACGTGACCGCCCAGATGGTCTCGAACTTCGCCGCGGGCGGCGCGGCGGTCAACGTGCTGGCCCGCCAGGTCGGGGCCGCCGTGCGCGTGGTGGACGTGTCCGTGGACACCGCGCGGCCCCTCACGCCGGGCGGGGTGGATGGATCGGCCGCACCGGAGCGCTATCGGGTGCGACGGTCGAGCGGACGGATCGACCGCACCGACGCGCTGTCGGTCGCGGAGGCGGACGCCGCGTTCGCCGTCGGCCGACTCATCGCGGACGAGGAGATCGACGCGGGCGCGGACCTGCTTGTTCCCGGCGAGATGGGGATCGGCAACACAACCCCCGCAGCCACCATCGTGGCGCTGCTGTGCGACCGGGAGCCGATCGAGGTAGTCGGCCGCGGGACGGGGATCGACGACCAACGTTGGATGCTCAAGACGGCCGCGATCCGGGACGCGATGCGGCGCGGCCGGCCGTTCACCGGCGACGCGCATTCGGTGCTGCGGATCGTCGGTGGAGCCGATCTGCTCGCCCTGGCCGGGCTGCTGGCGCAGTCCGCCGTGCGACGGACGCCGGTCATCCTCGACGGTGTGATCGTCTGCGCGGCGGCACTGGCCGCAGAGCGGATCGCCCCAGGAGCAAGCCAGTGGTGGGTGGCCGGCACCCGGTCCACCGAGCCCGCCCAGGGAATCGCACTGGACGCACTCGGTCTGACCCCCCTGGTCGACGCCGGCCTGCGTCTCGGGGAGGGCACCGGTGCGCTCCTCGCCGTTCCGTTCCTGCGGGCGGCCCAGGCCACGCTGGCCGAGATGGCGACGTTCGACCAGGCCGGTGTCAGCGGGAAAGCCGAGGTCGGCGGCGGCCAAGGGGACTCGGGCCCCGCGGCCGGTGCCCCGTGATGCTCGAGGCAAGAACAGCATTCACGCTGCTCACCGTCCTGCCGCTGCGGGGCCCGGAGCACACCGACCGGCGGCTCGCGGGCCGGGCGATGGCCCTGGCGCCCTTCGTCGGCCTGGCCCTGGGGCTGCTCGCCGGCAGTGCGGTGTTCGCCACCCGGATCGTCACGGCGGTTNCCNGTCAGCGCGCCCAGACCCTGCTGCCGGCCGTCGTCGGCGTCACGGTGCTCGCTCTGGTCACCCGGGGCCTGCATCTCGACGGGCTGGCCGATCTCGGGGACGGGCTCGGCGCCTGGCGAGCGCGGGGCAGGGATCGCGCCTTGGAGATCATGCGCGAGTCGACCATCGGGGCCTTCGGAGCGATCATCGTCCTGTTCGTGGTGCTGCTCCAGGTCGGGGCCCTGAGCACGACGATCTCGGCGCACCGCGGCACGCTGTCGATTCTGGTCGCCGCGATGACCAGCAGGCTCGCGGCCACCCTGGCCTGTACCGGCGCCGTCCCGCCGGCTCGGCCGGATGGCCTCGGTGCGCTGGTCGCGGGAACCGTGCGGACCCGGGACGCGGCGCTGTCCTTCCTGGCAGTCTGCGCCGTCGCGGCGCTGGCCGGACTGCTGGACTTCGACGGCGGCGGCCCCGGCCGGGCGCTGCGAGCGGTCCTCGCGGTCTGGGTCGGGACAGGCGTCTCGTTTCTGCTCCGGCGGTATCTGCTCACGCGCTTCGGCGGGATCACCGGAGACATCCTCGGCGGACTCATCGAGATCACCGCGGCGGCGACCCTGCTCGTCATGGCCATGACGATCCCGACGCCCGTCCTGCACACCCTCGGCCTGCACTGACAGCGCGGCGGACGCCGCCCGCTGGCGTCCGCCCGGCGGGCCCGCCGGACAGGCCCGTCCGGCGGCTGGGCTACTTGGGCGAGGACCTGACGAACGGCGGCCGGACAACCGTCATGGGACTCGGACGGCCCCGGACGTCGACGTTCACCGTGTCGCCCCCCTGCACGGACCGGTCCAGCAGGGCGAGCCCGATCCCCTGGCGCAGCGTCGGAGAGAACGTGCCGCTGGTGACCTCACCGACCGTGGCACCAGCCGCGGAGGCCACGGTCATGTGCGGACGGGGAATCACCCGGCCGGTGGACCGCAGCCCCCACAGCAGGCGGGAGGCGCCGGCGGACCGCTCCGCGAGCAGGGCGTCGCGTCCCCAGAAGCGATCCTTGTCCCAGCCGACGGCCCACCCGGAGCGAGCCTGGACCGGCGTGATCGACAAAGAGAGGTCCTGGCCATGCAGCGGATACCCCATCTCGGTCCGCAGCGTGTCGCGGGCACCGAGGCCGACCGGCACGACGCCGAGCGGCCCACCCGCCGCGAACAGCGCATCCCACAGCGCAGGGGTGTCGTCCCAACGGGGCAACAGCTCGTAGCCTCGCTCTCCGGTGTAGCCCGACCGGCACACGATCACCGGGTGGCCCTTCCACNCCGCGTCGACGAAACTCATATACGTCCCGCCGGTGGGCAGGCCGAGGGCGCCGAGCAGGTCGGCGCAGGCCGGTCCCTGGACCGCTACCACGCCGTACCCGGTGTGCAGGTCGGTGACGGACACGCCCGCCGGCGCCGCCGCGGCGAGGCGAGCGACGACCTGTGCGGTGTTCGCGGCGTTCGGGACGAGGAAGNCCTCCTCGTCGGAGTACAGGTAGGCGATCAGATCGTCGACGACCCCGCCGGTCTCCTCGCAGCACAAGGTGTACTGCGCCTGGCCGGGGCCGATCCGGCGCAGGTCGTTGGTCAGGCAGGCGTTGACGAAGGCGGCGGCGCCGGGGCCGGCGATCCTGGCCTTGCCGAGATGGCTGACGTCGAAGATCCCGACCGCGCCGCGGACCGCCTGGTGCTCGGCGAGCACCCCGCGGCCGGTGTACTCGATCGGCATCTCCCAGCCACCGAACCCGGCCATCTTCGCGCCCAGTTCGACGTGCCGGTCGTACAGCGGGGATCGACGCAGCTCTGGGGATCGACGCAGCTCTGCCATGGCCAGCAGCCTAGTGTCCGGCCGGCAGCGGTCGAAACGACCGCGGGCCTGGCCTCCGGCCACCCGCCGGTGGGGTCCGGCTCCCCGTCGGGAAGACCTCCCGTTCAATACGCTCACCGCATGACCACCATCGTGCCCAGTACCGCCGCTCTCGCCGATCTCGATGTGGACGCGGTGGTGATCGCCACCGCCACCGGCGACGAGGGGCTCCTCGTAGCCGGTGGCGCGGCGGACCTGGACGCCGCGCTCGGCGGCAGGCTGACGCAGGTGCTTGCCTCGCTGGGCGCGACCGGCAAGGCCGGCGAGACGGTCCGCTTCGCCACCCTCGGTACCGTGCCCTGCGCGACGGTTCTCGCGGTCGGGCTGGGCCCCCTCGCCACGTCGTCCACGCCGATGTCCTCCACGCCGATGTCGTCCACGCCGATCGGCACCGAGGCACTACGCCGGGCGGCCGGGGTCGCGGTGCGCTCCCTCGCCGGGACCGCGCGGGTGGCCGTCGCTCTGGCGGCCGCGCCGGGCGCGGTCACGTCGGAGTCGGTGCGGGCCGTGGCCGAAGGCGCGTTGCTCGGCACCTACTCCTACGACGGGCTGCGCACCACGTCGGCGAACGGCCGCCCCCGCCCCGTCGAGGAGCTGACGGTGCTCGTCGACGAGCAGAGCCTCCCGACAGCGGAAGAGGAACTGCGCCGGGCCACCGTCGTCACGGATGCGGTCACCCTGGTCCGCGATCTGGTGAACACGCCGCCGAGCCATCTGTCCCCCGCCCTGCTCGCCGACATCGCCGTCGAGCGGGCCACCGCCGCCGGCGTGACGGTCGAGGTCCTCGACGAGGTGACGCTCGCCGAGGGCGGCTTCGGAGGCCTGCTCGGTGTCGGCCAGGGATCCGCGAATCCACCGCGGCTGGTGCGGCTGGAATGGCGCGGCGGTGGATCCGAGCGGCCGGCGCTGGCGCTGGTCGGCAAGGGCATCACCTTCGATTCCGGGGGGTTGTCCCTGAAGCCGTCGACCTCCATGGAATGGATGAAGACCGACATGGCGGGCGCGGCCGCGGNGCTCGGCACCGTCATCGCCGCGGCCCGGCTCAAGCTCCCGATCACTCTCACCGGCTGGATGCCCTGCGCGGAGAACATGCCCTCGGGCGACGCGATCCGCCCCTCCGACGTTCTCACCCTGCGCGGCGGCACCCGGGTGGAGGTGCTCAACACCGACGCCGAGGGCCGGCTGGTGCTCGCCGACGCCCTCGTCCGCGCCAACGAGGAGTCACCGGACCTGATCGTGGACGTGGCCACCCTGACCGGCGCACAGATCGTCGCCCTCGGCCACCGGNCGAGCGGACTGATGGGTCGTGCGGCCGCGGTGGACGCGGTCGCGTCGGCGGCGGCCGCCGCCGACGAGAGCGTCTGGCCGATGCCCCTTCCGCCCGATCTGCGCAAGGGACTGGACTCGACGGTGGCCGACATCGCCAACGTGCCACCGGGAGGCAACCGAGACGGCGGCATGCTGGTCGCCGCGCACTTCCTCGCCTCGTTCGTCCCCGAGAAGGTGTCCTGGGCGCACATCGACATCGCCGGTCCCTCCTGGAACGGTGGAGAGCCCTACGGCCACACCCCCAAGGGAGGCACCGGCATGATCGTACGCACGCTCGTCCAGCTGGCGCAGGACCGCGCGACGACGACGGCCTCCCCCGGTTCGGCCNCCGGTTCCCCGGCTGAGTCCCCGGCCGAGGGCTGACCTGCGGGGGAAGGTAGGTACACAATGGTTGCTGGCGCCTCGCGCAATGCAGCACAGTCACGCCCATCCGAGCGGCAGTGGGCTCACGACGTGAAAGACTGGCATCCGGTTGCCGTGGCTAGGCGAGCCGTGGCCTGACGCTCCTGCTTCGGCTGCCGCGCTCAGCGGTGGGAACGCCGTCGGGGGCGGCGGCCAACCGCGTCACCGGCTTTGTCACTCGACGTAGCAGACGCTACTAGTAACGCTCTCGGCACCACCGGCAAGACCACAGGATTCAACGAGAAGGGACCCCTGGCGTGGCGAATTCAGCGGCCGGTCCCGTCGACCTGGTCATCCTCGGTGGCGGCAGCGGCGGATACGCCGCCGCGCTGCGCGCCGCGGAACTCGACCTGAGCGTCGTTCTGATCGAGAAGGACAAGCTCGGCGGCACCTGCCTGCACCGAGGTTGCATCCCGACCAAGGCGCTGCTGCATTCGGCGGAGATCGTTGACAACATCAACGAAAGCGAGGCCTTCGGGGTTCGCTCGACCCTCGACGGCATCGACATGGCCGCGGTCAACTCCTACAAGGACTCGGTCATCGCCGGGCTCTTCAAGGGGTTGACCGGCCTGATCAAGTCCCGGGGGATCGAGGTCGTCGAGGGATTCGGCCGGCTGGTCTCCCCGACCGCCGTGGCCGTCGGCGACCGGGTCATCGAGGGTCGGCACGTCCTGCTCGCGACCGGTTCCTATTCCAAGACCCTGCCCGGCCTGGACATCGACCACGACAAGGTCATCACCAGCGATGACGCCCTGACCCTCGACCATGTGCCGGCCTCCGCGGTGGTACTGGGCGCCGGGGCCATCGGATGCGAGTTCGCCTCCGTCTGGCGGTCCTACGGGGCCGAGGTGACCATCGTCGAGGCGCTGCCGCACCTCGTCCCGCTCGAGGACGAGTCCAGCTCCAAGCTGCTGGAGCGTGCCTTCCGCAAGCGCGGCATCAAGCAGCATCTCGGCGCGCGGTTCTCCGGGGTGAAGTCCACCGACCAGGGCGTGACGGTGTCCCTCGAGAACGGGACCACCATCGAGGCCGAACTGCTGCTCGTCGCGGTCGGTCGTGGACCGGTCTCGGAAGGTCTCGGCTACGAGGAGGTCGGCATCGCGACCGACCGCGGCTATGTGCTGGTCGACCGTCAGCTACGCACGAACATTCCGACCGTGTCCGCGCTGGGCGACCTGCGGCCCGGGCTCCAGCTCGCCCACGTCGGCTTCGCCGAGGGCATCTTCGTCGCCGAGCAGCTTGCCGGGCTGGGCCCGGTGCCGGTCGACTACGACAACGTTCCGCGGGTCACCTACTCCCACCCGGAGGTGGCCTCGGTCGGCCTGACCGCCGCGGTCGCCAGGGAGCGGTACGGCGAGATCAAGACGGTCACCTACAACCTGGCGGGCAACGGCAAGTCCCAGATCCTCAGGACCTCCGGTGCGGTCACTGTGATCGCGGTCCCCGATGGTCCGGTGGTGGGCGTGCACATGGTCGGCGACCGGGTCGGCGAGCTCATCGCCGAGGCTCAGCTCATCACCAACTGGGAGGCGTTCCCCGCCGAGGTCGCCCAGCTCATCCACCCGCATCCCACGCTGTCCGAGGCTCTCGGCGAGGCGCATCTGGCGCTGGCCGGCAAGCCCCTTCACGTCCACGGTTAGCGGGCACCGCCCTGGATCGTGCCTGCCCGTGCCACCCCCGCGGCCCGATCCGCCCAGGATTNAGGCCACGCCAAGCATGAGCGCCTCCGGCCGGCCGCCCGCGCGGTGCAGATGCCGGACGCGACAAAGGAGTCGTTCCAGCATGTCTGTATCTGTCACAATGCCCCGGCTCGGGGAGAGTGTCTCCGAGGGAACCGTCACGCGGTGGCTGAAGCAGGAGGGTGAACGCGTCGAGGCCGACGAGCCACTGCTCGAAGTCAGCACCGACAAGGTCGACACCGAGATCCCCGCCCCCGCCTCCGGTGTCGTCAGCTCGATCAAGGTCGCCGAGGATGAGACCGTCGAGGTCGGCGTCGAGCTCGCGGTGATCGACGACGGGTCCGCGGGTGGCGGCACCGCACCGGCGCAGGCCACGCAGGCGCCCGCCGCGCCGGAGCCGGAACCCGAACCGGCGCCGGAACCCGTGAAGCCGGCTGCCGCGGCACCGCCGCCTCCGCCCACTCCGACGCCCGCACCCGCGCCGACGCCCGCACCCGCGCCGACGCCCGCACCCGCGCCGACGCCCGCACCCGCGCCGACGCCCGCGCCGGCACCGGCGTTCGCTCGTCAGCCGGAGCTCACCCCGGTCCCGGCCCAGACCCCGGCCGCCGCCAACGGGAACGGCGGCGGCATCGGTCGCTACGTCACCCCGCTGGTGCGCAAGATGGCCGCCGAGCTCGGCGTGGACCTGGGAACCGTGGCGGGAACCGGGCCGGGTGGACGCGTCACCAAGCAGGACATCCAGGACGCCGCGCGGCCGCGGGACGCGGCTCCCGCGGCGCAGGAGACTCCCGCGACCCCCCCCACAGCCCCGACAGCCCCAGCCGTGGCGCCGACCGTGGCGCCGACCGGCGCTGCCCCCGTCCGCGGCCAGACCGAGAAGCTCTCCCGCCTGCGGGCGTTGGTCGCTCGCCGCATGGTCGAGTCGCTGCAGATCAGCGCGCAGCTCACCACCGTGGTGGAGGCCGACGTCACCCGGATCGCGCGGCTGCGGGACCGGGCGAAGAGCGGCTTCCAGGCTCGGGAGGGCATCAAGCTGTCATTCCTGCCGTTCTTCGCCTTGGCGACCTGTGCGGCGCTGCGTGAGTTCCCGCAGCTCAACTCCAGCATCGACGTCGAGGCGGGCACGGTCACCTACCACGGAGAGGAGAACCTCGGCATCGCCGTGGACTCCGAGCGTGGTCTGGTCGTGCCCGTCATCCACAACGCCGGCGATCTCAACCTCATCGGGCTGGCCCGCAAGATCGACGACCTGGCGAGCCGCACCCGGGCCAACCGAATCTCGCCCGACGAGCTCGGCGGCGGCACCTTCACCCTGACGAACACCGGCAGTCGAGGCGCCCTGTTCGACACGCCGATCATCAACCAGCCGCAGGTGGGCATCCTCGGCACCGGCATCGTGACGAAGAAGCCGGCCGTCGTCGACGATCCGGAGCTGGGCGAGATCATCGCGGTTCGTTCGACGGTGTACCTGTCCCTCACCTACGACCACCGCATCGTCGACGGTGCCGACGCGGCTCGCTTCCTGGCCTTCACCAAGCACCGGCTGGAAAACGGAGCCTTCGAAGCCGAACTCGGCCTGTAGCCCGGTCACGGCCGGCTGACCGTCCGGTCAGCCGGCCGTGACCGGGACGTTCTCCGAGACCCGCCAACCGGAGCCGGTACGGATCAGGGTGAGGTCACGCCGTTCCGGCGACTTCGCCGCCTGATGCGCCAGCACCTTCCCCCCGGCGTCGAGGAAGTCGTAGGCGTTCAGGCGTTGGGTGACCCGCAGCACGGTGCGGTCCGGTTCCTCGACCCGGACCTTGAGATCGAGGATGTCGCTGCGCAGTGCCGAGGCATGCGCCCCCCTCGCGACCACCTGCCTCATCAGCGCGATATCCGAAGCGTGCAACTCACTACCCGCGGCATCAGACTCCGTCAGGAGGCTCTCGTCAGCCCGCTCGAACGCACGGCTGCGCGCGGTGTTCAACTCGGCGAGTACCGAACGCCAGACCTGCTCGGGCGACTGATTGGCGACCGGCGACGCCGTCGGTCCCCGCCCGGCCGCGGAGGCTGCACCGGTTGGTGGCACGGACGTCCCGGCCGCGCCGGGTGCATCGTCCTTCTCCGGGCTGGCCAGCAGCAACGCGACGGCCGCCACGACCACCAGCAGGCCCAGCCCGGCGGTCACCGGGAACAGCAAGCGCTGGCGGCGGGCTCCCACCCGACGCGGTCGGCGCGCGGAGGTCGGCCGGGTGCTCCGGCCCGGGGAGCCGAGGCCCCCCGGGGGCCTCGCGGGACCCGGGGAGCCCGAGGCGGTCGTGTGCCCGCGCGGACCTCGCTGCGTCCCCTGGCCGCTTCCGGTGGATCCGCCGGAACGCGGTGACCGCGGCCCCGGAGCAGCCGCACCCGGGGTGGCCGACCCCTTGCCCCCGGAGCCCCGACCGCCACCGCGGGCGGCCTTCCGAGGGTTGGTCGTCGCACGGGTCGATCGTCGGGGCGGTGGCGGCAACGAGTCGAGCAGCTCCGCGGCGTTGACGGCCGTCGCTCCGGTGATGGCCCGGTCGGGCGGGGCCGGATCGTCGGGCGGGTCCACCCAGGGGATCGCCGGCAGGGTGTCGGTCGGCGAGGGACCGCGCCGCGCCGCGCCACCCGGCTCGCCGCCGCCCACCTCGCCGCCGCCCACCTCGCCGCCGCCCGCCAGGCGGACCGGGAGCGGAGTCGCGCTGCGGGCCAGCGACGCGGCGAGTTCCAGGGCGCTCGGTCGCCGACGCGGGTCGTCGATCATGGCGGTCGCCACCGCCACCGCCACCGCGGCCGCGTCTGGCCCGGTGGCCTCACGCATCGCCCCGAGCAGCAGAGTGGCCAGGTCATGGACGTCCGCGGACGCGGCCTCGGGTGGAATCGGATCCGGTCTGGCGGCGTCGGCCAGCGCCGCGACCCCGAGCCCGATCAGAACCGGACGACCGTTCGGCTCCAACAGGATGTCCGCACGCTCGAGCCGGCCATGCACGACGCCGACGGCGTGCGCGGCGGCCAGGGCCTGCGCGATCGGCAGACCGATCGTGACGACCTCACCGGGGTCCAGGTCCCCGCGGGCGGCGAGCAGCCGCGCGAGGCTGACACCGCCGACGACCGGCTCGGTGATCAACGCCAGGCCCTCCGCGGTCGGCAACACCGCCACGACCGGCACCAGATGGGGATGCTCCAGGTCCACGAGGGCCCGGGCCGCGATGACCGCCGCGGAACGCAGCACCGGGTCCGGCGCCAACCGCACCCGCCGCACCACGCACTCGATTCCGGACTGGTCGAACTGACCCGACCAGAGCTCTCCAGAGCCGGCGTCCCGCAGGCGGGAACGCATGCTCACCCCCGGGACCTCGGGTACGCCGCCGACGCGCCGGGCCGGCCTGTCCGCGGAATCGTCGGTGAAGGTCACAAGAAGCGACGCTAGGCTCAAACCGGTCCGGTCTGCCTACCTCTTCGTCCGGTTGTGGATAACTTTTTACGATCCACCGCGGGGTATGCGATCGACGACCGTCACATGCGACAGCCTTCAGAGAGCGACGAACCCGTGCAGATCCTCGCCACCAGCGGTGGCTTCCTTCCGGACGGCCGCTACGGAGCCAAGGTCGGTCCCATCCTCCATCACGCCATCAGTCTGTCCGCGGCGGGCGCACGGCCCCGGGTCTGCCTGCTGCAGACCGCCCTGGGCGACGACCAGGCCGCCTACGCCCGCGGGTACGCGGCGTTCAACCGCGACCGGCCCGACGTGCTGCTCTCCCATCTCACGCTGTTCCCGATGCCGAACATCGCCGACATCCGCGCCCATCTGCTGGCGCAGGACGTCGTCTGGGTCGGCGGGGGCAGCGTCGCCAACCTGCTCGCGGTCTGGGCCGTGCACGGGCTCGGTGAGATCTTCCGAGAGGCGTGGGAGGCGGGGGTCGTGCTCGGTGGAGTCTCCGCCGGTTCACTGTGCTGGCATGTGGGCGGCACCACCGACTCCTTCGGCCCGGCTCTCCGCCCGGTGACGAACGGCCTCGGCCTGCTGCCCTTCAGCAACACCCCGCACTACGACTCGGAGGCCAGCCGGCGGCCGCTGTTCCAGCGGCTGGTCGCCGAGGGCACGCTGCCGGCCGGATGGGCGACCGACGACGGAGTGGGTCTGCACTTCCACGGCACCGATCTCGTCGAGGCGGTGGCCGACCGGCCCGGGGTGCACGCCTGGCGGGTCGAACGCGGTCCGGACGGCACCGCCGTGGAGACCGCGGTGGTGCCCCGCCTGCTACCCGCGGTGCCCCGCGACTGAGCCGGCAGGCTTATGATTGTGGATGTTCTCGGCTTTCCGCGGCCTCCCACCGCGAAGCATGGGACAGACAGCGCTTCCTCGCCAAAATCCGCTTGGCCGCGGAGCCTCCCCTCCTTCGAACCGGTCGCCGAGCAAGCTGAGCAGATGGAGCTGGTGGTATGACCGCCGTCGCCCCCGAGGGTCGCCCGCTGCTGCGCATCGAGGCCCGTAATGCGCAGACGCCGATCGAACGCAAGCCATCGTGGATCAGGACTCGGCTGCGCACCGGTCCGCAGTACCAGGACGTCAAGGGGCTGGTCCAATCGGCCGGGCTGCACACGGTGTGCGAGGAAGCCGGCTGTCCCAACATCTACGAATGCTGGGAGGACCGCGAGGCGACCTTCCTGATCGGCGGGGNGGNCTGCACCCNCCGCTGCGACTTCTGCCAGATCGACTCCGGGCGGCCTGCCCCGCTCGACCATGACGAGCCGCGCCGGGTGGCGGAGTCCGTCGCCACCATGGGCCTGCGGTACGCGACGGTCACCGGAGTCGCTCGGGACGACCTCGCGGACGGCGGCTCGTGGCTGTACGCGGAGACGGTCCGCCAGATCCACGCACGCTCGGCCGATACCGGCGTGGAGGTCCTGATCCCGGACTTCGGCGGCCGGCCCGACCAGTTGGGCGAGGTGTTCGAGGCGGCGCCCGAGGTACTCGCCCACAACCTCGAAACCGTACCCCGGATCTTCAGGCGGATCCGGCCGGCGTTCCGGTACGAGCGCTCACTCGACGTGCTGCGCCAGGCCCGCCAGGCCGGGCTGGTCACGAAGTCGAACCTCATCCTGGGTCTGGGTGAGACGGCGGAGGAGATCCACACGGCCCTGCGGGATCTGCGGTCGGCGGGGTGTGAGCTGCTCACCGTGACCCAGTACCTGCGCCCGACGCCGCGGCACCATCCGGTCGAGCGGTGGGTGCGGCCGGAGGAGTTCCTCGACTGGGGACGTGTCGGCGCGGAGCTCGGGTTCTCCGGGGTGATGTCCGGTCCGCTCGTCCGGTCTTCCTACCGGGCCAGCCGCCTCTACCAGCAAGCGATGACGGCACGTGACCAGGACCGCAGCGAAATGTCCGTTCCCCCGGAAAGTGTGTCGGAGAACTCTCACGGGCAACGGCCGAGTCCGTGGTGACCATTCCTCGAAGCGGCTAGAATTAGCTTAGCGTTACCCCATCGTTACATGGGGGTCATCCTCTTCGCCCATCATCGAGGTGTGTGCCCACGACCGTGCCGGGAGGTCGTTCCCATCGTGCTCCGTTCACTGCTCAGCGTTCTCGAAGAAGTGACCCTGCTGCTGCTGCCGCACGGAGGTCAGAAGACCGCGCGTCGTAACGCCTGGCGGGCGGCCACCGATCTGCACGTGACGACCGGCTATCGATGGATGGATACCACCGTGCCGCTTTCGGTCACGTCGGTCACGCCCGCGCCACCCCGAGTCACCACCCCGGGCCGCCGCCCCGCGTCCGCGCGCGGTCGCCGCCCAGCCCTGATCCGCGTCACGCCCTGATCACGCCCGACAGTCAGATCCGCCGGACTTCCCGCCGGCCAACGGCGATCAGCGGGCGCGGGACGAGCATGCCGCTGGCCAGGAGGCCGTAGGCTCGCGGTCATGGCACTGAAGAAGAAGCCGACGGACGCCCCGGGGCCGGCGGCCCCTGGGGCGGCGGGGAAGGACCAGTCGGCGGGCGCAGCCGACAAGAACGGCGCGGCTGGCAGACGCGGCACCAATCCTGGCGCCGCGGGGAAGACCCCCGGTGCGGCCGGCAAGGGTGGCGCGGCCGGTCGGAACGGCCGCAGCGGCGAGGCGGGACCGGGAAAGGGATTCACCACTCGGGTCGCCCAACTCCGGATGATCTACAAGGTCACCCGGCAACGCGATCCCCGGGCGCTCTGGATCACCCTGGCGGGCTTCCTCGCTCCGGTCGCCGTCGGCATTGTGCCCGCAATCTTCGTCGGTCCGCTGTACCTGTGGATTCCGATCGCCCTTCTGCTCGGGGTGGTCGTCTCCCTGAACCTGTTCAGCCGGCGGGTGCAGCGGACCGCCTACGCCGAGATGGAAGGCAAACCGGGCGCCGCCGCCGGAGTGATCGAACGGATGCGGGGAGAGTGGCGCCTCACCCCCGCCGTCGGCGTCAACCGGCATCAGGATGTGGTGCACCGTGTCGTCTGCCGGGCCGGGGTCGTGATCATCGCGGAGGGTCACGGGCGTGGCCCGCGGGAACTGCTCGCCGCCGAGAAGCGCCGGATCCGCAAGGCGGTCGGCGACACGCCGGTGACCGACATCATCATCGGTACCAGTGAGGGGGAGACTCCCCTACCCAAGCTGCAGAGCACCCTGATGCGGCTGCGGCGCACCCTGCGCCGCAGCGAGGTCGATGCCCTTGACCGTCGCCTGCGGGCGATGGGCGGCGCGGCGCTGCCGATCCCGAAGGGACCGATCCCCCGCAACATCCCGCGCGGCGGCCGCATCCGATAGCGCCGCCGCCAGGCGTGGTCCGCTGTGCGGCCCACGGTGGCCCACCCCGAAGCCCCGAAGTGGAGGGGATCCGCGCTACTTCTCGGGGCCGGGCTTCTCGGGGTCGCGCACCACCACGGTCCCGGCGGCGCGATCGTGAAGGCCGCGTAGGTCACGGTCCCAGATGAACACCGGGATGAACAGGCCCAGCAGAACGGTACGCACGACGATCCACGGCCAGGACTGCCGACCGCAGTCACGCAGCCGGATCACGCGGATGCCGGCCAGCCGCATGCCGATCGTCTGACCGGCCGTACCGACGAGGATCAGCTCCTCGAGCAGGAAGAGCGCGTAGATCGCGAGGCCACGCGCGTCTGCGGCGTAGCTCAGTCCGACGATGTACAGCACGCCGACGATCAGGTTCGCGACGACCGCGTCCACGAGGTAGGCCAGCAGACGCGGGCCGAACCCGACCACGGATCCTCGGCCGTCCCGCGGCAACCCGAGGCGTACCCCGGGCGGGGTGTCCCGTGGCAGACCTGGCCCGTCAAGCCAGCCTCCAAGTGCTCGTCCCACGACGCAAGCTTATGTGGCACCGCAACATGCACCCAACTCATCACGTTGAGTGATGAAGTGGGTTTCGGTAACGCTACGGAAACCATCCCGTGATGTCGTACACCGATGACCTGGTGACCGGAGACACGCCAACATGGCGTAACCTGTGGGCCTAAGAAGCGTGACGCGATGCTGGAGGACGAATGTTCACAAAAGCAGAAGACGTGCTTCGCTATATCCGGGACGAAGACGTTCAGTTCATCGATGTCAGGTTCTGCGATCTTCCCGGGATCATGCAGCACTTCACCATCCCGACCCAGGTCTTCGCGGAGTCGGTGTTCACCGAAGGCCTGATGTTCGACGGCTCGTCGATCCGCGGCTTCCAGGCCATCCACGAGTCCGACATGCTGCTGCTACCGGACCCGCACACCGCTTTCGTGGACCCCTTCCGCGAGCACAAGACCCTCGCCATGACGTTCTTCATCCATGACCCGATCACCAAGGAACAGTACTCCCGGGACCCGCGCAACATCGCCAAGAAGGCGGAGGCCTATCTCCGGGGCACCGGCGTCGCGGACACCGCGTATTTCGGTCCGGAGGCGGAGTTCTACATCTTCGACGATGTCCGTTATGACTACAACCCCTACGGGTCGATGCACCAGGTCGACTCGGTCGAGGCCGCCTGGAACACCGCCCGGAAGGAAGAGGGCGGAAACCTCGGGTACAAGCCGAGGTTCAAGGGCGGCTACTTCCCGGTGCCGCCCACGGACCACTTCACCGACCTGCGTTCCGAGATGACCCGGGTGCTCTACGAGACGGGTATCACCGTCGAGATGCAGCACCACGAGGTCGGCACCGCGGGCCAGGCGGAGATCGACATCAGGTACGACACGCTCCTGAAGACCGCCGACAACCTGATGCTCTACAAGTACGTCATCCGCAACGTCGCCCGCGGCCGCGGCAAGACCGTCACCTTCATGCCGAAGCCGCTGTTCGAGGACAACGGATCCGGTATGCACGTCCACTCCAGCCTGTGGAAGGACGGGGAGCCACTCTTCTACAGCCCGAACGGGTACGGCGGTCTCTCGGACACCGCCCGCTACTACATCGGGGGGCTGCTGCACCACGCCCCGGCGCTGCTGGCCTTCACCAACCCCACCACGAACTCCTACCGTCGGCTCGTGCCCGGCTACGAGGCACCCGTCAACCTGGTCTACTCGGCCCGCAACCGGTCAGCGTGCTGCCGCATCCCGCTCAGCGGTGACTCGCCGAAGGCCAAGCGGGTCGAGTTCCGCGTGCCGGATCCGAGCTGCAACCCGTATCTCGCCTTCGCCGCGATTCTGATGGCGGGACTCGACGGCGTGCGGAACAAGATTGATCCGCCGGACCCGATCGACAAGGATCTCTACGACCTCCCGCCGGACGAGTTGGCCGCGGTTCCCCAGGTCCCGGGTTCGCTGGAGAAGGTGCTCGATGCGCTGGAGGCGGACAACGAGTTCCTGCGGGAGGGCGACGTCTTCACCGCGGATCTGATCGAGACCTGGCTGGACTACAAGCGGGTCAACGAGGTCGACGCCATCCGCCTGCGGCCGCATCCATACGAGTTCACCCTCTACTACGACATCTGACGCCCAGCCGTAAGGTTCCGGCCATTGACCCATCGCCGGGCCTCGGGCGATCCGGCGGGCACCGAGGCGGTGACCGCGACCGGGTCCCGGACAGGTGCGGCACCGGTGAACCGCGGGGGTCGGTCACGCTCTTGAGGCGGGGAGCCCTGATTGACCCCTGCGGTTCGTCTGGGCCTTCGCCGCGGCGCCAGAAGGCCTCTTCGAGCCGGGGACGCGTGCGGAAACCAGGTCCCGCCGCCACCTCCGGGCGGAGACCGGCCGAAGGTCCGCCGCTGTCCACCAAGCGCCGGCGAGCGCCGGAAAGATCGCGAACAGGAGATGCCCGGACCCTTTCCCGGGATACCAGGCGAAACCCCGAACCCACATTGAAAATTAGTATACCAATTCCCCGAGGCCCTACTTCGACGACGTCGGAGGCGGGCCTCACGTATATGCGGAACGGCGCGGTCCAGAATACCGGCCATCTCCCTCCGCCGCCCGCCGGGACACCACGACACAAAAGCGGAGTCGGGGACCCCGAAAATCCCGGACGGCAGCCGGCCCCGATCGCCCAGAGCCAGCCTTTCGTGACATAGCAGAGACCAAAAATTAACAATCGCGGAACAGGAAGGTAACTGGGCACGACAAGGCTCCGGTCGAACCCTCCCGTCATTCGCGGCCTGGGTCGGCTGGCCAGGCCGATCACGAAGTCGCTCCGTAACGTGCAGGATCAACCACGGGGAGTATGAGTGAGTTATCAGGCCGAGTACATCTGGATCGACGGCACCGAGCCCGAGCCGCTGATGCGCAGCAAGACCCGCATCATCAGGGACGGTAAGGAACCGGAGATCTGGGGCTTCGACGGCTCGAGCACCAACCAGGCGCCCGGATCGAACTCGGACTGCGTGCTGCGGCCCGTCTTCGTCACGCCCGACCCGCTGCGGGGTGGCGACAACCTCCTGGTGCTCTGCGAGGTCGAGCTGACCGACTTCACGCCGCACCCGACGAACACCCGGGCCGCCGCCCGGACCGTCGCCGAGAAGTACGCCGACATGACGCCGATGTTCGGCATCGAGCAGGAGTACACCTTCTTCAAGGACGGCCGTCCCTACGGCTGGCCGGAGGTCGGCTACCCCGCGCCGCAGGGACCGTACTACTGTGGCGTCGGCGGCTCGAAGATGCCCGGCCGCCAGATCGTCGAGAGGCACGCGCAGGCCTGCCTCGACGCCGGTCTCGCCATCGAGGGCACCAACGCCGAGGTCATGATGGGCCAGTGGGAGTTCCAGATCGGCGTGCTCCCCGCCCCGGCGATCGGCGACCAGATCTGGTTGGGCCGCTGGCTGCTCCACCGGATCGCCGAGGACTACGGCGTCGAGGNGTCGTTCGCCGCCAAGCCGATCCCGGGCGACTGGAACGGCGCCGGCGCGCACACCAACTTCTCCACCAGGCAGACGATGGAGGGCTGGGACGCCATCGTCGCCTGCTGCGAGGCGCTCGGCACCCGGGTGCTGGAGCACGTGACCCACTACGGTCACGGCATCCAGGACCGGCTGACCGGTAAGCACGAGACAGCTCCGTGGAACAAGTTCTCCTGGGGCGCCTCCGACCGCGGCGCGTCGATCCGCATTCCGTGGGCTGTCGAGAAGGCCAAGAAGGGCTGGCTGGAAGACCGCCGCCCGAACGCGAACATGGACCCGTACCTGGTCTCCGCGCTCATGATCGACACCTGCTGCAGCGCCTTGGCCGGCGACAAGCCGACGCTGTTCGTGCCGTCCCAGACCACCCCGACCCCGGCCGAGGCGACCGTCTGACGAACGGTCACCATCCCGGAGTACAGGCGGCCGTGGCGGTGCTCCCGACGACACGACCGCCTGCCGCCCGGTCTTACGGTGGCGCGGTTCCGGCACCACCGGACGTACTAGCCGAAATCCGCGGTCCGCTCGCGCGCGAACACCTCCTCGACGACGGCGCGGGCCAGCGCCGCCGACCGGCGGTGCTCGGCGACGAGCTCGCCGGCCCGGTCGGAGGGGNATCCCGCCGCGCTCGCCATCGCCTCCAGACCGGGCGGGCGGTCGGGGACGACGTCCGGACGCGGCCAGCCGGCCAGCGTGCTCGCGTTGCGGATGCGGGAGGCGGACATCCAGGCCGCGCGCAGGATCTCCGCCTCGCTCGCGTCGAGCAGACCGGCGACGACCGCGGCCCCCAGGCCTTCGAGCGTCGACGTCGTGCGCAGCGTGGGAATCTGCCGGCCGTGGCGCAACTGGAGGATCTGCACCGCCCATTCCACGTCGGTCAGCCCCCCGGGGCCGAACTTCAGGTGCAGCGTACGATCGACTCCCCGTGGGATCCGTTCCCGCTCCATCCGCCCGCGCAGGCGGATGATCTCGTCCAGGGCGCCCGCGGGAAGCGTGGTCGGGTAACGCACCATGTCCGCCAGCCGGCAGAACCGGTAGGCGAGCCCGGGATCACCGGCCAGGGGCTCCGCCCGCAGCAGCGCCTGCGACTCCCACTCCTGCGACCACCGTTGGTAGTAGGCCGCGTACGCCTCCAGCGTGCGCGAGGCCGGGCCGCTGCGCCCCTCCGGACGCAGCGCCGTGTCCAGGCGCAGCGCCGGATCGGGTCCGGGAACGGCCAGCAGCCGGTGCAGCTCACCGACCACCTCGGCGACGGCCCTGCTCGCCCGGTCCGCCGACGCTCCTGGCCTGGCCTCGTGCACGAACAGCACGTCGGCGTCGCTGCCGTAGGACATCTCCGCGCCGCCGAGCCGGCCCATCGCGATCATCGAGATCCGCGCCGGCAACGACTCCGGGTCACCTCCGGCGACCCTGCGCTCGGCGACGAGCAGGGACGCGGCAATGGTGGCGGCCGCGGCGTCCGCCAGCGCCCGGCCCACGGCTGCGACGTCCTGCAGGCCGAGCAGGTCCGCGCAGGCGACCCGGACCAGTTCGACGCGGCGCACCGCCCGGGCCCGCCCGACGGCCTCCTCCCAGTCGGGGTTGCGGTGGGCGATCGCCACCATGGTCCGGACCAGTGCCTCCCGCGGCACCGGGACGAGATCGTCCTCGGTGCGCAGCAGCCGCACCGACTCCGGCGCACGGGCCATCAGGTCCGCCACGTACCGGCTGGTCGCGAGCACCCGGGCGAGCCGGTACGCGGCGCCGGCAGAGTCCCGCAGCAGCCGCATATNCCNNGGGGTNCGCCCGAGTNCCTCGCTGNCCCGCCGATAGGCCAGCAGCCCGGCGTCGGGATCGGGGGCGTCGGCGAAGGTGGGCAGCATCGTCGGCAACAGGTGGCGTTGGATCGCGGCCGTCCGGCTCACCCCGCTGGTCAGCGCCTCGATATGGCGCAACGACCGGTCCGGCGCGGCGAAGCCGAGCGCGGCCAGCCGGTCGGCCGCCTCCTGGGGGGTGAGGCGGATCTCCTCCGTCGACAGGCGGGCGACCGCCTCCAGCAACGGCTGGTAGAAGAGCTTCTCGTGCAGCGATCGGACGGATCGGACCACCCGAGCGTGGGCCTCCTCGAACGCCTCCGCCGTGCGCAACCCCATCGACCGGGCCAGCCAGCGCAGCTCGGTGGAATCCCGGGGCAGCGTGTGCACCCGGCGCAGCCGTTGCAGCTGAAGGCGGTGCTCGGCGTTACGGAGAAAACGGTAGGCGTCGGCGAGCCCGGCCGCGTCGCGCCGACCGACGTAGCCGCCGCGGGCCAGACCGTCGATGGCGCCCAGGGTGGAGGCGACCCGCAGCTTGGCATCCACCCGGCCGTGGACGAGTTGCAGCAGCTGGACGGCGAACTCGACGTCGCGCAGGCCGCCCGGGCCCAGCTTGAGATTGCGCTCCGCCTCCGCGCGGGACAGTGTCGACTCCACCCTGCGCCGCATCGCCCGCACGTCGGCCACGAAGCCGGGACGGGAGGCCGCCGTCCACACCATGGGCGCGACCATCGCGCAGAACTCGGCGCCCAACGCCAGGTCTCCCGCGATCGGGCGGGCCTTGAGTAACGCCTGGAACTCCCAGGTCCGGGCCCAGCGACGGTAGTAGGCGTGGTGGCTGGCGAGCGTGCGGACCAGGGCACCGTCCCGGCCCTCCGGGCGAAGCCCCACATCAACCTGGAACAGCGCACCGGCAGCGGTGACGGTGCCGGCGGCCCGGACCAGCCCCTCCGCCAGCCGCGTCGCCGCCGTCAGTACCGCCGGCCCGGCCGGTTCCGCCCCGCTCTTCCCCCCGTTCGCCGTACCGTTCGCCGCATCGCGCGGTGCCGTCGGCTCGGCGACGAACACAACATCGACGTCGCTGACGTAGTTCAGTTCCCGTCCGCCGCACTTGCCCATGCCGATCACGGCGAGCCGGACCGGGGGCAGCCGCGGGTCGAGCCCGGCACGGGCGACCGCCAGCGCCGCGTCCAGCGCGAATCCTGCCAGATCGGCGAGTTCGGCCGTGGCCTCGTCGAGTGGCACCGCGCCGGTCAGGTCCCGCGCCGCGAGGACCAGCAGCGCCCTGCGGTACGCGATCCGCAGGGCGTCGAGGATCTGGGGACCGTCGCCCGCCGCCCGGGGCGCCGGATCGTCCTGATCCGCGCCGACCGCGCGCAGCAGACCCGCCCGCACGCTCGCCGCATCCGGCGGGGTGGTGACCACCTCGTCGGCTTCCAGGATGCGCCAGTCCGCCGGATGGCGGGCAAGATGATCGCCAAGCGCGATGCTCGCGCCGAGCACGGCGGCGAGCCGGTCCCGCAGCCCCTCGTGGCGGGCCAGCGCGCCGACGAGGGCCGCGCCCCCGGCCGGGCCGAGGGCGTCCACGAGCCGGTCCAGCGCGGCGAGAGCCCGGTCCGGATCGGCCGCGGCCGCCAGCGAGCCGGCCACGACATTGGCCTCGAGCCGTTCCTCGCGCACGATTCCCACGGTGGCGGGACCGGGCAGGACATCCCTGCCGGCGGTGGGCGGCTGGACGGCCGGAGTGAGCAGGCCGAGGCGGCGCATCGTCGTCTCGACCCGGTCGACGTCGGTGAAGCCGAGCCGCGCGAGCTGCGCGGCGACCGAACNCCCCCGCGGATGGGCCGGGACCGATCCCGCCCCGACTGGTCCCGGCCCGACCGTGGGGGGCCGGGTGCCGGTCCGCCCGGTCATAGCACCGGCAGGTACCGGTCGATCTCGAACGGGGTCACCTGCCGACGGTATTCCAGCCACTCGGCCCGCTTGTTCCGCAGGAAGAAGTCGAACAACTCGTCGCCGAGGGTCTCCCGCACAAGCGCGGAATGCTCCATCACCTTGACCGCCTCGGCGAGCGAGCCGGGCAGGGCGGTGATCCCGCGCTCACGGCGCTGCGTGTCGGTGAGCGTCCAGACATCGTCCGCCGAAGCCGGTGGCAGCTCATAACCGCCCTGGACACCCCGCAGGCCGGCTGCCAGCACCAGGGCGAAGGTGAGATACGGGTTGCACGCGCTGTCCGGCAGCCGGAACTCCACCCGGGTGGCGTTGGATTTGTGGAGCTTGTAGAGCGGAACCCGCACGAGCGCCGAACGGTTGTTGTGGCCCCAGCACACATAGGCCGGCGCCTCCAGCACCTCGCCGACCCGCTGGTCGCCGATGAGCCGCTTGTAGGAGTTCACCCACTGGTTGGTCACCGCGGTGATTTCGGCGGCGTGCGCGAGGAGCCCGGCGATGAAGGCCTTCGCCACCTTGGACAGCTGATAGTCGTCGGTCGGGTCGTGAAAGGCGTTACGGTCGCCCTCGAAAAGGCTCAGATGGGTGTGCATCCCCGACCCGGCCTGGTTACCGAACGGCTTGGGCATGAAGGTGGCGTAAATACCCTGCCGCAACGCCACCTCCCTGACCACCTGGCGGAAGGTCATGATGTTGTCGGCGATGGTGAGGGCGTCGGCGTAGCGAAGATCGATCTCCTGCTGGCCGGGGGCCACCTCGTGGTGGCTGAACTCCACCGAGATGCCCAGCCGTTCGAGCATGCTGATGGCCTGTTGCCGGAAATCATGGCTGATGTCATTGGGGGTCAGGTCGAAGTAGCCTGATTCGTCCACCGGCGGGGGCACCGGGCCACCCCGCTTCGGCGGCTCCCTGAGCAGGAAGAACTCGATCTCCGGATGGGTGTAGAACGTGAACCCCGCGTCGGCCGCCCTGGCCAGCGCGCTCCGCAGCACCCAGCGCGAGTCGGCGGCGGCGGGCGTGCCGTCCGGCATCACGAGGTCGCAGAACATCCGGGCCGTAAGCGGATGTTCACCGCGCCAGGGAAGCACCTGGAAGGTGGAGGGGTCGGGCCGGGCCAGCATGTCGGCCTCGTGTACCCGCGCAAAGCCCTCAATGGCGGATCCGTCGAAACCGATACCCTCCGCCAGCGCCCCCTCCAGCTCCGCGGGGGCGATCTCCACCGACTTCAGGTACCCGAGTACGTCGGTGAACCAGAGCCGAACGAAGCGGATGTCCCGCTCCTCCAGAGTCCGGAGAACGAACTCCTGCTGTTTGTCCATAGTGCCTCCGCGCTGAGGATGTGGACTCGACGATACGGGCCACCCGATGTGCTTATCCCGACCCTAGCGACTACATCCGTTCATCGCCGTGATGTTGCCTGGTAGCAACCCGTCCGCCAACGGCGTGTTACCTACCCCCCCGACACGGGACCTAACGGCCCACGCCGCGACCACCTACGCTGCAACCATGGCCCAGCTGCGGATCGCCCTCGCCCAGGTGGACACGACCGTCGGGGACCTCGCCGGTAACGCCGACCTGGTCAGCACCTGGACGAAACGGGCCGTCGCCGACGGCGCTCATCTGATCGCCTTCGGTGAACTCACGTTGACCGGCTATCCGCCGGAGGACCTCGTCCTGCGCCGCTCCTTCGTCGCCGCGAGCCAGCGGGCGCTGGTAGCTCTGGCCCGCCGGCTGGCCGAGGAGGGGTGTGGCGAGATCGCCGTCGTCGTCGGCTACCTCGACGCATCCGCGCAACCCGCGCCGAATGTGGGACGCCCGGCCGGTGAACCGCAGAACGCCGCCGCGGTGCTCTGGGGCGGCGAGGTCGTCGCACGTTACGCCAAGCATCACCTGCCGAACTACGGCGTCTTCGACGAGTTCCGCTACTTCGTGCCCGGCATGGCCTTTCCGGTGCTGCGGCTGCACGGGATCGACGTGGGCCTGACGATCTGCGAGGACCTGTGGCAGCAGGGCGGGCCGATCACCGTGGCCCGCCGGTCCGGGGTCGGCCTCGTCCTGTGCATCAACGGCTCCCCTTACGAGCAGGGGAAGTCCTTCCAGCGCGACGCCCTGTGTGCCGGGCGCGCCCGGGAGGCCGCGGCCGCCCTGGCCTACGTCAACCTTGTCGGCGGGCAGGACGAGCTGGTCTTCGACGGGGACTCCCTCGTCGTCGACGCCGCGGGGGAACTCGTCGCGCGGGCGCCGGTCTTCAGCGAGGCGCTGCTGATCACCGACCTGGACCTGCCCGCGGCCGGTTCCGGCCCGGCGCGGGCGGTGTCCGGGGCCGTTGACGCCGGGGCCGTTGACGCCGGGGCCGTTGACGCCGAGGACGGCACGACGATGACGGTGACGCGCACGGTACTGGCCGCCGAGCCGCTGGCACCGTTCGCCCCCCTGCCGCCGGTCGTCGCCGACCGCCCCGAGCCCGCCGGGGAGCTGTACACCGCGCTGGTCACCGCCACCCGCGACTACATCCGTAAGAACGGCTTCTCCTCGGTGGCGCTCGGGCTGTCCGGCGGTATCGACTCCGCGCTCGTCGCGACCATCGCGGTCGACGCGATCGGCGCCGACGCCGTCCACACTGTCGCCCTGCCCTCGGGCTACTCGTCGGGGCATTCGGTGACCGACGCCGCCGAACTCGCCCGCCGCCAGGGCACGCGGCACGCCGTGGTGCCCATCGAGCCGATCGCCGCCGCGTTCCGCGCCGCCGCCGCCGCCCTCGGCGGGTTGCACGGCCTCGCGGACGAGAACCTGCAGGCCCGGGTACGCGGAACGCTGCTCATGGCGTTGTCGAACCAGCATGGGCACCTGATCCTCACCACCGGCAACAAAAGCGAGCTGGCAACGGGGTTCTCCACCCTCTACGGAGACAGCGCCGGCGGCTACGCCCCCATCAAGGACGTCTCGAAGACCCGCGTCTGNGGGCTGGCGCGCTGGCGCAACGCCGCCGCGGAGAAGCGTGGCGAGGTGCCACCCATTCCCGAGGAGATCATCGTCAAGGCGCCGTCCGCCGAGCTCGCCCCGGGTCAGCTCGACTCCGACCGGCTGCCCGACTACGGCATCCTCGATCCCGTCCTGGACGACTACGTCAGCCACGACCGGGGCCGGGCCGAGCTGATCGCGGCCGGGCACGATCCGGCCGTGGTGGACAAGGTGATCCGGCTCGTCGACCTCGCCGAGTACAAGCGCCGCCAGAACCCGCCCGGGCCGAAGGTGACCTCCAAGGCGTTCGGCCGCGACCGCCGACTGCCGATCACCTCCCGCTGGCGCGAGAACCCGCCGGCCTGACCAGCCGCGCGGGCCGGGGCCAGCCGCGCGGCTCAGACCTGGCGGCGGCGCTCCACCGCGTCGAGGATCTCCGCGACGGCCTCGTCCACCGGCACGCCATTACGCTGCGTCCCGTCTCGAAAACGGAACGACACCGCACCCTGGGCGACATCGGAATCTCCGGCCAGCAGCATGAACGGCNCCTTCTGCTTCTGCGCCGTACGGATCTTCTTCTGCATCCGGTCGTCGGAGGAGTCGACCTCCACCCGAAGGCCGTGTGCGGCGAGCCGCCGGGCGACCTCGTCCAGGTACGGCACGTGCTCGTCGGTGATCGGGATGCCGACCACCTGCACCGGCGCGAGCCACGGCGGCAGTGCCCCGGCATAGTGCTCCAGCAGGATGGCGAAGAACCGCTCGATGGTGCCGAACAACGCCCGATGGATCATGAACGGCCGCTGCCGGGTCCCGTCCGCGGCCTGGTACTCCAGGCCGAAGCGCCGCGGCAGCTGGAAGTCCACCTGGATGGTGGACAGCTGCCAGGTCCGGCCGATGGCGTCACGGGCCTGCACGGAGATCTTCGGCCCGTAGAAGGCACCGCCGCCCGGGTCCATCACCAGTTCCAGGTCCTGCTTCTGCGCGGCCTCCCGCAGCAGTTCGGTGGCCTGCGCCCACTCCTCGTCGGTGCCGACGGCCTTGCCCGCCGGCCGGGTCGACAGCTCCAGGTAGAAGTCGGTCAGCCCGAAGTCGCGCAGCAGCCCGAGCACGAACGTCAGCACGCTGTCGAGCTCGGTGGGTAGCTGCTCGCGGGCGCAGAACAGGTGCGCGTCGTCCTGGGTGAGCCCGCGCACCCGGGTCAGGCCATGGACCACGCCGGACTTCTCGTAGCGGTAGACCGTGCCGAACTCGAACAGCCGCAGCGGCAGCTCCCGGTACGACCGGCCCCGCGACCGGAAGATCAGGATATGCATCGGGCAGTTCATCGGCTTGAGGTAGTAGTCGGTGCCGCCGTCGAGCTGCATGGGCGGGTACATGCCCTCGGCGAACCAGTCCAGGTGCCCGGAGATCTGGTAGAGCTCCGACTTGGTGATGTGCGGGGTGTTGACGAACGAGTACCCGGCCTCGATGTGCCGGCGCCGCGAGTAGTCCTCCATCGCGGTGCGGATCGCGCCGCCCCTGGGGTGGAAGACCGCCAGCCCCGGGCCGATCTCGGTCGGGAACGAGAACAGGTCAAGCTCCGCGCCGAGCTTGCGGTGATCGCGCTTCTCGGCCTCGGCCAGCCTGGTCTGGTAGGCCTTGAGCGCGTCGCGCGACTCCCACGCGGTGCCGTAGATGCGCTGCAGCTGCGGNTTNTTCNCNCNCCCCCGCCAGTAGGCCGCGGCGGAACGCAGGATCGCGAAGGCCGGGATGGCCCGGGTGGTGGGCACGTGCGGCCCGCGGCAGAGGTCCTTCCAGCACAGCTCGCCGGTCTTCGCGTCGAGGTTGTCGTAGATGGTCAGCTCGCCCGCCCCGACCTCGACACTCGCCTCGGCGTCGTCGGCCGCCGTGTCACTCGACTTCAGCCCGATCAACTCGATCTTGTACGGTTCGTCAGCGAGCTCCGCGCGGGCCTCGGGCTCGGTGACGACCCGCCGGGAGAAGCGCTGGCCGGCCCTGATGATCGCCTGCGCCCTCTTCTCGATGGCCCTGAGGTCGTCCGGGGTGAACGGGGACTCGACGTCGAAGTCGTAGTAGAAACCGTCGTCGATGGGCGGCCCGATGCCCAGGCGTGCCTTCGGGAAGAGCTCCTGGACCGCCTGGGCGACGACGTGCGCGGTGGAGTGCCGGACGATCGCCCGCCCGGCCGGCGAGTCGATCATGATCGGCTCGACGACGACCCCGTCGGCGAGAACATGAGCGAGATCACGCTGCTGACCGTCAACCAGAGCCGCGATCACGTTCCGGTCGTCGGCGAACAGCTCGGCGGCCGTCGTCCCGGTCGGCACCACCCGCGGATCGCTGCGCTGGGCGTGCTGAACGGTAACGCGGACGTCGGACACCGAATCTCTCCTGTTGCGCTGGGAACACGGATGCGGGGATCGCGTCGCCGGTGCGTCGCCGGCCGGCAGGCGGCCCCGCGGCGGGCCTTCCTGGCCCGTTCGCGATGCTACTCGCGGACGCATGGTGCCCCCGGCGAGCGGGATGCTCAGCGTGACGGGTGCGGCTCAGCGTGACGAGCGTGGCTCAGCGTCACGCGGGCGCCTCCGCCGTCGGCCGCGCACCCTGCCGGCAGCGGATGCCACCGAGGATGGTGTCGACGATCTTCGCGATCCGCGTTCCGCTCACCTCGCAGTCACCACTCATGTACTGCCGATAGGCGACCGGCCCGACCAGCATGTCGACGACGAGGTCGACGTCGACGTCCGCGGCGAGTTCCCCCGATTCGATGCCGCGCCGGAGCATGGCGGCCGCTTTCTCCCGCGACGGCTCGATCACCTTCTGCGAGTAGGTGGCGAACAACTCCGGGTGCGTGCTCCGCTCGGCGACGAGCTTCGGCATGATCCGCCCGGACAACGACTGGAGGTTGTGCCGGCGCAGCGCGTTCAGCCAGGCCACCAGGTCGTCGCGCAGGGAGCCGGTCTCGACCGCGTCGAGGCTGTCGGCCAGGGTGTCCAACGCGTCCCCGATCAGGGCGTCCTTCGTTGGCCACCGGCGATAGACCGTCGCCTTGCCGACCCCGGCGCTGGTCGCCACCGCCTCCATCGACAGGCTCGCGAAGCCGACCGTCGCGAGCTCGTGCAGCGCGGCATCGATGATCGCCTCATCGCAGCGGGTGTCCCTCGGACGACCGGGAGCGCGGGAGACGCGGACCCCGGAGGGCACCCGGTCGGACGGTCGCCGAGGATGCGCAGCGCGCACGTCCCGGGTGGCCATCAGGCGGGACACCGGCCTGATCCCCCGCCCGCTCCGTCGCCGCCGTGCCGATGCATCCGCATGGAAAGGCCACCCGCCACCTTGATCGCGCCGCACGTTCTCGCCGCACTTCAAGATCAGCATACGTCCCAGCCGGTCAAGACGCATCCGTTTGCCATGGCAGCGGCGTGGCGTGCGTCGCGTTCCACCCCGATCGGGCCACGGTCCACCACGAAACCACCGCCCGAACGCCCCAGCCCGAACAGCCACCTCGGGGCTGGGTGGATCTGCTCCACCACGGGCTCTCCGCGTGGCGGCCGTTGGTGGCAGCATGAGGGGGACGCCGGGACGCCCAGCGCCCGGACGGACGTACAGGAGCGCTCATGGATGCTTCAGACACACCCACCCACCCGGCGCCCCACCCGGCGGACCCGGCGGCGACGCCCTACGGCGCGCCGACCACGCCGCCGCGGCCACTCCGGTCCCGTTTCACAGTGCGCGACGTCGCCGCGGCGAAGAACCGGGGCGAGAAGTGGTCGATGCTGACCGCGTACGACGCCACCACCGCCGCCGTCTTCGACGAGGCGGAGATCCCCGTCCTGCTGGTCGGGGACTCGGCCGCCAACGTCGTCTACGGCTACGACACGACCGTGCCGATCACCGTCGATGAGCTGCTGCCGCTGGTCCGGGCGGTGGTCCGCGGAGCACCGCACGCGATGGTCGTCGCCGATCTGCCCTTCGGGTCGTACCAGGGGGGGCCTGCCGAGGCACTGGCGAGCGCTACCCGCTTCCTCAAGGAGGGCGGGGCGCACGCGGTGAAACTCGAGGGCGGTTCCCGGGTGGTCCGGGCGGTGGACGCCCTGGTCGGCGCCGGCATCCCCGTTATCGGGCATCTGGGGCTGACCCCGCAGAGCATCCACACCATCGGGGGCTACCGGGTCCAGGGCCGCGACGAGGCCGGCGAGATCCTGCTGGCCGACGCGCTGGCGCTCGAGGCGGCCGGCGCGTTCGCGGTCGTGCTCGAGGTGGTTCCCGCCGATCTGGCCACCCGGGTGACGAAGGAGTTGCGCATCGCCACCGTGGGTATCGGAGCCGGCTCGGGATGCNATGCCCAGGTGCTGGTCTGGCAGGACATGGCCGGGCTGAGCGGCGGCCGCACGCCACGGTTCGTCAAGCGGTACGCGGATCTGCGCACGATTCTCGCGGACGCCGCCCGAGCCTACCGCGCGGACGTCCGGGACGGCAGGTACCCGACGATCGAGCACAGCTACTGATCAGTCACCCGGCCGGCGGTGCCGGCGGCGCTGTCACCCCGGTCCATCGCCGGTCCGGGCCAGCGCCGCCGCGAGCACGGACCACGCATCGACCAGGGACGGGCCGTACCAGGTCAGCAGGCGGCCGGACACGCAGACCGCGGGCGCGCTGAAGGTCTCGGGCCCGTCCGACGGGNTGAAGGGGTACGGCTCGTCGGGCAGGACCACCAGGTCATGGGGCGGGACGGCCGCGGGATCGATCCGAGGGTAGCGGTCCGGCGAGTCCGCCAGCACGTTGTCGACCCCCAGTCGGCGCAGCACGTCGCCGGTGAAGGTGTCCCGGCCGACCGCCATCCACGGCCGGCGCCAGATCGGCACCAACGCCCGCCGTCGCGGTCCGGCGGCCGGCACGGCCCAGGCCTGCCGGGCGACGTCGAGCCAGCCGGGACGAGCCAACCCGCAGGCCAGGCGCAGCATCCGGTCCAGGCTCACCAGAGCCTGATCGACCGTGGTGGGGGCGGTGACCCACACGGCGAACCCGGCCCGGCGCAGCGCGGCGAGGTCGGGTTCCCTGTTCTCCTCGGCGTTCGCGCAGACCAGGTCCGGGGCCAGGGAGACGATGGTGTCGAGGTCGGGGTTCTTCGTCCCCCGGACCCGAGCGACGGCCAGCCCCGCGGGATGGCTGCACCAGTCGGTGGCACCCACCAGCAGACCGGGCGCGGTGACGGCGATCGACTCGGTGAGGCTGGGAACGAGCGAGACGATCCGTTCCACCCGCGCCGGAACCGCCACCGGGTGGCCCAGGTCGTCCCGGGGGGCCGTCCCCGCCTCTCCTTCCCGCCCATTCGCCACCGCGGCCACATCCAAACGGGCCACATCCAAACGGGCCACGTCCGGACGTAGCCCGTCCGGACGCCGCTCAGACATCGGTGACCCGCAGGCCGGCGTGTGACTTGTACCGGCGATTGACCGAGATCAGGTTCGCGGTCAACGCCTCGACCTGACCGGCGTTGCGCAACGCGCCGGCGTAGATGCCCCGCATGCCGGGAATGCGCTCGGCGAGCGCGGCCACCAGATCGGTGGCGGCCCGATCGTCGCCGAGGACCAGGACGTCCGTGTCGATCTTCGTGACCGCGTCATCGGCCAGCAGCACCGCGGAGACGTGGTGGAAGGCCGCCACGATGGTGCTGTCCGGCAGGACGGCGGCCGCCTGCTGCGCGGCGCTGCCCTCGGGCACCGCGAGCGCGAAGGCACCCCCCTTGTCGAAGCCGAGGGGGTTGACGCAGTCGATCACGATCTTCCCGGCCAATGGCTCCCGCAGGGCGGCCAGGGTCTGGCGATGGCCCTCCCAGGGAACCGCGATGATGACGACATCGGCGCGCTCGGCGACCGTGGCGTTGCCCGCGCCCTCGATGCGCAGGCCGGGGCGCGCGAGCGCGGCCGCGGCCTGCTGGCCGCGTTCGGTCGAGCGGGACCCGATCAGTACGAGATGGCCGGCGGCGGCGAACCGCAGGCCGAGGCCCCCGCCCTGCGGACCCGAGCCGCCGAGGATACCGATGGTCAGCGCGGGGACGTCCGGCCGGACGCGGTCAGTCGAAGCCACCCTGCCATCCTGCCCGATCCGGGCTTTGGCCGCCCGGCTGCGTGACACCCGTGAAAGCGTTCCCAGAACGGTGGGAACCAACCCGTTCACCCTCCGACATGACGATGCATGACAAGTACACCCCCTTGCGGACAGCTCCTTGCAATGAGGGACTATGCAGAGACAACGGGACAGCTACGTGCCCGATTTTTCCGAGCTCGCCCCCCGCGGGGAGATCCGGATCGACCGGGTCCATACACGTCGCCACCGGCAGAGGAGCAGCCCACGTGACTGACAGCTACAGCTCTTGGACCGCGACANTNGGTGAGCGAGTAGACANNAAAAGCNAAACCGCCGGTACTTCCAGGAACCCCGCGCGCGCATTGGTCTCAGATGGGCCGTACCGTTCCGTTTCACACACATCGAGCAGATCTTCGGAGTCAGGCGAGAGAGGTCGAGCAATGGCGGACGTGTCGGTTCGCTTCGCGATGACAAACGACAGCGAAGTGGTGCTGAACCTGTCGCTGCCGCAGGCACTGCGCCTGATGGAAGCGATCGCCCGCAAGGTGGGCGAAACCCTGGCCGAGCGCAGCACGCAGACGGTCGGCGGTGTCGGCGGTGTTCCCGCCTCGGCCCCTTCCAACGGGATGCCCAGCCTGGGGCCGTACACCCCATCCTGAGCATCCACGTGCCGCGCCGGTCCACCTGTCCCCACGCGACGGCATCGCGCCACTTGGCGCGTTCTCACGGGGACAGTCCCGGGTGGACATCCGCCCGGGACACCGACCATCGCTCAGAACCGGGGCGGTGCCCCGGCGAAACTCACGGGTCCGTCATGCACGGGCCCGTCACGCACCGGTCCGTCCGCGGGCCCCAGGTCCGGGAGTGGTGACCGATCGAGCCCAGGGCCGCGCCCAAGGCGCGTGGATGCGAGGCCGCGTACACCTCGCGAAGCCGGTCCACCGTCACCAGGGTGTAGATCTGGGTGGTACTGACCGAGGCGTGTCCCAGCAGCTCCTGCACCACCCGGACGTCGGCGCCGCCGTCGAGCAGGTGGGTGGCGAAGGAATGGCGCAGCACATGGGGTGAGACCCCCTCCACACCGGCCGCGAGCGCCGCCGTACGCAGCACCGACCACGCGCTCTGCCGGGACAGGCGATTACCGCGGCGGGACAGGAAGACCGCGGGCCCCGAGCGGGGGGCGACCAGCGTCGGCCGCCCCACCCGCAGGTAGTCGGCCACCGCGGCGATGGCGTACCGACCGAGCGGGACGATCCGGTCACGTCCGCCCTTGCCATGCAGGCGCACGGAGGCGGCCTCCAGATCGAGATCGTCGACGTCGAGACCGACGGCCTCCGAGATCCGGGCCCCGGTGCCGTAGAGAAGCTCCAGCAACGCGGTCGCTCGCAGACGACGGACGGCCTCGGCCGGTTCCACCGGCTGCGGTCTCCCGGACGGCGGCGGGGATCCCGGCGGGGGCGCACCCGCGGCCGCGGCGAGGACGGCCACCACCTGGTCGATGCTCAGGGCCTTCGGTAGCCGCCGGGGAGGCGTCGGCGGTCGAACCGGCCGGGACACGTCCTCGGGGACGTCACCCTCGTCGGCCGCGAAGCGGTGCAGCGACCGGACGGCGACCAGCATCCTCGCGACCGACGCCGCGGCAAGCGGCGGGNNCNNGTCGTCACCGGTGCGCAGCACGGCGGCGAATCCGGCAACCTCCGCCTCACCGACCGCGTCCAACGAGGGCAGACCGCATGCGGAGAGATGATCACAATAGCGGCGCAGGTCGCGACGGTAGGCGAGTACCGAGTTGCGCGCGAGTCCGCGTTCGCCCTCCAGATGGTGGAGATAGCGCTCGATGACGCCGGCAGGCGTGCCACGCAGCTGGGACAGCTGGGACCCGGCTCGATGATCCGCAGGCCGGGGCGGGTCGTCCGGGCCAGCCAGGTCGTCCGGGCCAGCCAGGTCGTCCGGCCCAGCCAGGTCGTCCGGGCCGGGCCGAGGTGCCGACGGACGATGATCCAAGGACCCGCCGACGCCGGATGCCGAGGCCGCGGGGGGGCGCAGCCGGAATACCCGGTCGCCGTCGGTGACTCCCATCATCGAACTGATAGTAGGACCTGCCCCCCGTTCTCCGTTGGTGCCTATCCACATACCGCGTTTCCGCGGCTATCCTGGCGACTTGTGCGGGCGGGCAACGGGTCGTCACGGTACGCCGCACGGCTGGGGGTCGTCATCGCCATGCTCGTCATCCTCACGGGCGCGGGCTGCGGCGGCGACCAGCACGAGCCGTCCGGGGCCGCGATCCCGGCCCGCCCCGGTTCCCAGAACCGGGGCACGGCCGTCTCCGGCGGCCCTTCCGTCTCCGGTTCGGCCCCCGGTTCGGTCGATGACACGCCCGCAGCCGCCACCCGCACGGTCGAGGGCTACTTTCACGAGATCAACGAGGCCGCGCGGGCCGGTCGGGTCGCGGTTATCGCGCCGACGGCGCTCGGTGGCTGCCAGCCCTGCGCCCTCGACGTCGGGGTGACCCGCTCGCTCCAGCAGCGGGGGCTGCGCGCGGACGGGCCGGCCTATCAGCTGAGCGACGTGCTCGCCCGGCCGCGGGTCGGGCTCGTCACCGAGGTGGACTTCACCGTGCGGACCCGGGCGGTGGGGCTGCTGGACCCGGCGGGCCGGCGGGTCTCCGACGCCCCNGCCNTGCCNACCCNGGNCGGCACGGCCGAGCTGTCGCTCACCGACCACGGCTGGCGTATCCAGACCCTGCGCTACGCCCCGGCCCAGGCATGACCACCGGCCCGGGGACGACCGGCCCGCACGCGACCACCGCCGCCCGCACGACCACCGCCGCCCGCACGACCACCGCCGCCCGCACGACCACCGCCGCCCGCACGACCACCGCCGCCCGCACGACCACCGCCGCCCGGCGCCGCACGATCCCGCGCCCGGCGCTGATCGCGGTCGGCGCGCTGCTACTGGTCGGCCTGACCGGCCTCGCCGGCGGCGCGACGCCCGCCGCCGCGGCGCCCGGACGCACCGTCCCGGTGCCCTGCGTCGGCGCGCTGTGGGGTACCTGTGACACTCGGGCCACGGACAACGGCTACCAGTACCGCTACCACGACGGAGCGCTGGAGCGCGTCGGGATCCCGACCGGCTCGGGGGCCCGGCGGAGCGCGGCCTGCGGCCAGGACTGTCCGGACGACCCGGCGGCCGTCTGTGACCTGCTGACCGCGGTCGGGCCGGATCCGGCGATGGACGCGCAGGCGCGGGCCCAGTACGACCAGGCGGTGGCGGGCTGCTTCAACTACCTGCTGCCCGCCGGCGCGGTGCCGATCGCCCAGGTGCAGGCCGCGCTCGCCAACTACCTGCGCGAGAGACTCCTGCCNAAGCCGTCCATCGTCATTGCGCCGTCCGGCCGCAGCTTCGCGAACCTGGCCACGATCCTCTACACCCCGGTGCCCGACTCGTTCACGTTCAACGTCGACCAGCCGGTCGTGGCGACCATCAGTGCCGTTCCCCACTATCACTGGGAGTTCGGCGACGGCGAGACCGGCCCGGACGCTCCCGGCCGGCCCTACGACCCGGCGATCTCACCGCGCGATCATCCCGAGGCCTACGTGGNGCACGGCTACGCCCGGCCGGGCCGGTACCAGGTGACCCTCGCGGTGACCTGGGATGGCACGTTCACCGTTCCCGGGGTCGCGCAGGCGTTCCCGATCGCCGCGGTGACCCTCGCCGCCGCGGCGGGCCTCGTCGTCGACGAGGCCGCCGGCGTGCTGGTCCACAACGACTGACGCCACCGCGGGACCGACGCCACCGCGGAGAAACGGGGGCCGCGGCGCGGCGGTGGCTCAGCCGCGGTGGGCGGGACGAGCGGGCCAGGGTGCGTCGGGTGGGCGCAGACCGGCGTAGTTCTCGGCGCGTGCCCGGGCCGTGGCCAGCAGCCCGATGACCGCCATCGCGTTGGTGATCTCACCGCGCAGGACCCGTTCGACGGCGTCGGTGAAGTCGATGCGGGCGAGACCCATCTCGGCCTCCTCGTGCACCGGCACGTACCGCTCGGCGGCCGGGATCTCGTGCAGCCCGCGGGCCAGGAAGAGGCGGTAGGCCTCGTCGGTCATCCCTGGCGAGGCCCACACGTCAACCAGCAGATCGTAGCGGTCGGCGCGCAGCCCGGCCTCCTCGGCCAGCTCCCGCGCGGCGGCCGAGGACGCCGGCTCGCCCGGCACGTCGAGAATGCCGGCGGGCAGCTCCCACAGCGGACCACCGACGGGATGACGGTACTGATGGACCATCACCACCCGATCGGCCTCGTCGAGGGCGACCACCCCCACGGCGCCGGGATGCACCACCACATCACGCTGCGAGATGTCGCCATCCGGCATCCGCACCTGATCGCGGCGGACGGAGATGACCCTCCCCTGGTAGGCCAGGGTGCTCTCGGTGACCTCGTACCGGTGCGGGGTCGCCGTCACGGGGACACCAGCGCGGCGGTGCCGTTGGAGCTGACGCTCGGCCGGGACGCGCTCGCGCCCCGGCGGATACTCCCGCCGGATCGACCAGCCGTGACGCCGCGGGTCTGCGCGGCGCCGTTCTCCGGGACGCCGTTCTCCGGGGTGGGGGCGTCCTCGCTCGGCAGGTCCACCGGCAGCATCCCGCGGCGGCGGTCCGCATGCGCGACCGCCGCGGCGACGAGACCCCGGAACAACGGATGGGCCCGGGTCGGCCGGGACCGGAACTCCGGATGTGCCTGGGTGCCGACGTAGTACGGATGCACATCGGCGGGCAGTTCGACCACCTCGACCAGGCGGCCGTCCGGTGACGTCCCGGAGAAGACCAGCCCGGCGGCGGCCAGCCGGTGCCGATAGTCGTTGTTCACCTCGTACCGGTGCCGGTGGCGCTCGGCGACCTCGGCGGCGCCGTATTCACGCTGGGCGAGCGTGCCGGGCGCCAGCACGCACGAGTACAGGCCCAGTCTCATCGTGCCGCCCATGTCCCGGGTGCCGGCCACCACCTCGTGCTGGTCGGCCATCGTGGAGATCACCGGGTGGGGGGTCTCGGGGGCGAACTCGGTGGAGTTCGCCGCCTCCAGGCCGGCGAGACTGCGGGCCGCCTCGATGACCATGCACTGCAGGCCGAGGCAGATACCGAGGGTCGGAATGCCGTTCTCGCGGGCGTGCCGCAGCGCGGTGAGCTTGCCCTCGATGCCCCGCACCCCGAAACCACCGGGAACGATGACCCCGTCGATCCCGTCGAGCAGGGTGGCCGTCGCATCCGGGGAAGAGCACTCGTCCGAGGTGACCCACCGCAGGTCCACCCGGGTGTCGGTGGCGAAGGCGCCGGCGCGCAGGGCCTCGGTCACCGAGAGGTAGGCGTCGGGGAGATCCACGTACTTGCCGACGATCGCGATCGTCGCCGTGTTGGCNGGGTGGTGCNCCCGCCGCAGCAACG
Source organism: Frankia sp. Allo2 (assembly GCF_000733325.1). Taxonomy (NCBI): domain Bacteria; kingdom Bacillati; phylum Actinomycetota; class Actinomycetes; order Frankiales; family Frankiaceae; genus Frankia; species Frankia sp. Allo2. Next base: position 122,271 of record NZ_JPHT01000012.1, read on the forward strand.
TGTCCCACTCCGTCCAGTCGACGTCGCGGAAGGACAGCCCGAGCCGACGCACCACGTAGGCGTCGAGGCCCTCGCGGTGCAGCACCCGGGGGATGTCGTAGATGGAACTCGCGTCCGGCGCCCCGACGACGGCCTCGTCATCGACGTCGCACATCATCGCGATCTTCTTCTTGAGCGAATCGGGCAGCGGCCGGTCGGACCGGCAGACCACGGCGTCGGGCTGCAGGCCGATGCTGCGCAACGCCGCGACCGAATGCTGGGTCGGCTTGGTCTTCAACTCTCCGGAGGGGGCGAGGTAGGGGACCAGGCTCACGTGCACCGTCAGGGCGTTGTCCCGACCGACCTCGTGGCGTACCTGACGGATCGCCTCCAGGTAGGGCAGCGATTCGATGTCCCCGACGGTCCCGCCGACCTCAGTGATCACCACGTCGACGGAGTCATCGGCCAGCCGCCGGATCCGGTCCTTGATTTCGTCGGTGATGTGCGGGACGACCTGGACGGTCTGGCCCAGATAGCCGCCGCGGCGTTCCCTGGCGATGACGGCCGAGTAGACCTGACCCGTCGTCACGTTGGCGCTGCCGTCGAGGCTGACGTCGAGGAACCGCTCGTAGTGGCCGATGTCGAGGTCGGTCTCGGCCCCGTCGTCGGTCACGAACACCTCACCGTGCTGAAACGGGTTCATCGTTCCCGGGTCCACGTTGAGGTAGGGGTCGAGCTTCTGCATCGTGACACGAAGTCCACGAGCCTTGAGTAGTCGACCAAGGCTCGACGCGGTCAGTCCCTTGCCGAGACNGGNCGCANCCCCGCCGGTGACGAAGATGTGTTTGGTGATATGCGCCTGACCCACCCGAAGCTCCCGTGGTTACGCCGCCGGTCCGGCCCCGGCGCCTCCACGGGACTTCACGGTAACAGCTCCCCCGCGCGACGCCTCCAGCGCAATGCGGGGACTCTGCCATAAGGGTGAGTCATGGCCCTCGGTTATCACCTTCGGTGACTGCCTGGACCACCGCAGGATGTCCGACCTCCCGACCGCGGTGGCACTACGGCAGCGCCTTGTCGGCCTCCGCGGCGGCGAGCAGCTCCTCGGCGTGCCCACGGGCCAGCGGGCTCTCCTCCTGGCCGGCGAGCATCCGGGAGAGCTCCCGCACCCGGCCGGCGTCGTCGAGCGTGACGATCCCGCTACGGGTGACCGATCCGTCGTCGGCCTTGTGGACCACCAGATGACGGTCCGCGAAGGCGGCGACCTGCGGCAGATGAGTGATACAGATCACCTGATGGGTGCGGGCGAGGCGGGCGAGGCGCCGGCCGATCTCCACCGCGGCCCGGCCGCCGACCCCGGCGTCCACTTCGTCGAAGACCATGGTCGAACCGGTGTCGGCGGCGGCGAGGACGACCTCGATCGCGAGCATGACCCGGGACAGCTCACCGCCCGACGCGCCTTTCTGGACCGGCCGCGGCGGCGCCCCGGGATGCGGTATCAGCCGCAGCTCCACGTCGTCGACGCCGAACGGTCCGAACGCGACGACCCGCAGGCCGACCGGCAGACCGGCTGGATCGTCGCGCTGCGACACGGCGGCCTCCNCCCGGGCCCGGGGCATCGCGAGCCCGGCGAGCTCGGCGGCGACCGCCGCACCGAACCGGGCCGCCGCCTTGGTCCGGGCCTCGCTGACCTCCTCGGCGAGCCGGGCCAGCTCGGCGGTCAGGCTGTCCCGCCGGGCGGTGAGCGCCTCGACGCTGTCCCCGGCGCCGTCGAGTTCCAGCAACCGGCGCCCGGCCTGGTCCGCCCAGGCCAGCACGCCGTCAATGCCGGTGCCGTGCGCCCGGGTCAGGCTGGTGAGGGCGGCCTTGCGCGCCTGGGCGTCGGCGAGGCGCACCGGGTCGGCATCGATGCCCTCCGCGTAGGAGGCGAGGTCCGCGGCGACGTCGGTGAGCAGCATCCCCACCTCCGTGAGCCGCGTGCCGAGGGCAGCGAGCTCGGCGTCAAGGGCGGACTCGCCGGCGATGACCCGCTGGGCCGCGGCCACCAGATCGACCGCACCGGGCTCGTCCGACCCGGTGGCCGGATCGCTCATCAGCGCGGCGTGCGCGGTCCGCGCCGCCCGCACCAGGGTCTCCGCGTGCTCCAGCTTGGTCAGCTCGGCGTCGAGGGTGACGTCCTCACCGGGGCTGGGGGCGATCCGTTCCACCTCGTCCAGGCCGATGCGCAGCAGCTCCGCCTCCTGCTCGCGTTCACGCACCCGGTCGGTGATCTCGGCGAGCTGCCGACTGACCCGGGTCAGCTCCCGGTACACACCGCCGTAGCGGGCCAACGGCCCGGCGACGGCGGAACCGGCGAACCGGTCCAACGCGTCACGCTGGGTGGACGGCTTGAGCAGGCGCTGCGCCTCGGACTGGCCGTGCACGGCGATCAGCTCCTCGGCGATCTCGGCGAGGACACTCGCCGGAACCGAGCGGCCCGCGACCTGCGCCCGGGACCGGCCCTCCGCGGTCAGGGTCCGACCGACGACGAGGACGGCGCCCCCCGGATCCTCGTCGAGGTCGCCGCCGACTTCGCGGACCCGGGCCGCGACAGCCGACTCGGCACCGATGACGAGCCGACCCTCGACAAAGGCGCGATCGACCCCGGGCCGGACCAGACCGTAATCCGCCCGCCCGCCGGTGAGCAGTCCCAGCCCCTGGACAATCATGGTCTTGCCGGCTCCGGTCTCGCCACTCACCACGGTGAGGCCGGGAGCGAGGTCGAGGGCGGCATCGTCGATGACCCCGAGGCCGCGGATGCGAATCTCCTCGAGCACGCCCCGAACTCTAGCGTCACCAGGACGGAGGCCGATATCGCAGAGGCGGAAGATCCGACATCGCTGTCCCCGCGTCGCGGCGAAGCCCCCCGACAATCACCCCAGGAAGCTCGCCGAAGGCGAGCTGACGGAAACCCCGAACGGCGCCCAGGGCCAGGGGTCCCCGCGTCGCAGCGAAGCCGCTACGCGGGGGAGGCACGCTGGTTGCGTCCCCGCCAACCTTCCACCGGAAGGCCGAACTTGGCAACAAGACGATCAGTGAACGGCAGCGGGTGCACCACGGCGAGCCGCACCGGTCGGCGGCCGCGGACCACCTCGACCCGCGACTCGGGGGGCACCTCGACGGACCGCCGGCCGTCACAGTAGAGGACCGCGGGCACCGGCGGCAGGATCTCCACGGCGACCGCGGAGGTCGGCGCCAGCACGAGCGGCCGGGCGAACAGCGCGTGCGCGCTGATCGGGGCGACCAGCAGGGCCTCGACGCCCGGCCACATCACCGGACCACCGACCGAGAAGGCGTAGGCGGTGGATCCGGTGGGCGTCGAACAGATCACCCCGTCGCAGCCCCACCGGGACAGCGGACGCCCGTCAATCTCCAACACGCATTCCAGCATCCGAGCGCGCTCGGCCTTCTCCAGGGACATCTCGTTGAGCGCCCAGCCGGTATAGGTGACCTCGCCACGCCGCCGGACCGTGACGTCTACCGTCATGCGTTCCTCGACCGTGTAGTCCTTGCGGACGACGTGCTCGATGGTGGATTCCAGCGCGTCGGGTTCGGCCTCGGCGAGGAACCCGACATGCCCGAGGTTCACGCCCAGCAGCGGGGCGTCAGCGGTGCGGGCCAGCTCCGCGCCGCGCAGCAGGCTGCCGTCGCCGCCGAGGACCAGCACCAGTTCCACCCCGACGGCCGCGTCGGCGTCGTGCGGCACGCTGTTGGCGGCGGTCAGGTCGAGCATCTCCGCCTCGTCCCGCAGCACCCGCGGCGACACCCCGGCGGCGGCCAGGCCCTCGATGACCCGATGGGCGCTCTCCCGGACCACCGAGCGGCGGGGNTGGGNGACGACGAGGATCTCCCGCGTCATGCCCGGCGCCCCGGTCCCGCGGGGCCGGCGGCGATCGCCCCGGCCAGGACGTCCGCGTCGAGCGGTGGGGCCCCGGCGGCCAGCCACAGCAGGTACTCGACGTTGCCCGCCGGGCCGGGCAGCGGACTCGCCGTGACGCCACGCACGCCGAGATCCAGCATGGCCGCGGACGCCGCCACGTCGTGGACCGCCTCGGCGTGCAATGCGGTGTCACGCACCNCCCCGCCGGGCCCGAGCCGCTCCCGGCCGACCTCGAACTGGGGCTTCACCAGCAGCACGAAATCGGCATCCGGGACCGCGCAGGCGCGCAGCGCGGGCAGCACCAGGGCCAGCGAGATGAACGACAGGTCCCCGACGACCAGGTCGACGCGGTCACCGATCTCGGCGGGCGTCAGGTTCCGGGCGTTGGTACGGTCGAGCACGCGGACCCGGGGGTCGCAGCGCAGCCGCCACAGCAACTGCCCGTAGCCGACGTCCACGGCCACGACGGTCCCCGCCCCGTACCGCAGCAGCACGTCGGTGAAGCCGCCGGTGGAGGCACCGACGTCCAGGCACCGACGACCGGCCACGACCAGCGTGGGGCCGGTCGAACGCGGGATTTCGGCACCCGGCCCCGGTTCCGGCCCCGGTGCGGGGACCCCGAAGGCCTCGAAGGCACCCAGAAGTTTGTGCGCGCCGCGGGAGGCGTAGCCGGGATCGTCCCCCTTCGTCACCGCGATGGAGGTGGATCCGTCGACCACCGTGGCAGCCTTCGTGGCAGGAATGCCGCCGACCAGCACCCGACCCGCGGTGATCGCCGCAACGGCCTGCTCCCGGGACCGGGCGAGACCACGACGGACAAGTTCGCTGTCCAGACGTGTCCGGCGGGACATCGCGACCCCGGAGCGACTCACCGCGCCGGCCGGATCATGCCCGGCCCGGGCCGCGGCCCTCCCGTGGGACGCGCCCCGCAACGCGCCGGAACGGGCACGCCCGGCCCGGCCGCGCCCCCGACGCCCTTGACCTGGTCAGCACCCTTGACCTGGTCAGCGCTCCCGTCCAGGTCCGCCAGTGCCCCGGCCAACCGGCGGTTTATCTCCTCGAAGACCTCGACATGCGCGGCCGTCGGTAGGACGTCGAGCATGTCCAGCCGGCCGAGGGCGCCGCGAACCTCGGCAGGCAGATTCTCGGTGTTCACGTTGTCAGCCTCCCGCACTCACGGCCGCTGACGCGACGGACCCTGGCGACGTGCGTCATGCGACGAATCTCATGTCCTGTCCACTCCTCGTCCGGCCGGATCCGCCCTCGGCCGGCCCGGGACCTCACCCCGGGTCCGTCAGGACCACCGGAGATCGGCTCGCAACCGGTGTAAACTCGCCCACCACGCGGGTCGTCCCGCCCGGAACACCTACTCTCACGCTAGTGTCCCGGCACGCCGGGCCGAGAGGGGCGCAGGTCGAACAGGCCGACCGGAACACCTACTCTCACGCTAGTGTCCCGGCACGCCGGGCCGAGAGGGGCGCAGGTCGAACAGGCCGACCGGAACACCTACTCTCACGCTAGTGTCCCGGCACGCCGGGCCGAGAGGGGCGCAGGTCGAACAGGCCGAGAGGAGGACCGGCCGGGATGGCCGACAGGTCGCAGTGCGAGGCCGCGCTCCATGCTCTCGCCGCCCGCCTGGATGGGCTCTCCGCCGACGGCCGTCCCCCGCGCGCCCCGGATCGCGTCATCGTCTGTCGTATCCCCGATCTCGGCGCTGTCTTCTCCGGGGAGCTGCGCGACGGCTGCCTGCGGCACATTGGCGAAGGCAGCCGCGACGACGCCCAGATCACCCTGACGCTGGAGAGCGACGACCTGGTGGCGGTCGCCGAGGGAAGGCTTCCCGCGATGACCGCCTGGGCCAGTGGGCGGCTGAAGGTGGACGCGAGCGTGTGGGATCTGCTGCGGGTCCGCTCGCTGCTGTGACGATGCGCCTGTTCACCGACGATGCTCCAAGGCGCCGGGACTCAGGCGAGCGCCACGGGCTCCGGTGCCCGGGGCGCCGGAGCCATCAGGTCCTCGCAACCCGGTGGGCGTCGCGCCGCGATCGCGTGGACGGCGACGCCGCTGTCCAGGGCGGACCAGACCGTGGCGCAGGCGGCCCGCAGCCCGTCCAGCCCGTCGGTGCCGTCCCCGTTCCACGTGTCGTCACCCGACATATCCCGGTCTGACGCATCCCCACCGGAATGACCGCCGCCTGAACGATCGCCATCCGACGCGTCATCGCCCAGCCCGTAGCTTTCACCCGACCAGTGCAGCGTCCCCTCCTCGACCCGGCTGCTCCAGGCGCCGCAACGATAGGCGTGGTTCCCCAGCTCCGGGACGGCCTCCACCGGTGGCGCCGCCCGGAGCAGCCCGCGCAGGTCCGCGGCGAGGAAGTCGGGACGGTGCGGAGCGGGAGCTGCGAGCAGGTCTCCGGGGGTCGTCACCCCGGTGAAGACGAGCAGGGTCGGCGTCGACGTCCGGTGACCGGCCTCGATGTCGGTGTCGAGCCGGTCACCGACGATGAGGGGTATCCGGGCTCCGCTGCGCCGCATCGACTCGCGGTGCATCGCCGACTCGGGCTTGCCGGTCACCACCGGCTCGCGGTCCGTAGCGGCCCGCAGGAAGGCGATGACGGATCCGTTACCAGGCGCGACGCCCCGCTCGGTTGGCACGGTGCGATCGGCGTTGCTGGCGATCCACAGTGCTCCGGCCCGGATGGCATAGGCCGCCTCGGCGAGGCGGGCATAGGNGAGATCCGGGNCGAACCCCTGGACCACCGCCGCCGGATCGTCCTCGGCCGAGTCCACCGGGACCAGGCCCTCCTCCATCACCGCCTGTCGAAGTCCCCGCCCTCCGGTAATGAGCACCCGGGATCCGGTGCCCAGCCGTTCGGCCAGGACGTGCGCCGCTGCCTGCGCCGAGGTGACGACGTCCTCGGTTTGCGCCGGCACGCCGAAGCCGCGCAGGCGGGCGGCGACCTCGGCCGGCGGGCGCAGTGCGTTGTTCGTGACGTACACCGTGCGCATCCCCCGGCGGCCCGCGGCTGCGATGGTGCCGGCCGCGTGTGGCACGGCGGCGGCCCCACGGTTGACGACACCGTCGAGATCCATCAGGGCGACGTCGAACAGGTCGGCCAGCGGCCGGTCCGTCCCGCGCAACGGCCCGGGGAAGCCGCCGGAAGACACGGAGAAACCAGAGGACACAGAGGACACAGAGGAACCGGACAAGCCGCAGGACGACGAAGCGGAGGAGACCGCGGAAGGGCTGACTGACGGAGGGCTGGTTGACGTGGTCTCGTGCGCCGGCGCGGGCACGGCGGCCGGCCGGGTCATGCTCGAGCCAACGCCGCGCGGGCGCCACGCAGCGCGACACCGTAGTGTCGGATGTCGGGACGCATCGCCACGGCCAGCGCCAGATGCTCCACGGCCGCCCGGAGATCACCGATCTTGCGGGCGGACAGCCCGAGGCCGAACTGGGCGTAGTCGTCGGTGGGATGCCGGTCCACGATCCAGGCGAAAGTCTCCCGGGCCGCGCCGTACTGACCGGCGGTGAACTGTGCCCGGGCCAGCGCCTCCCGCACGCTCGGTGAGGCGGGTTCGGCCGCGACGGCGTGGGCCAGCAGCTGCACCGCGGCATTGGCGTCCCCGTGGCCGAGCAGCGCCATCCCCCGGGTGTACCAGTCGTAGACCTCACCCGCCGGTCCCGGCCGGGACCGGTCCGCACTGTCATCCACCCAGGACGTCACATCGGACGGCACCGAGCTGGATCTATCACGTCGTCTGCGGGCGGGCAGCCCACCGGGCGTCTCGTCCGGTACATCCCCCGGAGGGCCGGTCTCCTCGGACATCTTCACCTCCACGACACGGACGATCATCTGTCTCCTCGCCACACCAATCCTGAGCACCGGGCACGGACCTCGCGCCAGGCCACGCGCCGGACCTCGCGCCGGGCCTCGCGCCAGGCCACGCGCCAGGCCACGCGCCAGGCCACGCGCCGGACTCCGCCGCACCGTGGCGCCCTCGATGCGCATCACCGCCTCTCACCCGAGGAACACCGCCAGATCCGGAATCACTCCGTCCGGCTTCGCCACCGCGGGCGCCAAGCGCCAGGCACATCCTCGAGGTCCGCAGCTCCAGTGTCGCCGCAAAGCCGCCCAACGTACCTCGAGATCCCCATAACGATCAGGTGTGCGCTGTCCACCGTCCCGCCGCTCCGATGGCACGCTCGCACTACGGGAAGGTGGTGAAATGTTCCTCTCGCCCGGTCGGGCCGGCCGGAACACGGGCGGTCAGCAGCGAGGGCACTCCCGGGTCACACCGGGTCCGCACTCTCGGGGCCCTACGATGCGGCTCATGGTTGACGCCGATCGTCCCGTTCCCGCTCCGGCGGGTCTCGTGCTCGCCCCGTTCCGGGCCGCACGATTTCCGTCCTCCGGGCCGGACCTCGCCCCGCTGACCTCCCCGCCCTACGACGTCATCGACGACGCCGAACGGGCGGAGCTCCAAGCGCGCGACGAGCGCAACGTGGTCCGGCTCATCCTCCCCGGGGAGGACTACGACGGGGCCGCCCGCACGCTGCGGGCATGGCTGGACAGCGGAGTGCTGCGTCGCGACGAGAAGGCCTCCGTCTACGTCTACGAGGAGGAGCGGGCCGGCCACGCCCAGCGCGGGCTGATCGGGGCGGTCGCGCTGACCGATCCGGATGCGGGGATCATCCTCCCGCACGAGAACACCATGGCGGGCCCGGTCTCAGACCGGTTGGCGCTGACCCGCGCGACCCGCGCGAACCTGGAACCGATCTTCCTGCTCTACGCCGGCGGCGGCGAGACCAGCCGGGTGGTCTCGATGGTGATCGCCACGACGCCGCTGGTGGAGACGTCCACGGACGACGGGGTGACGCACCGGCTCTGGGCCATCGACGATCCGGCGGTCCTCACCGCCATCGCCGCGGACCTGTTGCCCCGGCGCGCGGTGATCGCGGACGGCCACCATCGGTACGCCACCTACCGCCAGTACCAGGCGGAACGGCACGCCGCCGGGGATGGTTCGGGCCCCTGGGACTTCGGTCTGGCCTTCCTCGTCGACGCGACCGTCTCGGGGCCCCAGGTGCACGCCATCCACCGGGTAGTGCGTGGTCTCGGGCTCACCGAGGCGGTGCGGCGGGCCGCCGAGGTGTTCACCGTGCGTCAGCTCGCCGGGCCCGGCGAGGGNGGTACCGCCGCCGGGGATGCCGGTGGCGTGGGGCCGGCAGGCGCGGACCCGGACGCGCTGGTGGAGGAACTGGCCAAGGCCGGGCAGGGCGGGCACGCGTTCGTGGTCACCAACGGCACCGCGGCCTACCTGCTCACCGAGCCCGACGCCGACCTGCTCACCCGTAGTCTGCCCCCCGAACGGTCGGCGGCCTTCCGTGGACTCGACGTCACCGTCGCTCATCTTGCGTTGATCGTGGACGTCTGGGGGTTGACGGACACGGTGGGCGTGGTCGACTACCACCACGACGCGCCGGCCGCGATCGCCGCGGCGGCTGCGGCGGGAGGNACCGCGCTGCTGCTCAACCCCACCCCGATCGCCGGTGTGACGGCCGTCGCCGAGGCCGGCGAGCGGATGCCGCGCAAGTCGACGTTGTTCACCCCGAAGCCGCGCACCGGACTCGTGCTGCGTCCACTCGACGACTGACCGGCGTACGTAGGACCGGCGTACGTAGGACCGGCGTACGTAGGACCGGCGTACACACGGTCCGTCTCCCCGCGGACCCACGGATACCGGGCGGAGTGGTCCTCGGCCGAACGGTCCTACCTCCCGGTCTCCGTCGCCTCGGCCTCGGGAGCAGCCTCGGTGCCGGTGCCGGTGCCATGATCAGTAAGATCATGGCCGGTGATGTCCTGATCGACGTTCGCCTCGGTCCCGGCGTCCGCGTCGGGATCGGCCCGATCCGAGAGCAGGAGATCCGCGCCGTCCTGGGCAGCCTCCTCGTCCTCCTCGGGGAGAGGCCGACCAGTCATGATCAGATACGCACGGGCGTCGGCGTCGGTCTCTCCCTCGTCGATCGCAGCCGTGGAGGTGAACCAGCGTGCGGCCTCCTCTGGACGACCGGCGGCAAGCAGCGCCTCGGCATAGGCGTACCAGAGGCGGGCGGTCCACGGCGCGGGCGGCGTCTTGGCCGTGGCCAGATCCCGCAGCAACACGACGGCGGCCTCCGGCTGACCGAGGTCCCGGCGGGCCCCGGAGACGACGATGAGCATCTCCGCCCGAGCGGCCGGATCAAGCTGGTCGATCTGCGGATCCCGCAGGTAGGCGACGGTACGCTCCGGCCGGCCCAGTCCCCGTTCGCTGTCCGCCATCAGCGGCAGGTTGTGCGCGGAACCGTCCATCCGACGAGCGGCCCGAAGTTCCACCAGGGCCGTCGCGTACTCCCCCGCATGGTAGGCCGCGATACCGACCGCCTCGCGCACCGCAGGCAGGCGCGGCACCCGATCGGCGGCGGCGCGGGCGTGGGCGAGCGCGCGGGCGGGATCGTCGTCGAGCAGCAGGGCGGTCGCGACGAGATGGCGGGCGATCGTGTCGGCGAGCGACGATGGCAGCCCCCGAAGGGACCGGCGCACGTCGTGGTCCAGCAGGTCCGCGCGGGCCTCGTCGGGAAGTGGCGGAGCCGGCACCCGGGCCCGCCGGCTGCCCTGCTCAGTCTGATCAGTCCGGCCAGCCCGGTCGGTTCTGTCAGTCCGGCCAGGCCCGGTCGGACGGCCGCCGCGGGGGCCGCCGCGGGGGCCGCCGCCCCCGGGCCTGGAAGCCTCGGTGAACGGCCGGCCACGGCGCTCGGCGCGAGCGGCGCCGTCGCGGCGGTCCCCTCCACCGCTGGTGTCCCGGGGCCCCCGGGACTCCCGGCCTCGATCGCCGCCGGGCCGCGGGCCGGCCGAGCGCGTACCCGCGGGACGGTCGCCATCGGAACGCCAGACTCTGCCGTGAGTCGGCCGTTCAGGGCCGTCGTGCCGGGGCCGCGGGCCGTCGCTGCCGGCCCGGGCCTGCCCGGGCCGATGGGATACCGAGGAGTCGCGCCCCGGTCTGCCGTGGTCGGGACGGCTACTCGGCCTTCCGGACCGGCCGGTCTCCTCCGCTCCCGGCCGACCCCGACGCTCGCGCCAAGCCGCCTCGGCGGCGACCCGGTTGCGGGCGGAGGCTCCGCTCGCGCCCCGGTCACCGCTCGCGCCCCGGTCACCGCGCGGGCCGCCGGCTCGGNAAAAGCGCTCACCGCCAGCCGCCGGAGCACGCCCACCGCCGGTCCCCGTCCCCTCCGGACGCCGAGCCCCACCCGGGCGGCGGTCGACGAACGAGGCGGCCGAGGAGGAAGAGGAAGTGGCGGATCCCGCATCGCCCGCACGCGGCGATGCGCCGTACCGGGCGTTGCCGTACCGGGTGTTGGAGTCCGAACCCCTGGAGCGGTCCGGCCGGCCCTGGCCCTCCGGGCCGCGGCGGAACTGGCCCGCCCCGCCCCGCGTTCCTCCCCGCGCACCGCCCTGCCCGCCGCCGCGCGCACCCTGGCGCGCGCCCTGAGAGGGACCCCCCTGTCCGCGCGACGCGCCGGTCTCGGATCCGCCGCCCCGCCTTACGCCCGGGGCATCGCCACGCACCGGGCGCCCGGCGCGACGTCCCTCTGCCGGCGTGCCACGATCACCTGAAGCGTCCCGATCACGCCGCTGCGGGTGTGGGGACGTGAACGGCGTCGTCCCGCCTCGCTGACTGGATCTGTCTTCCCTCGGCATGACCGGCAACTTCCCTTTCATCCCGCAGGTACCGCGGTTGCGGCTGCGGGTCCCTCGTGATCCGGAGGCGCCCTCAGGCCGCCGGGCTTCCGACGCGGACACCACGGCGCCCGAGATCGTCGGCTGTGCTTCGGATGTTGCGTAGGTACGTCGGTCCGGGTTCACCCGGGTCCACGACGTTCACCCGGGTCCACGATGGTGCGGTGATGCCACAACCCTCAACGATACGACGTCCGGACCGGTGATGACCGGGTCCACCCGGTGACCATGCCGAAAAAGGGCGTGACAAAGGGTGTGGGGCTGTCTCCCTAGGGAGACAGCCCCACACTCGTATACGTCCGGCGGCGTCCTACTCTCCCACACAGTCCCCCATGCAGTACCATCGGCGCTGAAGAGCTTAGCTTCCGGGTTCGGAATGAGACCGGGCGTTTCCCCTTCGCCAAAACCACCGAAACACTATCCAGATATACCAGCCGAACCGGCCGTACACCCGAGAACCGCACAGTGGACGCGTAGCACCTTCGAAGACAAGCCCTCGGCCTATTAGTACCGGTCAGCTCCATGCGTCACCGCACTTCCACCTCCGGCCTATCAACCCGATCATCTAGTCGGGGGCCTTACCAGGCTACCCTGTGGGAGACCTCATCTCGAAGCAGGCTTCCCGCTT
>NZ_JPHT01000013.1:0-40360 GCF_000733325.1 Frankia sp. Allo2
GAGGGCCAACGCCGCAGCCCGGTCGGCGTCGGCCGGGGTGCGGACCGCGGAGTCCGAGACCAGGCTGCGGACCAGTTCGGCGGCGCTCGGGCGCTCCTCCGGCCGACGCCCGAGCGCCGCGCGCACCAGCGGGGCGAGCTTCACCGGCACGCCGGCGATGTCGGGTGGTCGGTCCTCGCGCATCCTGGTCAGCACGTCGGACTGCTCGGAGGCGAACGGCGGATGTCCCGTCGCCGCGTACGTCACGCAGGCGCCCCAGGCGAACACGTCGGCGGGGGGCCCGGCCCGTTCCCCGCGCAGCTGCTCGGGCGCCATCCAGGCCAGCGTGCCAATGAGAATCCCGGTGCGGGTGTGGCTGGGGATCCCCGAGGCCCGCGCGATGCCGAAGTCGATGACCTTCGGGCCGTCCCAGGCCAGCAGGATGTTCGAGGGCTTGAGGTCGCGGTGCACCACTCCGGCGGCATGGATGGCGATCAGCGCGTCGGCGAGTCCCACGCTGAAGCCGTGCAGCAGCCGTTCCTCCAGCCGGCCGTGGCGCAGCACCGCGTCGGCGAGGCTGGTGCCCTCCACGTATTCGGTCGCCAGCCACGGCGACGTGGCCTCGGGATCGGCGTCGAGTACCGCCGCGACCGCCCGGCCGTGCACCCGGCGGGCGGCGGCCACCTCGCGGCGGAACCGTTCCCGGAATTCGGGGTCGTCGGCGAACCGGGCGTCGGGAACCTTCACCGCGGCGGCCCGGCCGTCGGCGNTGAAACCGAGGTACACGGTGCCCATGCCGCCAGCGCCGATCCGGTTGTGGATCGTGAACGGGCCGACGTGGCGCGGGTCGTCGTCAACAAGCGGGGTCAGCATCGTGCCGCCTGTCCTGATCGCCGCGTTCGGTTCCGCGTTCGGTTCCGCGTTCGGCCGTGAGACTCGGAATGCCGGGGCTCACCCGAAAGCTCACTCCTTCGTCGGCGGTGGGCACGGGCCGAGGCCCGATGGCCGCCGGCCCGCGCCGCACCGGTGTCCGTGGGTCGACGGCATTCACAGCGTCATTCACAGCGTCCACGGCATCCGCGACGTCCACGGCCCCGCGAGACCCCTAACCCTGAACCGTAATGCTTCCAGCGCAGCGATGTGCGGCTGGGCGCGGAGGCGGGCGCCTCGGGTCCGCCACCCGCCACCGCCATCCGCCACCCGCCATCCGGTACCGCCCGCCGCCACCCGGACCCCGGCGGACGGCCCTACCGTCGGCTGCCGGAGACATTCGGGTCGCTCGGCGGAATCTTGTCCAGGGTGGAGAAGATTGTGCCAGTCCAGCGGAAGCGGACGTCGGCGTGGCCCGACGGGGCATCGACCGGGTCCCGCGGGTCGTAGGTGGCATAGCGCAGCACGACCTCATGATCGTTGCGCTGGCGCTGGAGGGTGATGCGCGCGCTGGGTGCCTTCGTGTCCGTGCCACGGTACTCACCGTCGGCGAAGACGAAGGCGAGCTGCCGGGGGGTGTCCCCGGCCGGCTGGCCGGTGCCGATCACTACGTTCAGTCGCCGGTCGGCCGCGTAGGTGCTCATGTCCGGCTCATAGCCCTTCCGGCGCACCGTGGCGGCGGCGTCGGCGGCGGACAGCGTCGCCACCGTGGTCGCCACCGTGGTCGCCACCGGTGTCGGGCTCGCTGACGCCGACGCCCGCGCCCGCGCCGATGCGGGCCCGGTTGTGGCGGGCGGCGCGGCGGCCTGCAACGGACCCGTCGTCCCGGCGGCCTGCAACGGACCCGTCGTCCCGGCGGCCGTCCCCGCCGTCGCCAGCGGGTCTGGCGTCGACCCCGTGATGGTGGGCGTGTCGTCGCTACGGTTGAGCACCAGGGCCGCCGCGAGGCCCCCGCTGAGCAGCACCGCGAGCAGCGCGGCCACCGCCACGACGGCTCCACGCCGCCCGCCGCCCCCGCTCCCGCCTCTGCCCGACCCGACGCGCCACCCGTCGTCCTCCCAGCCGTCAGCGCCGTGGCTCACGGTCGGCGGGGCGGACGCGCGGTGGTGGGCGGACGCGCGGTGGTGGGCGGACGCGCGGTGGTGGGCGGGATCGGGACCGTAGCCGGCGTCGCGGTACCCCCCGTGGGGACCCTCGCCGTCCGGCGGGGTCGGCGGCAACGACCACCAGCGGGCCAGCGCCGTCTCGCTGGCCCGGTCCGATTCGGCGGGGGAGCGGACGTCGTGGCCGACCAGTCGGGCGAGCAGCTCGGTGGCGGCGGGGCGGCGCGCCGGCTCCTTGTCCAGGGCCGCCCGCACGACGCCGACCAGGGACGCGGGCAACCCGTCGAGGTTGGGCTCCGCGGTGAGGATCTGCAGGCCGATCGCCTCCGCCCGTTCGCCCCGGAAGGGGGGCCGGCCGGCGGCGGCGAAGGTGACGCAGGCCCCCCAGGCGAAGATGTCGGCCGCGGGTCCGGCCCGCTCGCCGCGCAGCTGCTCGGGCGCCATCCAGACCAGGGTGCCGATCAGCATTCCCGTCCGGGTGTGGCTCGTGTTGTCCCCGGCGCGGGCGATGCCGAAGTCGATGACCTTCGGGCCGTCCCAGGTGAGCAGGATGTTCGCCGGTTTGAGGTCGCGGTGCACCACCCCGGCGGCATGGATCGCGACCAGGGCGTCGGCCAGACCGACGGCGAGTCCCTGGACCAGTCGATCGTCGAGCTGGCCGCGGGTGGCGACCGCGTCCGCCAGGTTCCTGCCCTCGACGTACTCCGTGGCCATCCACGGCCGTTGCCCGGTCAGGTCGGCGTCGAGCACAGCGGCGACGGCGCTGCCCCTGACCCGGCGGGCCGCGTCGACCTCGTGCCGGAAACGGGACCGGAACTCGGGATCGTCGGCGAGTCCGGCCGACGGCACCTTCACGGCCGCAGGCCTGCCGTCGGTGCCGAAACCGAGGTAGACGACGCCCATCCCACCCGCGCCGATGCGGTTCGCCAGCCGGTAGGGGCCGATGCGTCGGGGATCGTCCGTGGTCAGGGGCGTCAGCACGCCGCTTGCCTTCTCTCCGTCGTCGGGTGTCGGGGTAGCCCGGGTGTCGGGGTGGCCCGGGTGTCGGGGTGGCCCGGGTGTCGGGGTAGCCCGGGTGTCGGGGTGGCCCGGGTGTCGGGGTGGCCCGGGTGTCGGGGTGGCCCGGGTGTCGGGGTGGCCCGGCGGTTCCGGCGCACCTCGCGACGGTGCGGGGTGGAGATGCGCCGATTGTCTCCCGTGCCGTCCCCTGCACTCATCTGACGGCGTTGCCTTCGCTCTGTGTCAAGTGTCCGCCACTTTATGTGTGCGGTGTGGTCGACGCGCCGCTCGCGGTGTGGTTGACGCGTCGCCGCTACGCCCTGACGACCTTCGCGCGAAGATTTGTCCAATGCTTGGTATGGAACGAAAGAATTAGAGGTTGTAGCGTAATCTTGCAGGGATATTTTCGTAAGAAGATCGACGTCGCCGAGACGGCTCGTGGGATGGCGACGGGATCCGGATGAAAGTGGTCCGGGGGAGGAGAGCGGGATGGTCGTCCCCTTGCGGTCAGCCCAGCCCTTGCGGTCAGCCCAGGTGTCTGCGTCCGGTGCCCGGTCGGCGGACGCGATGCCGGCGGAGGGGCTAGCGGCGGACGCAGTGCTGAGCACGCTCGGTCGTCACGTCCTCGTCGACGGCTTCGACCTCGTCTGCGACCTGGCGATGAGCCGCGGCAGCGTGCTCGTCGACGCCCGTGATGGGCGGCGCTATCTCGACCTCTACAGCTTCTTCGCCTCGGCGCCGCTCGGGATCAACCCGCCGGACCTCGTCAACGACGCGGGCTTCGTCGCCCGGCTGGGCCGGGTGGCGGTCAACAAGCCGGCGAATCCGGACGTCGCCACCGTCGCCTACGCCGAGTTCGTGCGGACCTTCGCCCGGGTCCTCGGCGATCCGCAGTTGCCGCATCTGTTCTTCGTCGAGGGCGGGGCCCTGGCGGTGGAGAACGCGCTCAAGTGCGCCTTCGACTGGAAGAGCCGGCACAACGCGGCACACGGCCGTCCCGCGGCGCTCGGCCGTCGGGTTCTGCACCTGCGGAACGCCTTCCACGGACGCAGCGGCTACACCCTCTCGGTCACGAACACCGATCCGGTCAAGACCGAGCGTTTCCCCGTCTTCGACTGGCCGCGCATTGACTGCCCGGCGATGATGTTTCCCTGCGTGGGGCCGGCCCTCGACGCCGTGATTGCCGCGGAACGTGTCGCGCTCGGCCAGGCCGAGGCCGCCTTCGCCGCCCATCCCCACGACATCGCCTGCTTTCTGGCCGAACCGATCCAGAGCGAGGGCGGGGACAACCACCTGCGGGCCGAGTTCTTGGCCGCGATGGCCGCGCTCTGCCGGCGCCACGACGCGCTGTTCGTGCTCGACGAGGTGCAGACCGGTGTCGGCGCCACCGGCTCGGCGTGGGCCTACCAGCAGCTCGGCCTGCGCCCGGACGTCGTCGCGTTCGGTAAGAAGGTCCAGCTCGGCGGGGTGATGGCCGGCCGGCGGGNCGACGAGGNCGCCGACAACGTCTTCCGCGTGCCCGGGCGGATCAACTCCACCTGGGGTGGTGGCCTGGTGGACATGGTCCGCGCCACCCGCATCCTGGAGATTATCGAGGCACAGGGGCTCATGGCCCGGGCCGGCGAGCTCGGCGTGGGCATGCTTGCCGGGCTGACGGAGCTCGCGGCCCGCCACTCCCGGCTGCTGCGTAATCCCCGTGGGCGCGGTCTGCTCTGCGCGGTGGACCTGCCGGGCAGCGCCGTCCGGGACGAGGTGCTGCGGCGGCTGCGGGTGCGCGAGGGAGTCCTCGCGCTGCCCGCCGGGGAACGGGCCATCCGGTTCCGACCGGCGCTGACGGTGAGCGCCGAGCAGCTCGCCGCCGGGATCGCGGCCCTCGGCCGGGTCCTCGACGGACTGCCGGGTGGTGGATTGGACGGGCTGGGCGGATCCGATGGGCCGGGCGGATTAGATAGGCCGGATGGACCCGGTGGACCGGATGGGGGATCGTCATGACGCTGGTACGGCCACGGCGGGTTGGTGCGCTCATTGGCGGACGTCCGCGGGACGGACGTCCGCGGGACGGGTGCGCGCCGCCCGGCGCGGCCGAAGCGGAGCTCACCCCGGTCCGGACGGTGCCCTCGACCAACCCGGCCCGGCTCGACGACGTGGTCGCCGAGGTCGAGCTGGCCGGCCCGGAGACGATCCTTGCCGCCGCGGTGGCGGCCCGTGACGCCCAGCGCACCTGGGCAGACGTGCCGGCCCCGGTCCGGGGAAGCGTGATCGGCAATCTCGGCCGGCTCGTCGCGGACAACGCCGCCGCGCTCGCCCGGCTCGTCACCCGGGAGATCGGCAAACCGGCGGCCGAGGCTCGCGGCGAGGTCCAGGAGATCATCGACACCTGCGAGTTCTTCCGCGGCGAGGGACGCCGGCTTTACGGCGAGACCGTTCCCTCCGAGATGCCGGACAAGCAGCTGTTCACCTTCCGGGAGCCGGTCGGGGTGATGATGGTGATAACAGCGGGGAACTTCCCGGTGGCGGTGCCGTCCTGGTACATCGTGCCGGCCCTGCTCGCCGGCGACACCGTGGTCTGGAAGCCTGCCGAGTACGCGGCGGCCTGCGCGCAGGCCCTGGTCGAGCTGATGGCCGCCGCCGGGGTTCCCGCCGGCGCGGTGAACCTCGTGCCCGCCGACGGCGCGGCGACGTCGCTCGGGCTGGAGCGGGCGCTGGCGGCCGGCGTCGTCGACAAGGTCGGCTTCACCGGATCCACCGAGGTCGGCCGGTTCATCGGCGCCCTGTGCGGCCGGTACCTGCAGTCGCCGTGCCTGGAACTCGGCGGGAAGAACCCGATGGTCGTTGCGCCCGACGCCGATCTCGACGCCGCCGTCGAAGCGGCGGTGTTCGCCGGGTTCGGCACCGCCGGGCAGCGGTGCACCTCGCTGGGTACGGCGATCGTGCACGAGTCGGTGCATGCCGAGTTCGTGCGTCGGCTCGACGCCGCCGTGTCCGCGGCGGTCGTCGGCGATCCGACCCGGGACGTGCTGTACGGGCCGCTGCTCGACGCCCGGTTCGCGGCCGGGTTCGCCGACCATCTCGACCTGATCCGGGACCATCACCGGATCTTCGGGTCCACCGCGGTGGGACGGATCACGTCGGCCGGTTTCGGGACGTCGGCCGGTTCATCGACGCCGTTGACACCGGCAGGGCCGGGAAGGTGGCCGGGCGGACCGCGTCGCGGCTTCGTCGGCGATCCCGACTCCGGGCTGTACTACCACCCGGTGGTGCTCGACGGCGTGCGCCCGGACGACGAGGTGTTCCGCGAGGAGACGTTCGGTCCGATCATCGGCGTTACCACCTACCGCAGCCTCGACGAGGCCATCGACCTGGCGAACCTGCCCGGCTACGGGCTGTCGTCGTCGATCTACACCGGCGATGCGGCGAGCGCGTTCCGGTTCCGGCGGGGGGTGCGGGCCGGGATGGTCAGCGTCAACTCCTCGATGTCGGGCGCGGAGGCCCACCTGCCCTTCGGTGGCAACGGGCGGTCCGGTAACGGAAGCCGCCAGTCCGGTCGCTGGGTCCTCGACCAGGTCACCCGATGGCAGTCGATGAACTGGGACTACTCCGGCAGGTTGCAGAAGGCCCAACTCGACACGGCCGTGCCCCCGGCCGACCTGTCCTTCCGCCTGTCGGACCCGTGACGTTCCGACTGAGACGGGTGCCGTGCTGCCGTGCTGCCGTCTCGCCGTGCTGCCGTGCTGCCGTCTCGCCTCATGGACCCGATGGGGTTTTCTCGACGATGCGGAACAACGCGGCTGGTCACGGCGGATCGGGGCGTCCGGAGGTTCCGCCGTCCCGGTGCGTTGTCGCATCTCGCCGCATCCAGGACTGGGCCCCGGCGCCGGGCGCCGGTCCGCGCCATAGTCGGCGCATGCCAGACCTGGTGATGCAACCGATGCCCGGGATGCGGCCGACCCCCGGCACACGACGGGCCGGCCGCCGGGAATGGGCCGGTCTCGCCGTACTCGCCCTGCCCTGCCTGCTGCTGTCGATCGACGTGACCGTGCTGTACTTCGCCCTGCCGTTCATCACCGCACGCCTCGCCCCGAGCGGCGCCCAACTGCTCTGGATCGTCGACATCTACTCCTTCGTGCTCGCCGGCCTGCTGATCACGATGGGGACGGTCGGCGACCGGATCGGGCGTCGCCGGCTCCTGCTCTACGGCGCGGCCGTGTTCGGAACCGCGTCGGTACTCGCCGCCTACGCCACCGGCCCGGTCATGCTGATCCTCGCCCGGGCGGCGATGGGCGCCGCCGGTGCCACCCTGATGCCGTCGACCCTCGGGCTCATCCGGGTCCTGTTCGTCGATCCGGACCAGAGGCGCGTCGCCGTCGCCATCTGGACGGCGAGCTTCTCCGGCGGTGTCGCGCTGGGACCGCTGCTCGGCGGCTTCCTGCTGGAGCACTTCTGGTGGGGTGCCGTCTTCCTGATCAATGTGCCGGTGATGCTCCTGCTGCTGGTGCTGGGTCTCGCGTTCCTGCCCGAGTTCCGGGATCCGCGTCCCGGCCGCTTCGACCTGACCAGCGCCGGGCTCTCCCTCGCCGCCGTCCTCAGCGCGGTCTACGGCATGAAGCGCATCGCCGAACACGGCTGGACCGCCGTTCCGATGACCGCCTTCGTCGTCGGTGTGATCCTGGGTGGCCTCCTTGTGGTCCGGCAGCGCCGGGTCGACCAACCGCTGATCGATCCGCGGTTGTTCGCGTCCCGTGCCGTGCGCACGGCGTTGGCCGTCAACGCCCTCGCCCTGTTCGCCCTCGTCGGGTTCAGCTTCTTCGCCACTCAGTACCTGCAGCTCGTGGCGGGCCTGACCCCGCTGGTCGCCGGACTGTGGACGATGTTGCCGGCGACCGCAATGATTATCTCTGTGCTGGCCGCCCCCCGGCTGCTGCGGCTGCTGCGGCTGGGCGGCGCGCTTGGCGCGGGGCTGGTCGTCACCGCGCTGGGATTCGGCATCGCCAGTCGGCTCGGCGTCTCCGGGGGTCTGCCGGTGCTGCTCGGCGCCTATGC
Source organism: Frankia sp. Allo2 (assembly GCF_000733325.1). Taxonomy (NCBI): domain Bacteria; kingdom Bacillati; phylum Actinomycetota; class Actinomycetes; order Frankiales; family Frankiaceae; genus Frankia; species Frankia sp. Allo2. The sequence goes on from NZ_JPHT01000013.1 coordinate 8,052, forward strand.
CGTGCTGATCAGCGGGGTCGGTGTCGTCCTCACGATCTGCACCGACGTCGTGCTCGGCAACGCCCCACCCGAACGGGCGGGTTCGGCCTCCGCCCTGTCCGAGTCGGCCATCGAGTTCGGGGGCGCGCTCGGGGTCGCCGTTCTCGGCAGCATCGCCACCGCCGTCTACCGGAACGAGGTGCCGACGCGGGCACCGTCCGGCCTGCCCACGATCGCGGTCGACGCGGCGCGGGAGACCCTCGGCGGTGCGGTGGAGGTCGCCCACCGGCTCCCCGGCGGCCTCCACCCGGGTGGTCTTGGCGACATGCTGCTGCGGGTGGCACAGGAATGCTACGTCGACGCGATGTCGGTGACCGCCCTGATTGCCATGACGGTCATGGCGGTCACGGCCATCGCCGTCGTGGTGGTGCTGCGCCGGGACGCTGCGCCGTCGATGCCTGAATCGTCAACGGTCGGATCGTCAACGGCCGGGGACGCGGTCGCCGGGCGGGCCGAGAGCGTCGGCACCGAAGGGTCCGACCGTACGGTGGCGGACTCCGCCGCTCCCGGGGCATAGGCGTCGCTTCCGATCGTAGACGCCGCTCCCGGGCGGGCTCCCGGGCGGCATAGCCGGGTCAGCCGGCCGTCGACTGGCTCGGTGCGGTCGTGGGCGTCGGTGCGGTCGTGGGCGTCGGTGCGGTCGTGGGCGTCGGTGCGGTCGTGGGCGTCGGTGCGGTCGACTGGCTCGGTGCGGTCGTGGGCGACTCGAAGCGGGGCCGCAGGGGCATGCCGGCGGTGCCGGCGTCCGGCCGGACCGCGAGGGTCTGGTGGATCTGGGTCCGCCCGCTCTCGAAGCTCAGCGCCGATCCGGCCATGTAGAGCCGCCAGACGCGGGCCCGACCCGCCCCGACCATGCCGACCGCGGCCGGCCAGTTCTTCTCCAGCAGGCGTACCCAGGCCCGCAGGGTCAGCGCGTAGTGCTCGCGCAGGGACTCGACGTGGCGCGCCTCGAAACCGGCCGCCTGCATCAGGGAGACCATGACCCCGATCTCGTGTAGTTCCCCGTCCGGGAAGACGTAGCGCTGGAGGAAGTCGCGTCCCCTCGGCAACGGGACCGGGCCGAGGCCGGGCCGGGCCCGGCGGGCCCCCGCGGGGTCGCCGGGAAACGAGATGCCGTGGTTGAGCAGGCGCCCCCCGGGGCGCAGCAGCCGGTACAACTGGTCGAAGTAAGTCGGGAGCATCGCCCGGCCGACGTGTTCCACCATGCCGATGGAACTGATCGCGTCGAAGGGGCCGTCCGGGATTTCCCGGTAGTCCTGCAGGCGGATCTCGATGACGTCGGCGAGGTCCGCCTCGGCGACGAGGCGGCGGGCCTGCGTGGCCTGTTCCACCGAGATGGTCACCCCCACGCCGCGGACCCCGTGGTGGCGGGCGGCGTGGATCAGCATGCTGCCCCAGCCGCAGCCGATGTCCAGCAACCGCTCGCCGGGACGCAGGCCCAGCTTGCGGCAGACCAGCTCGTGCTTGGCGTTCTGGGCGGCGTCCAGGCCGACCTGCTCCGATTCCCACACCCCGCAGGAATAGGTCATCGTCGGGCCGAGGATGAGGCGGTAGAACGCATTGGACACGTCGTAGTGATGGGATATCGCCGCCGCGTCCCGGTCCCGGGTGTGCTGCCGGCCGCGCAGCCGGGCCTCCTCGGGCGGCGGGGCCGGCATGCGCGGGCCGAGTTCGCGCAGCAGGGTCGCGGCGGCGCGGGCGGTCGCGCCGGTCAGCCGCGAGCCGGCACCGGCGATGCCTCGGCGCACCGCGAGGGCGGCGAAGATGTCCCCCTCGACGTCGATCTCCCCGGCGACGAAGGCCCGCGCGAAGCCCAGCTCACCCGGGCGGAACAGAATGCGGCGCAGCGCCTCCGGCGAGCGGACCAGGATCCGGGTGGTGGTGTCCGGTCCCAGCACCGAGCCGTCCCACAGCGCGATCCGTACCGGCGGGTCGTCCCCNATCAGGCTCTCNAANAANANGCGCGTCGCCCGCGCCACGTTCGGTGACCACTGCGGCTCCCGGCGCGGAATGGTCGCTTCGGCAGGGTCGTGCTCCGCCGGCTGTCGACTGATCGTCACGGCGCATCCTCCGGTTGTTACCTGGGCTCATCGTCCCCCGGAAACCTGCTGCCGCAACGGTGTCGGGTGTTGCATGTCCGTATCCCCGACGGGATCCTCGGTAGCGGGAATGCTCCGGTCCGTCCCGCGCCGCTCAGGCCACGGCGGAGGCGCCGAGCAGGGCCTTGAGGTCGCCCATGAGGGCCGGAGTGCGCTGGACCGTATGCGCGTCGTCGAACCGGAACACGGTGGTGCGGCTCGCGGTCTGCAGCCGCAGGTGCACTTCCGTCCGCCCGGGAGGGGCGCCGAGAACCTCCCGCAGCCGCTCCACCGTCAGCGGCGCACCCGCTGCTTGAGCGGGCGGGATTCCGGCGCGACGTACGCCTCGCAGCCGATGATGGGCTTGACGCCGGCCGCCGTCGCCTGCTTGTGGAAGTCGTAGGCGCCGTACATGTAGCCGTGATCGGTGATTGCGACCGCCGGCATCTGCTGGCGGAAGACCTCTTTGAGCATGTCCTTCAGCCGAGCCGCCCCGTCCAGTGTCGAGTACTCGGTGTGAACGTGAAGGTGGACGGAAGAGTTGGACCGTCAGACCTTCCCGCGCGCGCGGTCCGGACACCTCCGCCGTCGTGTCTGCCGGGTACTACGAAGCGATACCGCCGCGGTGCGTACCGCCGCCGCTCGGCGCCGCCACGGTCGTCCCCCGCACGGTCGTCCCCCGCACGGTCGTCCCCCGCACGGTCGTCCCCCGCGCCTCGGCGACGGCGGCCTCGATCACCGCGATCGTCCGCTCCACCTCGCCGTCCGAGGTCGACCAGTTGCTTACCGAGATGCGCATCGCCGTGCGCCCCCGCCACACCGTGCCGCTCACGAACGCCTCGCCGCTCGCCGTCACCGCGGCCGTGACCGCCGCCGTCAGCCGGTCGCCCTCCGCCCGCCCGGCCGCCGTCCGGTCGCCCTCCTGGTCTGCCACCACCCGGATCAGCACCTGGTTGAGCTCCACGACGCGGCCCGGGCCGGCTGACCCGGCTGACCCGGCTGACCCGGCTGGGCCGGCCACCGAGTTCAGCACCGTCACCCCGGGAAGAGCGGCGAGCCGCACGGCGAAGCGGTTGGCATACTCGCAGCACCGGTCCACCAGATCGCGCAGCCCCGCCCGGCCGAGCGAGCGCAGCGCCGCGTATACGGCGAAGGCCCGTGCCCGGCGGCTGAACTCCGGTGTCCAGTCGACCGGGTCGAGCCGGCCGGCGGAGTCGAGGACGAAGTAATCCGCCGAGACCGACATCGACCGCCGGTGCGCCTCGCGGTCCGCGATGAGCGCGATCCCGCAGTCGTACGGGACGTTGAGCCACTTGTGGCCGTCGGTCGCCCACGAGTCGGCCCGCTCGACCCCGGCGACGAGGGCGCGCCGGGACGCCGCCGCCGACACCGCCGCCCACAGCCCGAACGCACCGTCCACGTGTACCCAGGCGCCGTGTTCGCGGGCCAGCGCGCACACCTCCTCGAAGGGGTCGAACCCGCCGGTGTTGACCTCCCCCGCCTGGGCGATCACGATCGTCGGCCCGCTCCCGCCGCTCTCGTCGGCAAGGGCCGCCCGCAGCGCCTCGGGGCGCATCCGCCCGAGTTCGTCGGCCTCGACGGCGATCGTCGCGCGGGTGCCGAATCCGAGCAGGCGCAACGCGGCGTCGACGGTGGCGTGCCGGGCGGCACCGACCAGGACCCGCACGGGCGGCGCCCCGGCGAGACCGTCCGTCTCGACATCCCAGCCGGCCCGCGCCAGCACCCGGTGCCGTGCGGCCGCCAGGGCGGTCACGTGCGCCATCTGGGTGCCGGTGGTGAACCCGACGGACACCCCCGACGGCAGGCCGAGCAGTTGCGCGATCCAGCGGCCGGTCAGCGCCTCGACGGCGCTGGCGGCCGGGGAGAGGGAGGCCAGGGCGGCGTTCTGGTCCCACACGACGGTGAGCAGGTCGGCGGCGAGCGCCGCCGGCAGGGTCCCGCCGACGACGTAGCCGAAGAAGCGGCCCGAGCCGGTCGCGGTGAGGCCGCCGGCCACCGCGTCGACCAGGGCGTCGATGACCGCCACCGGGTCGCTCGGGCCTGCCGGCAGCGTGTCGCCGAGCCGGCGGCGGACCTGCTCGGCGGTCAGGCTGGGGCCGACCCGACGATCGGCCAGACCCGCCAGGTAGGCGTCGGCATGCCCGGCGGCGGCGCGCAGTGCCGCGCGGAGCGCGTCAACGGGCGGCATGCCTCGCATCGGTGGATCTCCTCGTCCGAGATGGATGATCGTTCGCCAGCGGGTCCGATGCCCGGCGGCGTCAGTCGGCCGCCACCGCCGCCGCCGGGCGTGCGCCGCCTCCCGGCCCAGCCAGTCCAGCACCAGCTCGGCGGTGAGCCTTCGCCTCAAGCATCGGCATGTGGCCGAACCTGTCGAGGATCNCCNCCCGCCAGTCCGGGCGTTCCGCGGCGACATGGCGTGCCACGCCCACCGGGATCAGCCGGTCGGCGGAGCCGTGGACGAGCAGCGTCGGTTGCCGGACGGTGCGGACCATGTGCGCGAGCGAGGCCGGGCGCACCAGTGACCAGACGACCGAGCGCGCCGCTCCCACGTACGCCTGGTCCGCGCCGGGGATCCCGCCGCGCTCGCTCTGCGCGCGCACCATCGCCGCGATCGCCGCCGGCGGGACGCGGCCGGGGTCGGCGCAGAGCCGCCGCAGGTTCTCGTCGACGAGCTGGTGGGGGGTGTAGCGGCCGCGGCGGTACGCGAGGACCGCCGCGGCGAGGCGGGGGACCGGCAGACCGGGGNGAGCAGTGGGGCGAAGGCGAGCCAGGGGNGGTGGGAGCCGCCGAGACCGTGCGCGCACAGCAGCAGCGGGCCGTCGGGTGGCCCCCCCGAGGTCGACGTAGTGCACCGGCCCGTCCAGCTGGGCCCAGAACGACCGGTGGTTCTCCCGGCCGAACGGGTCCGCCGAAACCGGGGGTGTGGTCACCGGGGGTGTGGTGACCGAGGGGGCGGTCACGTCGCGGCTGCTCATGCTGTGACGGTAGGACGACGCTCCTCGTGGCCGACAGACCCGCCAGCGGTGAAGCCGACGGTGAAACAGCAAGGCCGGCCGCCCGACGGCGGCCGACCTCCAGAAGTCACAGTGACCGGGAGGCGCCGAGCCGGAGCCGGTTCGGGTTTGCGACGGACCCGAACGAGAATGTCTCCGTGGCCGGCTCGAAGACCTCCGCGCCGTCGAGGACGCCGGAGCCGGTCTCCCGCTGACCTGGTAGGGAAAGCCCCGGGACCAGGTGGGTCGTCTCATCCTGTTCCATGCGCAACGCTCCTTCCATCGTTACCGACACCTGTCCCTAAAACGGTATCGAGTGGACGTGGCGCGCAAAGTCTCCAAGTGATCCTGGTCACACCACAAATCCGAACGATGGCGATGCGTTGCGCCCTTCATTGGCCGTCGGATGGCCCTGGCATGCGCGGATCGTGCGCAGAGCATGCGCGAGCCGTTGGTCAGGCGCGTTCAACCGGCCAACCGGCCCGGTCGAAACCGGGGCCGGTCGGCCGGAGCCCGCGGCCGGGGCGGGACGTCCGGTCGGGCCCGCAGGGGCGCGCCGGAGCCGGCGGTCAGGCTGTCGGTGCCGGTGCGGTGGAGGCCGTTCCGGGAGCGGCGCCCCGGCGCGGCGGGCGGCCGTGCCCGGTCGCCGGCCGCCCGAACCGGTGCCCCTCTCGCCGGGCGGGCCGGTGCTCGTTGCCGCGAGGCGTACCGCCGCCGCGCGGTCCCCGCCCGCCGCCCGTGCGGGCTAGCGGGATCTCGTCCTTGCTGATCCGGGGCGCGGGCGGCCCGGCGAGCTCGAGCACGATCGGATCGTCGGCGGTCGTCGGGATCGGCCTCGCCTCGATCCCGACGGCGCGCAGCAGCCCGCGCACCTTGCCGCGTTCGGCGGGCAGGGTGACGAGCACGTCCGCACCGTCGGCGCCGGCTCGGGCGGTCCGTCCGCCTCGGTGCTGGTAGGTCTTGGCGTCCTCCGGCGGACCGAGGTGCACGACGAGCCGGATGCCGTCAACGTGGATGCCGCGGGCGGCGACGTCGGTGGCGACCAGCACCCGGTAGAAGCCGTCGGTGAAACCGGCCAGCGCCCGGGTCCGCGCCCCCTGTGGCATTCCGCCGTGCAGCGGCTCGGCCGGCACCCCGGCCCGGCTCAGCGACTCGGCCACCCAGTCGGCGTCACGCTGGGTGCGCACGAACACCAGGGTGCGCCCCGAGCCGCCGGCGAGCGCGGTCACCAAGGCGACCTGCGCGGCCCGGTCGACGGCCTCGAGCGCGTGCCGGGCGAGCGTGGTGACCTGGGAGACCTCGGAGTCCACCGCGACCAGGACCGGGTCGGGCAGGTAGTCGCGCACGAGCACCTCGACCTCCCGGTCGAGCGTCGCGCTGAACAGCAGCCGCTGCCCGTCCGCCGGAGTGGCGTCGAGCAGTGCCTTCACCGCGGGCAGGAAGCCGAGGTCACACATGAAGTCGGCCTCGTCCAGGACCGTGATCTCGATCCCGTCCAGCACGCACGCGCCGCGCTCCACCAGATCGGTGAGCCGACCCGGGGTGGCGACGACCAGGTGCACACCGCGGCGCAGCGCGGAGATCTGCCGGCTGATGGACGTCCCGCCGTACACCGGCGCGAGCCGGAGGTTGAGCGCCTTGGTCAGGGGCTCAAGCGCGTCGTTGACCTGCTGGGCCAGCTCGCGGGTCGGCACGAGGACGAGCGCACGGGGCCGGCGGGGCTGGGCCGGCCCCTGGCCGGCCAGGCGGGCGAGCAGCGGCAGCCCGAAGGCGAGCGTTTTGCCCGAGCCGGTCCGGGCCCGGCCGAGGACGTTCTCCCCGGCGAGGACGTCGGGCAGGGTCGATGCCTGGACTGGGAACGGGGCGGCGATGTCCCGGTCGGCCAGCGCCTTGATAAGCCGGCGGGGCAGGCCCGCGGCCTCGAAGGACTCGGCCGGCGGCCGGGGCTCACGCGTGGTGATGGTCGGTCCGGCCGGGCGCGCCGGGCCACCGGAACGGGAGCCGCTGTACCGCGGGCCGCGCCCGCCGGCGCCGCGGCCGCCACCCCGGGCCCCGCCACCGCCCGGACCGCCGCGGCCCCGGGCCGGGCGAGGCTGGCGCTGCGGGGCGTGCGACTGCTGGGAGCCGGGGGACTGCTGGCCCGGGTGGGACTGGGAGTTTCCGTACTGAGACAGAGGATCCGCCGATCAGGTCAGGGCCGCCATGGGTCCACCCGGACTGGATGAGGTGTCCCACACCAGTCCGCGTATCGTCCGGAGGCCGGGGGTACGGCCGGGTTTCGCGACCGGACCCACCGGCGGGTCATCCCCGCTAGGGCGCTCGCACCGACCTCGCACACCCGACCGTTCGGCCGGGCGCGGACGGCCTTGCAAGCCGTCGTTCTGTTCAAGGTACATCGCCGTTCCGCCACGCGGAGTGTGAGAGACGCCGATCCTGCGGCTGTACGTCTCGGGCTCACCCGCTGGTTCGTCCCGGGTTGCTCTTTCGGGCGAGCGGGTCGCCGGCCGCGGTGCGCAGTCCCCGGTCGCGGGCGGTGACGTGCCCGGCCCAGGCCACCAGGGTGACGACGCCGACGAGTGTCCCGTAAGCACCCACCACCCGCCCGGCCGCGCTGTGCCCCGCCGCGAGATTCACCACCGCGTCACCGAGCCCGAACACGACCGCGAGCCCGAGCCCGACCGCGAGCCTGAGCCTGGCGGGCGTCGCAGCCCGCCCGCCCGCCGCCGCGACGGTCCGTCGCCGGGTGGCCGACGGCCGCGACGTCCGACCGGCGTGCAGCGAGCTCAGCACGAGTGGCCCGAGGATCGCCGTGACAGCCAGCAGCTCCATGGTGGTGCTGCGGTGGGGCGTCACGAGGAACCAGGAGCTCACGGCGAACGCGGCGGTCGGACCGGGGGAGACCGGCCCCACGCACGTGGGTGGTTCCACCGGAGTGCCCGATCCCGCGGCGGTGCCCGGTCTCACCGGAGTGCCCGATCCCACGGCGGGGNCCGGCCCGATGGGGGCACCGGATCCGACCCGGCAGCCCGGTCCGACCCCGGCGTCCGCGAGGCTTGGACGAGGCGCGCTGAGTACGAGCAGCGGTGCGACCAGCAGGAGAAGGTAGTGGCTCCACACGATCGGGGAGGCGAGGATCGCGGCGGCGACGGCACCGGCGAACAGCAGCCGTTCGTCGTGGCCCCGCCGGGTGGCCGCCCAGCAGACCGCGAGGACGGCCAGGGCGCAGAGCCGGGCGATCGACGCGGCGGCCTCCATCGCGACACCGATGTTGACAAGCAGGCCGGTGAGGCTGAGCCCGTTCGGGGCCTCCGCCCGGGCGAGCGCGTCCAGCATGCCGACGTAGGTCGCTGTTCCCACCGGGCTGAGCAGCTCACCGGCCAGGAACAGGGCGCCGAGACCGGCGAGGGCCACCATCCAGGCCCGCAACCGGCGGGCGAGCAGCAGCCAGAGCAGCAGCGGCGCGAGAAACAGCTTGCTGTAGACGAGCAACGCGACGACGCCGCCACAGGTCCAGGGCCGGTCGCGTCGTTGCCAGGCCAGTGCCAGCCCCGCGAACAGCAACGCGTTGAGGGTGCCCATCTGCAGCCCGATGATGGTGCACGACGGGGCGATGACCAGCGCGTACACCCGCCAGTCCCGGGCGCCGGCGAGGTGGGTCCCGCCGAGCAGGGCGAGCACGGATCCCGCGACGAAGATGTCGTCCGCATGTGCCAGGCAGGACAGCGGCGCGAACGGCATCGCCGTGAGGTAGGGGTAGACGAACGCGAAGCCGGAGTACACCGCACCCGTGCCGGGGGCGGGATAGGGATCGAGCCCGTGCCGCACGGCCGCGCCGGCCCGCAGGAAGACGTCGACGTCGTAGTGGCCGATCCGGGTGATCAGTCCGAACCAGACCAGCATGATCAGTCCGACGACCGGCAGGGTGGGCCGACCGGGTGGCGTCGGCCATGACAGTCCCCGGACGAGCTGTCGGTTATCCGGGCCGGGCCGGCTCCCACGCTCGTCGCCACGGCGATCGTCCTCGTTGCCCCGCATGCTTCCCTCAGCTCCACCCGTTGCGTCAGAAGGCGAGTTCGGTGACCAGGTGGATGATCAGTCCCACGAGGGCGCCGACGACGGTGCCGTTAATCCGGATGAACTGCAGGTCGCGACCGACGTGCAGCTCGATGCGCCGGGAGGCCTCGTCGGGCTGCCAGCGGCCGACAGTATCTCCGATGACCGCGGCGATGTCGTCCTTGTGCCGGCACACCACGCGGGTGGCCGCGTTCGCCACGGTGTGGTCGACGGTGCGCGCCAGCTCCGGATCGGTGGCGAGCTGGGCGCCGAAGGCCGCGAGTTCGTCGGTCGCGCGGACCCGGGCCGTGCTGCCCGGATCGGAGGCAAGATCGAGCAGGATGCTCTTCGCCGTGGCCCACATGGCGGAGATCACCCGGTCGACCTCGGGATGGGCCAGGAGCCGGTACTTGATCTGCTCGACCTGCCGTCCCAGCGCCTCGTCGGTGCGCAGCCGGCCGGCGAAGCCGCGCAGGAACGCGTCCAGGGCGCGGCGTGCCCGGTGCTCGGGGTCGGTGCGCAGCGCCTCGGTGAAGCGCAGCGCCTCGCTGTACGCCTTGGCCGCGACCGCCTCGTCCAGCCACTTCGGAGACCAGCTTGGTGCCCGCTCCTGCACGGTGCGGGCGAAGACCTCCGGGTTCTGCTTCAACCACGTCTCGGCCTCGGTGACGATCACGTCGACCAGTCGATGGTGCAGCCGGTCCTCGACCACCCGTTCCAGCGCCATTCCGAGAGCCCCGGCCCAGGGCCGTTCGACGACGCGGGGCAGCACCGCCTTCTCGACGAGTTCGCGGACCAGGTCGTCGTTCATCCCGGAGAGCACCGCGATGAACCGCTCCGCCGCCTCGGTCGTGACCCGTTCGGCGTGCGACGGCTGGCGCAGCCAGGCACCGACCCGGGCGGACACTCCGATGCCGTCGATCTTCTCCCGGATCACGTCCTCGGCGAGGAAGTGGGTGCCGACGAAGTTCTCCAGACTCCGACCAAGCGCGTCCTTACGTCGAGGAATGATCGCCGTGTGCGGGATCGGGAGGCCGAGTGGGTGGCGAAACAGCGCGGTCACCGCGAACCAGTCGGCCAGTGCGCCGACCGCGCCCGCCTCGGTGGCCGCGGCCACGTACCCGATCCACCCCGGGCCACCGTGGGCCTGCCAGCGGGCGGCGAGGAGGTAGATCGTCACCACCGCGGCAAGCAGGCTGCCGGCGATGAGCCGCATCCGGCGAAGCCCGCGGCGCAGGCCCACCTCGTCGGTGGTGCCGCGCGCGAAGCCAGCCGACACCGGCCCGGAGACGCCCTCCGGATCGTTCATCGCCGCCCGTTCGGTCGGCAGCCCGTCCCGCCGCCCACTGAGATCCTCCTGCTCGTTCCGCCAGCCGGATCGGCGCGGACCGACCAGGCTGGCGGGCGAGCCTGGCGGTGCCGGACGCGGCGATCCTCGGCCACCTTATGCGGGAGCACCGCCCATCCGGACCGGCGTGGGGATCATTCGGTCTGGCGCCGGATCCGTTGCTGGATGACGACCAGATCGACGATGGCGACGAGGGCGAGAAAGGCGAGGAAGGCGGCGCCGGCTGTCTGCCCCCGGACGGCGAAGAAACCGGCGAAGACCCCGCAGAACACCAGGCCGAACGCAGCGAGGACGCGGCGTAGCCCGAATGCGCTGTGAGCCGGGGGGAACCCCCCCGGACCGGAGGAGCCGCAGGAGAAGGCGCGGCGCCACCAAGGCCGGTGCCCGAGGGCACTACCCCGGTCGCGTTGGTGCGGCAGGGAATGGGTCACAGACACCGGTATGCCCCGCCCGGACGGGGCGAACCGGTCGCCCTCGTCGCCGTTGCGGGGATGGTCCTCCCGGATCGCACGGACGGCATCGAGCGGGCGGACACCGACGTCGGTCAGCCCTCGGGTGGTCGGTCAACCCTCGGCTGCCGACGTGCCGTGGCGGCCCGGCAGCCTGGCGGTCATCGCGGATCTCGCCTCGTCGCTGACGAGGCGCTCGGTGAAGATCGAGCTTTCGACGTCGATGCGCGCCAACACCTCCGGTGTCCCGCCGTCGTGCAGCAGGGCGCGAGCTGCCGCGAGCGCCTGCGGCGGCTGGGCCAGCAGCGCCGCCACCCGGTCGTCGACCCGGGCGCGTAGCGCTTCGGCGTCGGGAAGTACCTCGGTCACCACCCCCAGTCGGGCGGCCTCGGCCGCTCCGAGGGACTCGCCGAAGTAGACGAGGCGGGCAGCGATGGCTGGTCCGACCCGGCGGGGNAGCAGGAGGGNCGACCCGAACTCGGGGATCACCCCCAGGTTGACGAACGGCATCCCGAGAGTGCTGCGCTCGGTCGCGTAGACCAGGTCGCAGTGCAGCAGCAGCGTGGTCCCGATGCCCATCGCGGGCCCGTCGACCTCGGCGACGAGAAGTTTCGTGCTGCGGGCCAGCGTCCGGATGAAGGTCAGCGTCGGACCCTCCGCCCGGAGGGCGTCGGCGGCCAGAAAGTCGACCAGATCGTTGCCGGCGGTGAAGGATCCGCCGCTGCCGGTCAGCCGGATGACCCGGATCTCCGGGTCGGTCTCGGCCTTGTCGAACGCCTCCGCGAGGGCGAGGTACATCGCCTGGGTGAGGGCGTTGCGTTTCTCCGGGCGGTTGATCCGTACCGTCAGCGCGCCCTGGCCGGGTTCGCTCTCGATCTGGCTGCTCATCCGTGTCTCCTCACCGGTCCGTCGGGTTCCCTGGCCCGGCCGTGCTCCCGACCCGGCCGTGCCCGGGGGCGTCAACCGTGCCCGGGGGCGTCAACCGTGCTCAGGGGCACAGTGCCACCGGCTGGCCTCGGGTGAAAGTAGTTGTGCCACCTCCGCCGCTTCCGTGACCTCCGCCGCTTCCGCCAGCCGGGGCCTCGCTCGGCGATTAGCGCAGCAGTTCAGCAGTTCAGCAGCAGCTCATTGGACGGGAGTTGATGGGGAGGTCTGTCGTGGAGTTGTTGTGGAGTGATTGAAGCTTCGGCGGACCGGGTAGGGCCTGATCGGCAATCGTCGACGCCTGATCGGCAATCGTCGACGGGGGTGACTGCTGGGGCGGGGTGACCCAGTTCCCGTCGCCAGGTGTCTGCAATGTCTACAACGTCTGCAATGTCCACAATGGAACCACTCTTCATGATCTGGCAAGAGGTGGGAGCTGCGGCCCGGGCGGGGGTCGGGTGGGCTGCGAGGGTGTGATCTGTGTGGCCTCGGATCGTGCGATGTGCTTCCAGCAACATGCCAACATGTGATGTGTTTGCGTTGTCGAGCGCGGTGCGACCGGTTGATCGGAGCCTTCGTGGCCGCGGAGGATCTGCGCCGGTTGGCGTCGACTGCTGCCCGTCAGTGCTAGTTCATGCGCATCGTCGTTGTTTGGTCCGGGCTGCGCTCATGTAATTCGGGGCGGGTTCTGGTTGCGCGTTGCGCGCCCGCGAATGTTCGTCACCCGGTGCTACCTCGCCATCCTTTTGCGTTGAAGGCGGGTGCCCCCAGTCGGGCTAGTTCTTCACCCGCTACAGTTGTCCGCGCCCCCGGAACATTCACCCGATGTCCGGACCGCCTACTCCAATGCGCTGGCCCGGTGTTGTCGTCTGTGGTCTTCCGGTGACATGTCCCGATGGAACTCGACTACTCACCCCCGCACACGAGGCACTCGACTCCCGGGTGCCGGACGAGAGGACCGGATGCTCCAGAATTGGCCCATCCGCTCGAAGCTAGTGGTGATTCTCGTCGTCCCCCTGGCTGCGCTCGCGGTACTGAGCGCGATACAGGTGCGGGGGAACGTCGACAACGTGCGGGTCGCCAACCGCATCAAGGCACTCGCCGACTTCTCGATCAAAAGCAACGAGCTGGTCCAGGCCCTGCAGGTCGAGCGGTACGCCACGAACTCCTATGTCGGTTCCAACTACATGGCCGTCGCTCAGGAGCAGGCGGCGCTCGCCGCCCGCGGCCCGGTGGACAAGGCCCTGGCCGTCTATCGGGCCGGTGAGGCGGCGCTGCCCGCGGCGGGTCGTGACACCCTGGCGACCACGCTCGCGTCGATCTCGGAACGCCTCGGCAAGCTCTCTGCGCAGCGCAAGGCGATCGACGCGCACCAGGCGCAGGTGGACCAGAACATTGCTTTCTACTCGGGTGCCGTGGACGATCTCCTCGCCCTCAACGCCCAGGTGGCGGCCGGAAGCCGCAACACCTCGCTGGTCAACGGTGCCACCACACTGGTGAGTATCGCGCAGGCCAAGGAACAGGTCGCCCACCAGCGCGGCGCCGTCGTCCGCGTGATCCTCCTCCAGCAGACGGATGCGGCCACGCTGCGGGAGATCCAGACCAGGAGCGGGGCGGAGGACGCCTGGCTGGCCCAGTTCCGCACCACGGCCACGGCGGACGAGCAGGAGTTCTACAACGTGACGGTCGGCCGGACGATCTCGGCCGCCGCGACATTGCGTGACGGCACGGTCAACGCCGTGCAGAACGGCCAGCCGCTGACCGTTACCCCGCAGATCTGGCTGGAGGCCTCCGACGCGAAGATCAATGCGATGCGGCAGGTCGAACGCCGGATCGCGGCCGACCTCGCAACGACCAGCGCGAAGATCGCCAGTTCGGCCACCCGCGACGCGCTCCTCAGCGGTATCGGCGTGGCGCTGGTGCTCGTGGTGTCGGTGGTGATTTCTCTCCTGGTGGCGAGCCCGATGATCCGGGACCTACGCCGACTGCGCCGCGGCGCCCTCGAAGTCGCGAACGAGCGGCTGCCCGGGGTCGTCGACCGTCTGCACCGCGGGTCGCCGGTGGACGTGGCCGAGGAGGAATTCCCGGTCGAGGTCCGGAGCAAGGACGAGATCGGTCAGCTCGCCGAGGCGTTTGGCACCGTGCACGCGGTGGCCGTGCGGACCGCGGTGGAGCAGGCCGCGATGCGCAAGAGCATCGGGGACACGTTCCTCANCCTCGCCCGCCGCAGCCAGGCACTCATTCACCGCCAGCTCAAGGTGATCGACGCCCTGGAGCGCAAGGAGACCGACCCGGACGAGCTGGAGGAGCTCTTCCGTCTCGACCACCTCGCCACCCGCATGCGCCGGCACGCCGAGGACCTCATCGTGCTGTCCGGCTCCAAGCCGGCCCGTGGTTGGCGCCGGCCCGTCCCGGTCAAGGACGTCGTCCGTGGCGCCGTCGCCGAGGTGGAGGACTACACCCGGGTGCAGGTGATGTCGATCGACGGAGGGGCCATCAGCGGTCACGCCGTCGGTGACGTCATCCACATGCTCGCCGAGCTGATCGAGAACGCCACCTCCTTCTCTCCGCCCCACACGCCGGTGCATGTCTCCGGGCACGAGGTGTCGAACGGCTTCGTGATCGAGATCGAGGACCGCGGGCTGGGCATGAGTCCGGAGGAGTTCGACGCCGTGAACGAGCGGCTGGCCAACCCGCCTCCCTTCGACCTGTCGACCAGCGAGCGTCTCGGCCTGTTCGTCGTCGGTCGGCTCGCCGAGCGGCATTCCATCTCGGTGAAGCTGCGGTCCTCGCCGTACGGCGGCACGATGGCGATCGTCCTGGTGCCGACCACGCTGCTGCGGCAGGTCGACACCGACGGGGAGGCCCGGCCGGAGCCCGCGCAGANCNCCCCGCCGCTCCCCATGACGCGGGTTCCGGCTCTCGACGGCCCGGCCATCGACGAGGACCGGTTCCGTGGGTCGCTGGTGGACGCGGACGGCAACCTCGCCGGTCCCCCCGCGCGCTCCGAGGACGCGGCCGCGGCTGCGCACGGTCAGGACGAGACGCTCATCGACGATCTGCCGGTCTTCGCCACGGTGCGATCGAGCTGGTTCGTCGCCGACCGCCCGCGGCACCGTTCCAACGGCAGGCCTTCGGACGCTCCGCCGCGTCCCTCGACCCCGCGCTCCGNCCCGGACGGNGGGTCGGGCGGGAAGCCCGGCTCCCGCGACTTCGGTGNCCCCCCGCCGCTGCCGTCGCGCCGTTCGCGTGGCGGCCGCAGGGCCGTGGGGGACCAGCCCCACCCCGCCGTCCCGGACCATCCCCAGACGCCCGGGTCGGACGACCCCGGCGGTCCGCCGGCCCGTCCGGGACAGGACACATCTTTCCGGGATGAACCCTTCCGGGAGGAGCCCTTCCGGGATGGCCCCTTCCAGGACGGACGGGACGTCCCCGGTCCGGGTGGCCACGACGGTGCGCCCGGCTCCGAGTATGGCGGCGACGGCGGACCCGGCAGCCGTGTCACCTCGCTGTTCGGTGACAGCCCCATGGCCAGGGAGCGGTCGCGCGGTGGTGAGCCCGGCTCCGCCGACCCGCGGGAGGCCACCCGAACCGATCCGTTCACCTCACCGCTGGGCCGGCCGGTGGGACGCTCCGAGGGATTCCAGCGCGAGGACNCCCCCGCCATGGGCCAGACGGTCGTCCCCCTCGGACGCCCGGCGCCTTCGGCCCGTTCGGACGAGCCCGCTGACCCGGCCGGGCCCGGCGCGGACGGCCAGCTGCCCGTCGATTTCACCGAGGTGGGCCTGCCCAAGCGCACCCGGCGGGCCAGTCTCGCGCCACAGCTTCGTCGGGACACTCCCGAGGAGCGTTCCGGAATACTCGCCGCGCAACGGAGCCCGGAAGAGATCCGCAACATGATGTCGTCCTTCCAGAACAACTTTGGTCGTGGTCTGGCGGACGGCCAGGTTTCGAACGACGGTGACGATGTAGGAAAGGTGACCTGATGCGTCCGCTGGGGCCGTCCGAGAACATGAGCTGGTTGCTCAACAACCTCGTCAAGAAGGTGCCCGAAGTCACCTATGTGATTGCGCTTTCCTCTGACGGGTTGTTGCTCGCCACCTCGTACGGGATGGACCGGGCGACCGCCGACCAACTGGCCGCGGTGGCCTCCGGATTCAACAGCCTGGCGCGCGGCGCGGGTCGTTTCTTCGGGGGTGGAAACGTCCGGCAGACCATTGTCGAGATGGACGAGGGATTCCTGTTCGTCACCGCGGTCGGGGATGGATCGTGCCTGGCCATTCTCAGCAGCCCCGGCGCGGACATCGGTCTCATCGCCTACGAGATGGCGCTGCTGGTGACCCGGGTCGGCGAGTTTCTCACCCCGGAACTCCGGGCTCAGATGCAGTCCGCGCTGCCACTCTGACATCGGCCCGGCGATCGGGTGGGGGTCCGATCGGTTGGTGGGTCAGCCGGTCACCCCCTGCCATCACCGACCGGATGACAGCAGAATTCTCAAGGCAGGAGGACCGGTATGTCGCGCGATGATGAATGGTTCGACGAAGAGGCTGGTCCGGTCGTCCGCCCCTACGCTGTCACCGGGGGCCGGACACGGCCGACGAACCAGACGTTGGAGCTGGTCGCGTTGGTGACCACCACGCCCAACGGCCGGCTGATGATGCGGACGCTGGAGCATGAGCAGCGCGCCATCGCGCTGCTCTGCCAACGCGTGCAGTCGATCGTGGAGATCTCCGCTCGGCTGAATCTTCCGGTCGGGGTCGCGCGGGTCCTCGTCGGCGACATGCTCGACGCCGGCCTGGTGACCGTGACCCGACCGGCCCGACCCTCCGACCGCCCTTCCATTGCCCTCATCGAAAAGGTGCTCGATGGACTACAGGCCCTCTAGAACGGGGTCGCCGGAAACGGCGCCGCCGCATCCGGTAAAAATCATCATCGCCGGCGGGTTCGGAGTCGGAAAGACGACGTTCGTCGGTTCGGTGAGCGAGATTCAGCCCCTCACCACGGAGGCCGCGATGACGGCCGCAAGCATAGGGATCGACGACACCAGCGCGGTCGGTTCGAAGACGACAACCACGGTCGCGATGGACTTCGGTCGGATCACGCTTCTCGACAGCATTATTCTCTACCTTTTCGGCACCCCGGGCCAGGACCGGTTCTGGTTCATGTGGGATGAGCTCGTCCTCGGCGCGATCGGCGCGGTGGTCCTGGTGGACACGCGGCGGCTGGCCGACTCCTTTCCGGCCATCGACTACTTCGAGGAGCGCGACATCCCGTTCCTCATCGCGCTGAACCGGTTCGACGGTGCGCGGGAGTANCGGGTGGAGGACGTCCGGGCGGCGTTGGACCTCGATCCGCGCCGTCCGGTGGTGTTCTGCGACGCCCGGCAGCGGGAGTCGGTCCGGCAGTCCCTGGTGTCGCTGGTCCGCCACGCCCTCGACGTGGTGTCCGCGGAGTCCCGGCCGGGCCTGCCCCAGCGGTCGGGGTGAGCGGCCGCGTCGGTCCGGTGGGCACGGCTGGTCCGGTGGGCACGGCTGGTCCGGTCGGCGTCCGTCGGCCACGTCCCGATCCTGCTCCGAGGAAGGGGAAGGTGCTCGATCTTTTCGGTATCGATGAGGTCACCCTGGCCGCCTATCGGCTGTGGCTGTGCCACGAGGTCCTGAGCGTGCCCGAGGTGGCGGAGATGCTCGGCGAGCCGCTGGTCGCCGCGGGGCGGGCGCGTGATCGTCTGGTCGAGCTGGGTCTGCTGCTGCCCTCGCGCGAACGGGCCGGTCACTACGTCGCGGTGCATCCCGAAGCCGGGCTCGACCACCTGCTCCAGGCGCAGCACGAGCAGCTGATCCGTCGCCATGAGCGGCTGCTCCTGGCCCGGGCGCAGATCAGCTCCTTCGTCTCGGACTACCTGGAGAGCCGTCCCGGCGGGGACACCGCCGAGGTAAGGCGGATAGACAGTGCCGACCAGGCCCGTGCGGAGCTGCTCGCGATCGTCGGGCGAGCCGAGCGGGAGGTGCTCGCGCTGCATACCCGGCGCGAGTGGTCCTCGACCCTGACTCGCGAGGTGATGCCGGTCGAACTGCGTGCGTTGCGGCGTGGTGTGGTGATGCGCAGCGTCCTGCCCCGGTCGGTGCGCCTGGACGAGCTCGGCGCCGGTTATGTGCGGACCGTGGCGGCGCATGGCCTGGACGCCCGGATGATCGACGATCCCCGGCTGGACGCCACCGCGGTCGACGGGCGGATCGGCCTGGTCCGACTGGGCCGGGGGTTCGCGACCGGCCAGACCCTGCTCGTGCGCACCCCGGAGCTGACCGCCCTGCTGCTCACCCTGTTCGAACAGGTCTGGGAGGCCGCCGAACCGCTGAGCGGCGAGGCGATGGCCGCTCCCGGGGACGGTGACGACGCGCCGAACGACACCGAACGGCTGCTGCTGCGTCTGCTCAGCCTCGGCATGAAGGACGAGGCGGCCGCGCGCCATCTGGGCGTCTCCGTCCGCACCGTGCGCCGCATGATCGCCGATCTGATGGCACGGTTGAACGCCCGTAGCCGATTCCAGGCGGGTAGCCTCGCCGCGCAACGCGGCTGGTTCTGAGCGGCTGGTTCTGAGTAGCCGGCTCTGGATGTAGCCGGCTCTGGATGTAGCCGGCTCTGGATGTAGCCGGCTCTGGATGTAGCCGGCTCTGGATGTAGCCGGCTCTGGGTAGCACCATACCCGACCAGGCCGAGGCCGAGCGCGGACGACGTGGTTCCCACGAGATCGAGATCCCGGTTCTCCTCCGGTGGCGTGTCGACCACCCCCGGGCACCGGGAAGCCCGCTCGCGATGGTTGTAGCCGCGTTGTGCTCTCCGTGTGCACTGGTTGGCATTTGACTGCCAGGGCAACTTGCTGCCAGGGGAAATCCAGGACAGCCGCGCCGCGTGGCCCCATGCTCTCGATGAGTCAAAGAAGCCGACTGCTTTAGAAAGGCTGGCTGCTTCAGAAGGGCTGTCGGGTGGGAAGCGGTGGTCGCGCACCGGTCACTCCCGGCCGGCTCCATGCTCGTCGGCGGATTCCCCTGCCACCTGTAACGCGTCGCAAGGTGCCGGGGCCGGTCCGTCATGGCCGGTCCGCCTGACTGCCCATGCACACGGTACCCGTGCTTGCCATGCACACGGTACCCGTGCTTGCCTGGGGTCAAACACGCGCTTCCCAAGAACATGTCGAGGAGATTCTTGTGCCCTCAGTCACCGGTCCCTCAGTCACCGGTCCGCAGAACCCCGCCACGCCGTCCGGAGGTCAGTCACACCGGACTCTCATCGTGGCCAGGATGAACCCTGCCGACGCTCCCGCCATCGCGGCGACCTTCGCCGAGTCCGATGCCGGAGAACTACCCGGAATCGTGGGTGTGACCAGGCGTGACCTGTTTCACTTCCATGGCCTTTACTTTCATCTTATCGAGGCTCCGACTAACGTCAGGAACACCGTCGAGAACGTCCATGAGCATCCGCTGTTCGTCGACGTGAGCAAAAAGCTCGGGAAATACGTCTCCGCCTACGACCCGGAGACCTGGCGCACCCCCGGGGACGCGATGGCACAGAGTTTCTACTCGTGGACGGCCGGCTGAGCCCCCGGTGCGCCACCGGGCTCCTGATACACGGCCGGGCTCCTGTACACCGCCAGAGCACCGGGCCCGCCGGCTGTGGCCGCGACCGGTCATCAGCGACCGCGTCCTAGATCCCGCCCACCGGTACGCCCAGTTTTTCATGTGAACCCCGAAACCCGAAAATGAAAAAGGGAGTACGACATGCCCCGGCAATGGTCGGCCGATGCCCTGCTCGACTTCCTGGTCGAGCAGGCCGGTCTGCCCTCGGACGAGCGGCCGACGGACCTGGATGTGACCTTCATCGACATCGGCCTCGACTCGCTCGCCTACCTCCAGCTCTCGGCGGAGGTGGCCGGGACCTTCGGGGTGGACCTCCCGGCCGAGCTGCCGGAGAGCTGGACCCTCGCCGAGATCCTGGCCACGGTGAACACGGCTCTCGGCCAGCGCGAGACGGTCTGAATCCGCCGTTAGTTCCCACGCCCCATACCTTCCAGGCCGACCGGAGCCGACGTGAGCGGGCACACTGACAACTCGATTTTCATCGATGCCGACATTGAAACCGTCTGGACCATCACCAACGATCTGAAGTCCTGGCCTGACCTCTTTACCGAATACGCCTCGGTAGAGATTCTTGAGCACCATGAGAACACCTTCAAGTTTCGCCTGACCATGCATCCCGACGAGAACGGGACGGCGTGGAGTTGGGTGTCCGAGCGGACGCTCGACCCGGCCACCCGGCAGGTGCGCGCGTACCGCGTCGAGACCGGTCCGTTCGAGTACATGCACATCCACTGGAGCTACACGCCGGAGGGCACCGGCACCCGCATGCGCTGGGTGCAGGACTTCCATATGCGCCCGTCGGCGCCGGTGAACGACGAGCAGATGACCAACCGCATCAACGCCAACACCGCCCGCGAGATGTCGGTGATCCGGGAGAAGGTCGAGCGGGCCGCCGCCGAGCTGCCCCCGGTCTCCATCGCGCTGCCGGAACAAGTCTGAGGAGAACGAGACCGGTGACTTCCGTGACAGCGATTCCGAAGGTTCTCTGCATTCACGACATGACCCCAAACCGTCGGCGCGGCGGTGACGTCCGCACGCTGCTTTCACCGGCGACCGTGGGCTCGACCTCGGGCTTTTTCGGCACCTTGACCCTCCAGCCGGGTGAGGTGGTGACCGAACACCTGCATCCCTACTCGGAGGAGTTCCTCTACTGCGTGCGCGGCATTGTGACCGCCCGACTGGACGGTCAGTACCAGGACCTGCCGGCCGACCACGGGGTGTGCATCCCGATCGGGATGCGCCACCGCGTCGTCAACACCGGTGAGGAGACCGCCTTCCTCGTCTTTCACCTCAGCCCGCTGGCACCCCGGCCCGACCTCGGTCATGTCGACACCGAGGTACCGCTCGACCCGGATGCCCCGCACGTCCCGGTCGCCCCGTCGGCGCCCACCGTCGACTCCCTGCCCCACGGGTCCGGACAGTGAGCGGACCAAGACGGACGGCGGTCACCGGGATCGGGGTGGTCGCCCCCGGTGGGGTCAACCGCAAGGAGTTCTGGACCCTGCTAACCGACGGCCGTACCGCGACGCGGCGACTGTCGTTCTTCGACCCGACCCAGTTCCGTTCCCAGGTGGCCGCCGAGTGCGACTTCGACCCGGCGGCGGCCGGCCTGACCGCCCGGGAGATCGCGCGTAACGACCGGTTCGCGCAGTTCGCCTTGGCCGCGGCGTTGGAGGCGGTGGAGGACAGCGGCCTGGACCTGCGGGGCGGCGGGGACGGTTCCGGGGACGGCGGGGACGGTTCCGGGGACGGCCCGATCGTTGGCGTCAGCATCGGCAGCGCGGTGGGCGCGACCACCCGCCTGGAGAACGAGTACGTCGAGGTCTCCGACAGCGGGCGGGACTGGGAGGTTGATCCCCGGTACGCCAGCTCGTTCCTCTACCACGCGATGGTGCCGAGCTGCCTGGCCACCGAACTGGCCTGCCGGTTCGGCGCGCACGGCCCAGCCTTCGTGGTCTCCACCGGCTNCACCTCGGGCATCGACGCGGTCGGCTACGGCCATCAGCTCATCGTCGACGGCGAGGCCGACATCGTCATCGCCGGTGCCTCCGACGCGCCGATCTCCCCGATCTCGATGGCGTCCTTCGACGCGATCCGCGCGACGACAGCCCGCAACGACGACCCCGAACACGCCTCCCGTCCCTTCGACGCCAGCCGGGACGGCTTCGTGATGGGGGAGGGCTGCGCCGTACTCATCCTGGAGGAGCTCACCGCCGCCCGGTCGCGCGGTGCGCACATCTACTGCGAGGTGGGTGGGTACGCCTCGCGCTCGAACGCGTTCCACATGACCGGACTGCGCCCCGACGGGGTCGAGATGGCCGAGGCGATCCGGGTCGCGATGGACGCGGCGCGGGTCGGGGCCGACGACATCGACTACATCAACGCGCACGGATCGGGCACCAAGCAGAACGATCGGCACGAGACGGCCGCCTTCAAGCGTTCGCTGGGACAGCGGGCGTATGACATCCCGGTCAGCTCGATCAAGTCGATGATCGGGCACTCGCTGGGCGCGATCGGGTCGATCGAGATCGCCGCCTGCGCCCTGGCGATCGAGAACGACGTCATCCCCCCCACCGCCAACTGGACCACCCGCGACCCCGAGTGCGATCTCGACTACGTCCCGAACATCGCCCGGGACCACACTGTCGACGTGGCCCTGTCGGTCGGCAGCGGTTTCGGTGGCTTCCAGTCGGCGATCGTCCTCGCCGCCCCGACGCGATGAACGCCGCCGTGGAGGCCTCCGTCGCGACGGCCGCGGGACCCGCGTACCGGGACGGTTCGCCGCAGGCCCCGGTCCGGCCGGTCGTCACCGGTCTCGGCGTCCTCGCGCCCAGCGGCATCGGGACGGAGGAGTACTGGGCATCAACTCTGCGCGGCGAGCTGAAGATCGCGCCGATCAGCCGGTTCGACACCACCTGGTACGACGCCACCCTTGCCGGCGAGGTCGCCGGTTTCGCGGTCGAGGATTACGTCGACAAGCGGTACATCGTCCAGACCGATCGGTGGACCTGGTTCGGGATGGCCGCGTCGCGCCTCGCCATGACCGATGCGCGCTACGACCCCGCCGCGCACGATCCGTATGCGACCTCGGTGGTGTTCGGCAGCGGGTCGGGCGGTGTCGACATCGGGCAGCGCGAGCTGGGACGGCTGTGGACCCGGGGCCGCACCGCGGTGAGCGTCTATCAGTCGATCGCCTGGTTCTACGCGGCGACGACCGGGCAGACCTCGATCCGGTATGGTCTGAAGGGGCCGTCGGGGGTCCTGGTCAGTGACGGTGCCGGCGGAATCGACAGCCTGGCCCAGGCCCGGCGGATTATCCGCCGCGGCACGCCGACGGTGCTCGCCGGGGGGGCCGAGGCGAGCCTGACGCCTTATGCGATTGCCGGCCATCTGTCCGGTGGCCGGGTCAGCACCGCGACCGTCGCGGCGGACGGCTACAAGCCGTTCGACGTTCGGGCGAACGGTTACCTGCCCGGTGAGGGTGGCGCGACGCTCGTGCTCGAGGATCCGGCCGCCGCCGCCGCCCGGGGAGCCCCGCACGTCTACGGCGAGATCGCCGGCTACGCCGCGACGCACGACGCCGCCCACCACGAACGCCCCGCCCCGGACGCGCGCTGGCTCGCCACCGCGATGCGCCGGGCCCTGCGCGACGCCAGCCTCACCCCGGACGACGTCGATGTCGTCTTCGCGGACGGCGCTGGTTCACCGGACCTCGACGCCCAGGAGGCGGCGGCGATCCGCACGGTCTTCGGGGCCCGGACGGTCCCGGTGACGGCGCCGCAGGGCTTCGTCGGCCGGCTCCTCGCCGGCGGCTCGGCGTTGACGGTAGCCGCGGCGTTGCTGTCCATCCGGGACGGGGTCATCCCGGCGGTGGGCAACCTCGACACCCCCGATCCGGCCCATGGGCTCGACCTCGTGCGCACGCCCCGGCGTGTACCCGTGCGGGTGGCGCTGGTGAACGCCCGCGGCTACGGCGGTTTNAACANCAGCCTCGTGGTTCGCGCCGTCGGTCCTTGCTGAGGAGGACGTACCCACCCGTATCGCCTGCCCGTATCGCCTGCCCCCGCTCACCAGCCGAACCTCACCAGCCGAACCTCACCAGCCGAACCTCACCAGCCGAACCTCACCAGCCGAACCTCACCAGCCGACACCTTGACACAGGAGACAGTCAGCGATGTTCCCAGACCTGGCCGGGCGACGCGCCCTGGTTACCGGCGGTACCCGCGGCATCGGACGGGCCGTGGTGCTCGGCCTCGCCCGAGCCGGAGCGACGGTCGTTGCCGGCCACCAGCGCCAGACCGAGGAGGCCGAGAGCCTGCGCCGCGAGCTCAAGGACACCGGCGGCGACCATCTGCTCGTCCAGGCCGACGTCGCCGATCCGGGCCAGATCACCGAGCTCGTCGAGGCCACCGGCACCCACCTGGGCGGCCTCGACATCGTCGTGAACAACGTCGGCACGATCAGCCACATCCCCTACGCGCAGCTGCCCCTGGACGAGTGGACGCAGGTGCTGACCNCCANCCTCACCGCCACTCACCTCGTCACGCAGGGCGCGTTGTCGTTGCTGGGGGACTCCGGTTCGGTGATCAATATCGGATCCGGCTCCGGGGTGGTCGGTCTGCCGCTGCGGGCCCACTACACCGCGGCGAAGACCGGCCTGATCGGACTGACCCGCTCGCNGTCCAAGGAGCTCGGTGTCCGCGGCATCCGGGTGAACCTGGTCTCCCCGGGAGTCATCGAGACCCACCATGCCGAGGGCATCGACCCGGCCGTCAAGGCGGCCTACACCAACCGCATCCCGCTGGGACGCATCGGGACGGCCGAGGAGGTCGCCGCGGTCGTCCTGTTCCTGGCCAGCGACGTGTCGTCCTACGTCAACGGCGCCACCTTTGCCGTGGACGGAGGCATCTGATGACCTCGACCCCGCCTTTTCGGATCATGCTGACAATGCGGATCCACCCCGGTCGGGAGGCCGAGTTCGAGCAGACCTGGCTGCGGATCGGCGACGCGGTCACCTCGCACCCGGCGAACCTCGGGCAGTGGCTGATCCGCTCGGAGGAGGAGCCGAGCACGTACTACATCGTCAGTGACTGGGTTGACGAGGAGCAGTTTCGCGAGTTCGAGCACAGCGAGCGTCACCTGGTGCACCGCAAGGCGCTGCACCCGCTGCGCGCCAGTGCCTCGATGGTCACCGGTACCGTCGTCGCCCAGTTGGCCGGCGCGGCCTCCCTGACCGTTCCGGCGGGAAGCTGACCGTGGCCGGTCCGGCGAAGGTTCGGGTCATGCTGTGGGCGGTCGACCCGCCCGACGATCCCGGCGCGGTGGAGCGGGCTTACCACGAGATCAGCTCCAAGCTGGTCGGCACGCCTGGCCTGCTCGGTAACACGCTGCACCGGTCGGCGGCGGACCCGTCCCGGTTCGCGGTGGTCAGCGTCTGGGCGAGTATGGCCGAGTTCAACGTGTGGGAACAGGGGGCGGACCACCGCGGGACGACCTCACCGCTGCGTCCCCTGCAGGATCCGCAGCGCCCTCCAATGATCGACATCGAGGTCGCCGCGTACGGCCCGGACGGGCCCTTCGGCGACGATCCCCCGGACTGATCAGCGGGTCCTCCGGCTCCGCTACCCGGGGACAGGTAGCCGGGCTCCAGTGGCCGGGGACCGATCGCCGCCGCGGCTGTGCCGGGGGCAGCCCCACCGCCCGAACGGGCGGTGGGGCTGACGCACGTGGAGCACGAAGAACGTCTTCCGGATGATCTACGGATATCATGGTGGGCGTGGACGAGTCATCCCGCCGGCCCATCCACCATCCAGTCTCTCGACGCCAAGACGATCATCCTATCNGAGCGTCGCTACGATCGTTTGACCCCGCCCTCTTTGACAGGGCGGGGTCGTTTCGCGACGACACCCTCTAGTTCGGCGGCGCCGGCTGCCAAGATCTCCTGGATCGCCCCCACCGGCTCCTCCGACGGGCTCAGGTCTCTCCGGCCGGTCAGGCCTGCCAGCATGGCCCGCTGTTCGAAGCGGGGCGGCCCGGTCGTCTGGTGTCCTCTTCGCCCGCTTCGACCAGGTGTCCGATGATGCCGCTGAGTGCCGGTTCTGCGCCGAGGTGTAGAAATGCGCGGTCTGCCCAGGACAGTCCCGGGGCGTACTCCTCGGCCGTGAAGGCGGTGGCGCGGGTGCCCCGGGCTCGGAATCGGGGGGGTTATGCCGGACTCATCCGCTCTTGATGTCCTGATCGGGCTCGCGTTGCTCTTTGCCGCGTTCAGCCTCGCAGTCTCCCGGATCAACGAGGCCGTGCTCGCTCTGTTCCGCTACCGGGGGCGCCAGCTGGAGGCCGAGCTGCGACGGCTGCTCGGCGGTGACCGGCCCGCCGAACCGTCCGATCCGGGGGCGGACCCGCCCGCGGATCGGACGGACCTCGTCGCCGAACTGTTAGACGGGCCGCTTCGGGCCATGCGTGCCACTGGCCGCGACACCTCCCTGCCGGCCATGGACGACCATCCGCCGGTTTCCGGTACCTGGGCCTCGGTGCGCCGCGCGCACACACTGCGGTTGCCGTCCTACCTGCCGTCCACCGCCTTCGCTCGGGCGCTGCTGGACCGGGTCGACCCGCCCGCCCGGGCCCTGCTGTCCCAGCTCCGCCCGGACACCCTGCCTGACCACGTCCCCGACGAGGCCAGGGCCGCGTACCGGCGGGCCTACGACGGTGCCCGGCATGCCCTCGGGGNGAGGNCCGCCCAGGCCCTGTACGACGCGATGCCTGTGGATCACCCCACCGGGCGGGTCGTGGCCGCCGCGCTCGTCGCCGCCACCAGGGCCGGAGCCGTGGGAACGATGGAGGACGGGCTCGCCGCGATGCCCCCCTCCCCGGCGAAGACCGCGATGACCACAGCGATAGTCCAGGCCGGCGGGGACCGCGAGAAGGTCGTCATCGAGCTGGCCCGGTGGTACGACGACGCGATGGATCGCCTGTCCGGGTGGTACAAGCGGCGCATCGCCGTCTTCCTGCTCGGCTACGCGGTCCTGCTGTCCGTCCTGTTCAACCTCGACGCGATCGGGCTCGCACGGGCGTTCTGGCAGGACGGCACCGTGCGGCAGGCGGCCGTGACCGCGGCCCAGGCCGAGGTGGGCTCATCCGGCGAGGCGGCCGGGAGCTCCGCCGGGAGTTTCGCNGGGGANCCCGCCTCCGGCACCCGCCTCACCTCCGACCAGCCCATGGTGGGGGACGCCACGGAACAGGTGATCAAGACGGTGCGCGAGGCCTCGGGGCTCGCCTTCCCGATCGGCTGGGTCCACAACTCCGCGGGCCGCGACGACCCACGGGAGGTTCCCGACTCCGTCGAGGGGTGGCTCCTGAAAATCGCCGGCATCGCGATCGCCTGCTTCGCGCTCACCGCCGGCGCCCCCTTCTGGTTCGACCTGCTCGGCAGACTGGTGAACATGCGCGCCACCGGCCCCAAACCCCGGGCCGCCAACGGATAGATCAGGGCCCTTCCGTCGGCGAGCCGGCTGGTGCTGGCACCGGCACCGGCACCGGCACCGGGTGGATGCCGAGCTGGTCGAGACGTCGCACCAGCGCCTCCAGGGTCGGCCGAGGATGCCGGTAGAACTCCGAGCCGCGGATCCGGAAGAACGTCCAGCCNAGCCGTTCCAGGATCCGCTGGCGGCGCAGATCCGCCTCCCACTGGTCGGGCCCGTGGAAACGGTCACCGTCGCATTCGACCGCGAGGC
Source organism: Frankia sp. Allo2 (assembly GCF_000733325.1). NCBI lineage: Bacteria > Bacillati > Actinomycetota > Actinomycetes > Frankiales > Frankiaceae > Frankia > Frankia sp. Allo2. Next base: position 35,324 of record NZ_JPHT01000013.1, read on the forward strand.
GGGGGCCGCGGCGCCCCACACCCCCGGCGGTGGCTCCTTCGGTGACGGCTTGCTCGGCGGTGGCTCGCGTGGTGGCGACCCCTTCGACGACCAGGTCGATCCGGTAGCGCCCGACCGGATGCTGGGGGCGCACCCGGTAGCCGCGGGCGAGGAGCTCGCGCAGGACGGCCCGTTCGAACTCGCTCTCGCAGCGATTGGCCAGATCCGCGTCGAGCCGTCCGGTCTGCCCGGCGTACATGTACTCGATCAGCTGGCGCCGCACATCGTCGTCGCGCAGCGTGGCCGGGTCGACGCTGTGGAACACCCACATCTGGTTGCGGGCGCGGCTCGCGGCCACGTTGACTCGTTGCTGGTCGCGGCGGCGGGTGGCGGCCGAGCGGTTGTCGTCCGCGACGACGGAGATGAAGATGACGTCCCGTTCGTCGCCCTGGAACTGGTACGGGTCGCCGACCCGCAGGTCGCGGCGGGAGAACTCGCGCTCCCCGAGCCGTTCGACTAGGGTGTGTTCGATGAGGCGGGGCTGGCCGGCGCCGAGCAGGGNGACCACGCCCATGCTCATCCCGTCGTAGGCCGGGTCGGCGCAGCAGGCGAGGACCCGCTCGACGAGGGCCTGCGCCTCCGCTGGGTTCGCGTCGCCGAAGCGGGTCTGCGACCGGGCGCCCCGGGGGACCCGGACGGGTCGCAGCGGCGCGCCGAGGGCGAGCTCCGGATCCTCCCGCAACGGCAGGATCTGCTGGTCGTAGAAGCGGTTGGAGAAGCCGATGATGTCGGGCAGGCAGCGGAAGTGCTCCTTGAGCACGATGGTGCGCGGGAAGACCCGGGCCGCGGTGTCGTAGAGACTCGCCTCCACGTCGAGCAGCGAACGCTGGGCGACGTCGGGCAGGTGCGCGTCGATCAGGGCATGAACCTTGGCCCGTTCGATGCCGANGGCCTCCGGACTCGTCTGGGCGTCGTCGCCGACGACGACAGCCTTGCGGGCCAGGCTCAGCACGCCGAGGGCCAGCAGGTCGCACTGGCTGGACTCGTCCACGATGACCACGTCGAACAGGTCGTCGGCGCCCGGGTCGAAGCTCTCCATCACCCGGTGCGTCGGCATGATCCACACCGGCACGGCGCCCATCGCCGCCCGCATGTGGGCCCGGGCCTCGGCGCGCCACCGCGGGGCGTACTTCCCGGTGCCCTTCCCGATCCGGTCGAGTGCCTGTACCCAGCCGGTCAGCGCCCGGCGCTGGGAGTCGCCGAGCCGGATCGCCAGGCCCAGCCGGGCGGAGCGACGCGCAGTCTCCAGCACCAGGGCGCGCACGTGCCGCGAGGCGTCGGCGAGCTGACGGCCGAGCGTGGTGAGGTCGCCGTCGGAGTGCAGGTCNTCGAGCCAGGTCTGGGCCTGGCGCCAGCGCCACGCCTCGCTGGCCCGCACCGCCTCGCCGCAGCTCGACGGGTCACCCTGTCCGGTGAGGATGGCGTCGGTCCACAGCGGCGCGACCGCGCGCAGCCGGGCCGCCAGCCGGTCCCGGCGTTCCACGCCGGGGCGCAGCGCCGCCAGCCGGGCGCTCTCGTCGAGCAGCGCCGTCCATGTCGCCAGGTCCCGCCTGGTCAGCGCCTCGTGCAGGTCGGCCCACACCCGGCCGGCCCGCGGGCTACGGCCTCCCTCGGCGAGCGCCCGTTCTACCTCGGCGAGCGCGCCGGCGATCTCCTTCTCGCGCCGTCGGCCGGTCGCCGTGGCAAGCAGGCCGGCGAGGTGGGAAAGCGTGTCCGGGTCGGAAGGCGTCGTCGTGACGGGATGGCCGGTGGGATGGCCGGCGGGATGGCCGGCGGGGAAGACAGCGCGCAGCCGGGCGGACAGCTCCGGTGCCGCCCGGCGTTCCCAGTCGACGGCGTCGGCGAGGCCGCCGGCGACCGCGTCGAGCCGGGTGAGGACGTCGGGTGCCGCGGGCTCGATGGCCTCACCGCCGAGGGCGGCGGCGATCGCGGCCTGACGGGCGGCGGCGGCTGCCAGCGTCTGACGGCGGCGCACCTCTGCCTCGACGATTGCCACGTCCTCCCCCGTGCGCGCGGCCAGCCCATCGACGCGCACCGCGTCGTGCAGGTCCCGCAGCTCCCGTCCGCCGAGGCGGGGGATCCCCCGGCCGGCGGCGAAGCGGCCCCGCAGGTCGGCGAGCAGCCTCAGCTGGACCCGCGGGTCACCGGCGGGCAGCTCGATGGAACGGCCGAAGGNGAGGGNGGTCAGACGGCGCAGCTCGGCGACCTCGGCGGCGAGGGCCGTGGCCTGGTCGGCCCAGAACCTGGCCTGCTCACCCGACGCCGCGCACTGCGCCCGGGCGGTGGTGAGCCAGCCGACCGACAGCCGGCGCAGCCGGTCGGCGGCGGCCCGGGTGTCCTCGACCAGGGCACGGACGCCGTCGGCACCGTCGGCACCGTCGACGTCGAGCGCGTCGAGCGCGTCGACGGACAGGCCGGCCTGTTCGAGGTCGGCGAGCCCGGCGCGGATCTCGTCGAGTTCGTCGTGCAGCCGGCCGAGGGCGACCGCGCCCGGCAGCGACGCGCCGTCCGGCAGGTCGCCCGGCAGATTGCCCGCGGCGGCCCGGGCGTCGGCGGGGGTGATCTCGCGCGCGGTCCGGTAGAGCTCGGCGAGCTCGGCCGGGCCGAGCGGAAGCGCGCGGGTGGGGTCGAGCCGGTCGGGAACGAACCCGAGCTCCTCCGCGCGCTCGGCCAGCCAGCTCGCCACCTCCGGCGCGCGTTCCCGCCCGTGCGGCAGCTCGAACTCCCGCGCCTCGCCGGCCAGCAGGTCGATCATCCGCAGTTCGAGGGCGCAGGCGGTGGCGCGGGCGGCGTCCAGCTCCTCGGCGAGGGCCTTCACGGCCGCGGTCTCCCGCGCCGGGTCGACCTCGCTGACCGCCCCGGAGATCTCCACGATGGCGGCGCGCAGTTCGTCGAGGTCGGCCCGGCTCGACCCGAGCACGGCGACGGTCAGGTCGCGCAGCTCCCGCGGGATCTTGTCGCGCAGCACCGCGAGGGCCTGTTCGTCCTGCGCGGTGACGAGCACCCGCTGCCCATGCGCCACGAGGTGGCAGATCATGTTCGCGATGGTGTGGCTCTTACCGGTGCCGGGCGGCCCTTGCACGGTGACTCCGCGGGCGCCCGCGAGCTGCCGGGCGATCCGCTCCTGGTCGGCGTTCGTCGGCAGCGGCATCAGCAGGCGTTCACCGAGCCCCGCGGGGGAGCCGTCGTGACCGCGCCGGCCACGGCCTCGATCGGCGTGGGCACCCTCGGGGAGGGTGCCGTCGGCCCGATCGTCCCCGCCGAGCGCGGCGGCGACGAGCCTGTCGTCGGCGACCACGGCGGCGATGGCCTCGGGGAGCAGGTCCCGTTCGGCGAGGGCGGTCCGCAGCTCCGCGTAGAACTGCGCCTGCAGGGCCGGCCGCGGCCGCACGTACACCGCCCAGGTGTCGACCAGGACGGGGCTCGGCCCCGGCGGGGGCACCGGACCGGTGGTCGCGCGGGCGTCCAGCCCGAGCGGCGCGAGGATCTGGCGGTGCAGCTCGGCCTGGGCCGGGGCGTCCCACGGATCGGCCGGCGCCGTCCGCAGCCGGTCGCGCAGGGCCGACATCTCGTCCAGACCGNGGAGGCCGAGGCCGTGCAGGGGCTCGGTCTCCAGGCTCACCGGACCGTCGGGATGCAGCCGGATGACCCCGGAGTCCGGATCGACCGTCAGCACCATGCGGGTGACGAGCAGCGGATGGATGATCGTCGCGTCGCCGACCCGCCAGCACAGCACCGAGTGCCCCCAGGCCAGCTCCACGGTCGCGGCCTCGCGCTGCAGCCGCAGGCGCAGGTCGAACAGGCGCTGGTAGAGGGCGCGCGCGTCGCGGGCGGCGCGTGCCTCGGGCGCCCACGGCCGCCACACCTGACGCACCCAGGCGTCGAGCAGTGCGACGGCGCCCGGCGGAGCGTCCCGCTCCTCGCCCGGGACACCGGGAGGCTCGCGCTCCCCGGTCTGCTCGACGGCCTCCGCGTCCAGGAGATGGGCGGGGATGGTGGGTGGGGCGTCCGGGCTCACCACCGTCCCGGCCAGGTAGCGGTCGAGCGGGGGTGGCCAGCTCGGCGCGGCCGGCTGGGGTACCCGGGCGACCTCCAGCCAGCTCTCCCGCTGCGTTGTCGGGCCGAGCCGGACCCCCGGATGGGACGGGACGTCAGCCGGAAGGAGCGGAGCGGGGACGTACTCGGCGAGCTGGCGACGGGGGGCACCGCGCCGTTCGGCGGCGAGCGCGGCCAGGTAGTCCAGGAGCCGAAGCGACCGGCCACGGACCTGATCACGAGCGGACATCGGGCTCCTCGGCTGGCGGGCTGGGTCAGGGCGCGGCGGCGCGACGCCACCTGCCGCCCGCGCCTTCGCCTGATCGACCTTACGACCTGTCTCCGACACAATCGCCGGCTTCCGGCCTGTCCCGCTCGGACCGCCGCTCGGACCGCCGCCCGGACCGCCGCCCGGGGACGCGCGGCGCGGTTCCGTCCGTGGCCGCACCTACGCCGGACGAGGCGGCCGACGCCTGATCCACTACCGGGGACGCACGTGGGGTGGTGAACTGTCGGCGTGTCGATCCTGTCGTCTCCTGGACACGCATAGTGACCATCGGTACCGTCCGACGTCGTCTGGTCCGACGTCGTCCGGTCGGGCTGCGCCAAGTCGGGCTGCTGGGGGAGAACCACCATGGGATTGCGTTCCGGCGGTGCCGCCGTGCTCACGAGCATGCTGCTTGTGCTGGCCGCGGTTCCGGTCGCGGCTTCGCGCCCCGCGGACGGCCCGTCGCGTTCCGTGGCGGAAAGCTCGCGTTCCATCGACGAGGCGCCGGACCAGGTCTCGCTCCGTGCTGGTGATGGGGACCACGGCCGTGGTGGTGATGGAGACCCCGGAGCGTCCGCCGGCACGGGTGCGCCTCGGCCCCCCGCCCCGGACAGGACCGGGACGGGGGGCCGCGGGAACTCGCTTTCCTATACCGGTGGGCAGATCAGCGTCCTTGCCGTACTGGCGGTGCTGTT